>CBFHOD010000039.1:0-4592 GCA_965657365.1 Flavobacteriaceae bacterium
AATAACTCACGAACCTCTTCGATTTCAAAATCATTTAGGAATTGAACATTTACAGCTTCTGAATGCCCTCCTGCTGTTGGAATTCTAACGGCAGTGGCAGTAATTGAGAAAGAAGTATCTCGTAAAATTTTCTTAGGCTCTTTTACCAATTTCATTTCTTCCTTCGTGTAGCCATTATCTAAAAAAATGTCGCAATGTGGTAGTGCATTTCTTCCGATAGGGTGAGGATATACCATTTCGCCTTTAATTCCGGCTTCTTCATTATCTAACTGTTGAACTGCTTTTACTCCAGTTCCAGAAACAGACTGATATGTAGAAATAACAACACGTTTCATTTTATATTTTAAATGCAGAGGAGAGAGCGCCATAACTAATTGAATGGTAGAGCAATTTGGGTTGGCAATAATCTTATCATTATTAGTTAAAACATCGCCATTAATTTCTGGTACAACTAGTTTTTTTTCTGGATCCATTCTCCAAGCAGAAGAATTATCGATGACTGTTGTTCCAACCGCTGCAAATTTTGGTGCCCATTCTAAAGAAGTATCACCCCCAGCGGAAAATAATGCAATATCTGGCTGTTTGTTTACGGCATCTTGTAAGCTAACGATAGTATACTCTTTATTTTTATATGAAATTTGTTTCCCAACAGATCTTTCGGAAGCTACAGGTATTAATTCAGTCATCTCAAAGTTCCTCTCTGCTAATACTTGAAGCATAACATTTCCTACCATCCCGGTAGCACCCACTAAAGCGATTTTCATAGTATATTAGTTTAATTCTTTTCGTGATTGGGTTCATTTTAACACCCAATTCACAGGTTTTTAATTAACAAGGTACAAAGATGCTAAAAAATGTTTTGAAGACTTCAATTAATAGTGGTAAGAAATAGATAAAATTTAAAAATTTTTCAAATACAAAGGAAATGTTGAATTTTCAACGTACTATTAAAAATTATGGTAGTTTTGCGGTTAAAGTCTGTAAAAGACAAAATAGATTGTTTAACGAATTTGGTATAGCATGCAACTGTACAATAAGTTAAGCGCTAAAGAACGCGCTACATTAATAGATGAGGCTGGAAAAGATCGCATCACAATTTCATTCTATCAATACCATAAGATAGAAAACCCACAATTATTTAGAGATAAATTATTTTTAGAATGGCATACTCTGGATGTATTGGGTAGAACCTATGTTTCCTTTGAGGGGATCAATGCTCAATTATCAGTTCCCTCAGAGAATTTTTTAGCCTTAAAAGATCAATTAGATGCAATTTCTTTTTTAAAAGGAATTCGATTAAATGTAGCTATTGAGCACTACAATAAATCATTTTTAAAATTAAAAGTAAAAGTTAGAGACAAGATAGTTGCCGATGGTTTGGATGATAAAACATTTGATGTAACAGCAAAAGGAATTCATGTAAACGCAGAAGTATTTAATAGGATGTTAGAGGATTCTAATACTATTTGTGTAGACATGCGAAATCATTATGAAAGTGAAATTGGTCATTTTGATGGAGCAATTACTCCTGATGTTGATACATTCCGTGACTCATTGGATATCATTGAGGAAGAATTAAAAAGTAATAAAAATGATAAAAATCTATTGATGTATTGTACAGGAGGTATTCGATGTGAGAAAGCTTCGGCATATTATAAGCACAAAGGATTTAAAAATGTTTTTCAACTAGAGGGAGGAATTATAGAATACACAAGGCAAGTAAAATCTGAAGGATTAGAAAATAAGTTTATTGGTAAAAACTTTGTATTTGACCATCGAAGAGCAGAGAAAATATCAGAGGATGTAATTGCCAACTGCCACCAATGTGGAAGCCCTTGTGACAATCATGTGAATTGTGCAAATGAAGCATGTCATTTATTATTTATTCAGTGTTCTGATTGTTCAGAAAAGATGGAGAATACTTGTTCTTCTGAATGTCAAGAGGTCATTCAATTGTCGTATGAACAGCAAAAATTACTCAGAAAAGGTAAACAAGCCAGCAATAAAATCTTTAAAAAAGGGAGGTCAGAAAAGTTAAAGTTTAAGAAATAAAATAGCACAGATTTTCGCGATAAATTCAGGGCTTATTTTTTATCCTTTTTACAATTAAATGATTGTGATAGATTCCTTATATTTACTCTTTACAAAATACATTTCTAATTTTATATTATAATAATTTTTACAGTGTATTCTGTTGAGCTAATTGACATTAATTTAGCTAAAATTTATAAGAACTCTAAGAAGCTTAGCTTCTATAAATATATTATTTTATGGCATGTGGAAGTTGTGGTACTGGGGAAGACGGTAAACCAAAAGGATGCAGGAGCAATGGAAGTTGCACAACCGGAGGTTGTGAAAAATTATCAGTTTTTGATTGGTTGTCAAATATGACTTTACCAAGCAATGAAACTCCTTTTAATATTTATGAAGTACGCTTTAAGAACGGGCGAAAGCATTTTTATAAGAATACAGAAAATTTAACCATCTCTATGGGAGACGTGGTTGCGGTTGAAGGATCGCCTGGTCATGATATCGGGATTGTTTCTTTGGGTGGAGAACTGGTGAAGGTACAGATGAAAAAAAGGAAAGTATCTCATGAAAGCGAAGATGTAAAGAAAATTTATCGAAAAGCTTCCCAAAGAGATATTGAAGTTTGGGAAAAAGCTCGAAATCGAGAATTAGAAACTCAAAAAAGAGGGAGAGAAATATTAGGGAGATTGGGCTTAAAAATGAAACTTTCTGATGTTGAATATCAGGGAGATGGCAACAAAGCAACTTTTTATTACACTGCAGATACTCGAGTAGACTTTAGACAACTCATAAAAGATTTAGCAGGTGCTTTTTCTATTAGAGTAGAAATGAAACAAGTTGGAGCCAGACAGGAGGCTGCTCGTCTTGGAGGTGTTGGTTCTTGTGGAAGAGAACTATGTTGTTCTACATGGCTTACAGATTTCAGAAAAGTAACAACAACAGCAGCAAGATATCAGCAGTTATCTTTAAATCCATTAAAATTAGCGGGTCAATGTGGTAAATTAAAATGTTGTTTAAATTTTGAATTAGACACCTATCTAGATGCTTTAAATGATTTTCCAAAACAAGAAAAAGTTTTAAAGACTGAAAAAGGAGATGCAGAATTTGTGAAAATGGATATTTTTAAAAAGACCCTTTGGTATACCTATAAAGAAAATAGATCTAAATGGTTTAAACTGAGTTTAGAACAGGTATTAGAAATTATTGATTTAAATAAAAATAATGAAGTCGCTATTCCTTTGGAAGAATATGAATCTGAAATAGAAGAGCTAGTTACAGTAGATTTTGAAGACGCAGTTGGCCAAGACAGTCTTACTCGTTTTGATGTTCCAAAAAAGAGCAGAAGAAGAAACAGAAAAAATAAAAACAGAAATAAAACGGCTGTAGGTGCTAAGTCTTCTCATTCAAAAAGGCAACAAAAACCGAAGAATTCTAATCAGTCAAATAATAAATCACCAAACGCTCAGAAAAGAAATAACAATCAGAATAAGCCACAAAACAAGAGAAGAAAACCTAAATCAAATGGTAATAGTAATCAAAAATAGTAAGAGATTAATTCTTGTTTTAGGAATAGTACTTGTTTTTGTTTCTTGTGATTCCAATCGGGTTTTTGATGAATATAGAGCACTCAAAAAAAATAGTTGGTCACAAGCAGACTCTCTAGGCTTCAAGTTTCAAATTAATGATACACTTTCAAGAAAAAACGTCTACATTAATATCAGAAACAATAAGAATTACCAATTCAGTAATATCTATTTAATTACCCATGTGGTTTTTCCAAATGGCAAGAAAATTGTAGATACACTTCAGTACGAAATGACAGATAAAAATGGAAAATTTTTAGGACAAGGAATTTCAGAAATTAAACACAGTAAACTTCTTTTGAAAGAAAATATTATTTTTCCAATTTCAGGCCAGTATTCTTTTTTAATATGGCAAGCTATGAGAAAAAATGGTGAGGTTAACGGAGTTAGTCAATTACAAGGAATTACAGATGTTGGTCTTAGAATTGAAAAAATAAATTAGGATGAAAAAAAAGAAACAAACAAATTTTAAAAAATACATCATACGATTTTGGATGTTGGTTTTAGGAGGTTTCATATCTGTTTCACTTTTATTCTTATTAGCATCATGGGGTGTTTTTGGAACACTGCCAACGTTTGAAGAATTAGAAAATCCAGAAAAAAATTTAGCAACTGAAGTGATTTCTTCCGATGGGGTAACATTGGGTAAATATGCATTTAAAAATAGAACTCCTGTAGGCTTTAAAGATCTTCCAGATAATCTTGTACATGCTCTAATTGCTACTGAGGATGAAAGATTCTATGAACATTCAGGAATAGATTTTAGAGGATTGGCAAGAGCTATCGTAAAACTTGGAAAAGGCGGTGGAGCTAGTACAATTACTCAACAATTAGCAAAAAACTTGTTTAATAAAGGTGGATCTAGTAGTACACTAAAAAGATTAACTCAAAAAGTAAAGGAATACATTGTAGCAACCAAGTTAGAACGACAGTATACTAAAAATGAAATCATTGCCATGTATTTAAATACCCAAGGGT
>CBFHOD010000039.1:4690-6769 GCA_965657365.1 Flavobacteriaceae bacterium
ATGTTAAAAAATCCACGCCAGTTTAATCCGAATAGAGAGATTTCCAAAAAGAAATCCCTAACCAGAAGAAATGTGGTTTTTGCACAGATGGCAAAGAATGAGTTTATCTCTCAAGAAGAAAAGGATTCACTTCAAAACTTACCATTAAAAATAAACTTTACTCCAGAAAGTCATAATGATGGGTTGGCTACCTACTTTAGAGAATACCTTCGTGGGTATTTAAAAAAATGGGTTAAAAATAATCCAAAACCTAATGGAGAATCTTATAATATTAACAGAGATGGGTTAAAGATTTATGTAACCTTAGATTCTAGGATGCAACAATATGCTCAGGAGGCAGTTCAAGAACATATGTCTAATCTTCAAGGTTACTTTTTCAAAGAACAACAAAAAAATGAAACAGCCCCATTTTATGATTTAGAAGAGGAGCAA
This sequence comes from Flavobacteriaceae bacterium, assembly GCA_965657365.1. Lineage (GTDB taxonomy): Bacteria > Bacteroidota > Bacteroidia > Flavobacteriales > Flavobacteriaceae > Polaribacter. Next base: position 5,123 of record CBFHOD010000039.1, read on the forward strand.
ATAGATGGCATATACAAAAGAGCAAGAAAAAGATCTGATCGCTACAGAAGGATGAAAAAAAATGGATATTCAGCCCAACAAATTGACTCTGCTTTCAATGCATCAACAGATATGAGAGTTTTCTCATGGAATAATCAAAGAGAAGTAGATACCATTTTGTCTCCAAACGATTCTATTAAATATTACAAATCAATTTTAAGATCTGGACTATTATCTATTGAACCACAAACTGGACACATTAAAGCTTGGGTTGGTGGAATAAATCATAAATATTTTAAATACGATCATGTAGAACAAGGAAAAAGACAAGTTGGGTCTACATTTAAACCTTTCGTGTATGCAACTGCCATAAATCAGTTAGGTTTATCACCATGTGAAAAATTTTCCAATACACCTTATACGATTCCAAAAGGAAGGTTTGGGATTCCTAAGGCTTGGACTCCAAAAAATTCTGGCGAAAAATATGGAGGTGAAATTTCTTTAAAAGAGGCTTTAGCAAAATCTATTAATGTTATATCAGCGAGGTTAATAGATATGGTAACTCCAGAAAATGTAGTACGTCTTGCAAAATCTGCAGGTATAGAAAGTAGAGTTCCTAAATCACCATCAATTGCCCTTGGTTCTGTAGAATTGTCTCTGATGGAAATGACTGGTGCTTATGCAACTTTTGCCAACAAAGGTATGCGAGTTGAACCCAACATGCTATTACGTATTGAGGATAAAAATGGTACAGTCTTAGCAGATTTTACTCCAGAAACTAAAGAAGTTTTGAGTGAAGAATCTGCCTATGTTGTATTAGAATTATTAAAAGGGGTAACCACAGCTGGCTCTGGAGTAAGACTTCGAACTTCAGCACATTACTACAAAGATATTATTACAGGGTTTCCTTATAAATTCACCAATCCAATAGCGGGTAAAACTGGAACTACTCAAAATCATACAGACGGATGGTTTATGGGAGTTGTGCCAAATTTAGCCACAGGTGTTTGGACAGGTGGTGAAGATAGAGCTGTTCATTTTGAAAATATTGCTGAGGGTCAAGGAGCTACGATGTCACTTCCAACTTGGGCATTATTTATGAAGAAAGTATATGCAGATAAAAGCTTAAATATTAGTGAAGAAGATTTTGAAAAACCTGAGTATGTAGGAATAGATACAAATTGCGGCAAAGAACCTGTAGACAAAAAAAATCTAATTAAAAAAAGACCATCAGTAGATGATGATACAGATTTTTAGTACTGATTGACTTCCATTTTAATTGGTGTAAGAATTCAAAAAAAATAATATGATTAATAAAAAAGTAAATAATGTTAGGGAAGCAGTATTAGGGGTTACAAGTAACATGACATTTATGTTAGGAGGCTTTGGCTTATGTGGTATACCAGAAAATGCTATTTCAGAGTTGGTTAGATTAGGAATTAAAAATTTAACATGTATTTCTAACAATGCAGGTATTGATAATTTTGGATTAGGACTATTATTACAAAACAAACAAATAAATAAAATGATTTCCTCATATGTTGGAGAAAATGATGAGTTTGAGAGACAAATGCTGTCTGGAGAATTAGAAGTTGAATTAACACCTCAAGGAACTTTAGCAGAAAAATGTAGAGCGGCTCAAGCAGGTTTCCCTGCCTTTTATACTCC
>CBFHOD010000039.1:6867-9637 GCA_965657365.1 Flavobacteriaceae bacterium
CAGCTGGTTATGGTACTGAAGTTGCAAAAGGTAAAGAAACCAGAGAGTTTGACGGGAAAATGCATGTTTTAGAGCCCGCTTTTAAGGCTGACTTTGCTTTTGTAAAAGCTTGGAAAGGAGATGCCGCAGGAAATTTAATATTTAAAGGAACTGCTCGTAATTTTAACCCATTAATGTGTGGAGCAGCAACAATAACTGTTGTAGAGGTTGAAGAGTTAGTTCCTTTAGGAGTTTTAGACCCTAATCAAATTCACACTCCTGGAATTTTTGTTCAACGAATTTTTCAAGGAGAAAAGTTTGAAAAAAGAATAGAGCAAAGAACCGTTAGAAAAAGAAGTTAGTTATGTTAGATAAAAACGGAATAGCTAAAAGAATAGCAAAAGAAGTAAAAAACGGCTATTATGTAAATTTAGGTATTGGGATTCCTACTTTTGTTGCCAATTTTGTAAGAGACGATATTGAAGTAGAATTTCAGAGTGAAAATGGTGTTCTTGGAATGGGTCCATTTCCCTATGAAGGAGAAGAAGATGCAGATATTATAAATGCAGGAAAGCAAACCATTACTACCATGCCAGGAGCAAGTTTTTTTGATTCTGCAACTAGTTTTTCAATGATCAGAGGGAAGCATGTCCATTTAACAATTTTAGGAGCCATGGAAGTTTCTGAAAATGGAGACATTGCCAATTGGAAAATCCCAGGTAAAATGGTAAAAGGGATGGGTGGTGCTATGGATCTAGTAGCCTCTGCTGATAATATAATTGTAGCCATGATGCACACGAACAAACGTGGCGAATCTAAATTATTGAAAAGATGTTCCTTGCCTTTAACTGGAGTTGGTTGTGTAACTAAAGTAGTTACCAATTTAGCGGTCTTAGAAATTAAAAACAATCTGTTCTATTTATTAGAAAGAGCACCTGGTGTTAGTGTTGAAGATATTCAAAATGCTACCGAAGGAACTTTAATTATAGAGGGAGAAATTCCAGAAATGAATTTATAAATTGATGTTATGAAAATTATTTCTTACAACGTAAACGGAATTAGAGCAGCCATTAAAAAAGGAATGTTAGATTGGTTACAATCTGCAAATCCAGATGTGATTTGTATTCAAGAAACAAAGGCACAGCAAGATCAGGTAGATGCTGAAGTAATTAAATCTGCTGGATATCCTTATCAATATTGGTTTTCTGCACAAAAAAAAGGATATTCTGGAGTAGCTATTTTTTGTAAACAAGAGCCAAATCATATAGAATATGGTACTGGAATAGAAACTATGGATTTTGAAGGCAGAAATATTCGTGTAGATTTTGATGAAGTTTCTGTAATGAGCATGTATTTGCCCTCTGGAACCAATGATTTAAGATTAGATTTTAAGTTTAATTATATGGACGAAATTCAAGAGTATTTAATTAACTTGAAGAAAGAAATTCCTAATTTAGTTATTTGTGGAGATTATAATATTTGTCATGAAGCAATAGATATTCATAACCCAAAAATGAAAGGAGTTTCAGGGTTTCTTCCAAAAGAAAGACAATGGATCGGAAATTTTATTGATAATGGATTTATAGATAGTTTTCGTCATTTAAATAAAGAACCTCATCATTATAGTTGGTGGAGTTACAGAGCTAATTCTAGAGCTAATAATAAAGGTTGGAGAATTGACTACAATATGGTTTCAGCACCCTTAAAAGAAAATATCTCAAGAGCATTTATTTTACCTGATGCAAAACATTCTGATCATTGTCCAATTGGTGTAGAATTACAATTTTAATAAATGGAAAAACAATATTTTTTAGCGCTCTTTTTACTTTCAACATTTGCTATTTCACAGGTTAAAAAAGACAGCATTGTCATTAATAAAGATTCTGTGAATCAATCTTTAGTAGAGACTCTCTATTCAACTAAAGACATCGCTCTTATAGATAGTTTAGTTTTAGAAAACCAACTTCAATCTGTTTTCATGGATGAAATTAGGGAATATTATATCTCTAATATAGATACTACAGATGTTTCAGAAATACCTTTGGATGTTAATTTATTAAAAGATAGACTTTCAAAAATTAATGAAACCACTCCTTTTCATCTTGCCTACAACCCCGCATTAGAGAAAATAATTAAATCTTATTTAAAAAATAGAAGGCAATATTATCCAAACTTTATGGTTAGGGCAGCGTATTATTTTCCAATGATTGAAAAGTATTTAGACCAATATGATATTCCTTTAGAAATGAAATATTTGGCTTTAGTTGAATCTGCTTTAAAGCCAAAAGCAAAGTCTAGGGTTGGTGCTACAGGTTTATGGCAATTCATGTACCCAACAGGGAAACAATACAAATTAAAGGTTAGCTCTTACGTAGATGAAAGACAAGATCCAATTAAAGCAACAATTGCCGCATGTAAGTATCTAAATGATTTATATAAAATATTTGGGGATTGGGATTTGGCTCTTGCTGCTTATAACTCAGGACCAGGAAATGTTAGCAAGGCAATAAGACGATCCGGAGGATATAAAAATTATTGGAATATTAGGCCATTTTTACCAAGAGAAACCGCAGGTTATGTTCCAGCTTTTTATGCAACGATGTATTTATTCACATATGCACAAGAGCATCATTTGACGGGAAGTACTCCAGCAATTCATTATTTTGAAACAGATACAATTCAGATAAAAAGAACTGTAAGTTTTGATCAAATCACAGAACAAACAGGTATTCAAACAGCAATGTTACAATTTTTGAATCCGGAATATAAATTAGACATTATTCCCTTCATC
>CBFHOD010000039.1:9735-11944 GCA_965657365.1 Flavobacteriaceae bacterium
TAAAAAAGTTTCTGTGAATCAAATTAAAGAATGGAACAATATTTGGAGTGGTAAAAGTATTCAGCCAGGAAAAAAACTTAAAATATTTAAAAGTTAATTGCATGAAAAAAATAATTACAATTCTATTTATTACTTTTTTATTTATCTCATGTATGGATAATGAAGTTGTGCTGCCAAGATCGGTTGGGGCCTACAATAAAGTTACAGTAGTGGCAAAGGGTTCTTTATGGACTGGTACTATTGGAGACGAAATTAGAAACTCTTTTGGGGAATTAATGGTAGGCTTACCTCAGCCTGAAAGAACATTATCTATCGGTCACGTGGCTCCAAACGGATTCTCTTCGATGATGCGAAGTAATCGAAATATTCTTATAGTTGAATTGAGTGATAAAGAAAGCTTTTCGACAGTCTACAATAAATATGCAAGCCCTCAGACAATTGTCTATATTTCTTCAAAAGATAAGCTAGGGCTTGAGATGATCTTGAAAAAGAATATGAAGGTGTTGATACAAACTTTTAAAAATTCAGACATTAAGGTATTGCAGCGTGTTTTTTATAATAAAAGAGTGAATGATTCTATGTATAAAACCCTTAAAAATTTAAATATCTCATTAACAATTCCAAAAGAATTTAAGACTGTAGACGATACAGGAGAATTTCTATGGTTAAGACAGCATTTAAAAAGTGGAATTGCAAGAGGTGCAGGTAATAACAATATTTTAGTGTATTCTTTGCCATTAAATGACACAACAATATCTCAAGAAACTATAGTTTCCATGAGAGATGGCATTGGTGAGAAATATATTCCAGGATCAAAAGAAGGAATGTATATGATTACTGAAGCAGCATATACGCCACAAACTACAGAAACTAATTTTTTGGGGAATCGTGCTTTTGAGACTAGAGGTAAATGGGAAGTAAAAAACGATTTCATGGCAGGGCCTTTTTTAAACTATGCTATTATTGATCAAAAAAATGATAGACTTATAGTTGTTGAAGGGTTTACTTATGCACCTTCTGTAAATAAAAGAGAATTTCTTTTTGAATTGGAAGCTATTGCAAAATCATTGAAAATTAATTAAACATAACGATAAAAAACCTAAATAAGTTTTTTCATCTCATAAACCTGTAAATCAAAGAGTTATTTTTTATTATATTTGATTATAAATATAATTTATCCATAATGGATGTCAATTTTTTAACTTTAGCAATTGCTGCTTTTATCCCTTTATTAGTTGGTTTTATTTGGTACGGTCCTTTTCTTTTTCAAAAACCTTTGATGAAATTATTGGGGCACTCTGAAGACTCCTTGAAGACAACCAATCTGATTTTAATTTTTACTCTATCCTATCTTTTTAGTTTCTCTTTAGCTTTTTTCTTGCAATTTATAGTGATTCATCAAACTGGAGTTTATTCTTCATTGATGGAAGGGACTTCAGATTTAACAGGTGATAGACTGGCTTATTTTAATGATTTCATGTCAAAGCATGGAGATAGCTTCAGAACTTTTAAACATGGTGTTATTCATGGTGTCTTAGTAGGGACATTTTTCATATTACCTATTTTAGCAATACAAGCAATTTTTGAGAGAAAATCTATTAAATATGTTGTAATAAATGCCGGATATTGGATTGTTTCAATAGCCTTAATGGGTGGTGTTGTTTGTCAATGGGGTTTTTAAAACCTTAAAAACAGCCAATAATAGCGATTTTTAATAGCCTATTTTTTTTCGAACTCTTTTTAAAACATCACCCGCAACTTTTCTTGCTTTAGTTGCTCCAATTTCTAAGGCTTTGTCGATTTCATTTTTATTTTCCATATAATAAAAATAACGCTCTCTGACAATAGCATACTTATCTATGATAAGCTCGTATAATTCTTGTTTTGCATGACCATAGCCATAGTTTCCTCCCTCATACTTTATTCTCATTTCAGCAATTTCACCACTAGATGCTAATAATTTATATAGTGCAAAAATAGTATCAGTATCTGGATTTTTTTTATCTTCAAGAGACTTACTGTCTGTTTTTATAGACATTATCTGTTTTCTTAATTTTTTATCAGACAAGAAAATATTTATAATGTTATCTCTTGACTTACTCATTTTTTCACCATCAGTTCCAGGAATTAATTTTGTTTCTTCCTGAACTTTTGCTATTGGAGGAACTAAAGTTTCACCCACGATATTATTAAATCGGTTGGCGACATC
>CBFHOD010000039.1:12042-14433 GCA_965657365.1 Flavobacteriaceae bacterium
CTCTAGAGATTTCAAGATGTTGGAGTTGATCTTTTCCTACTGGAACAATTTCTGCATCATACAAAAGAATATCTGCCGCCATTAACATTGGATAAGTGAAAAGCCCAGAGTTTACGTCAGCCAATCGATCTGCTTTATCTTTGAAGCTGTGCGCTAAGGTTAGCCTTTGATAAGGAAAAAAACAACTTAAATACCACGTGAGTTCTGTTACTTCCGGAACATCACTTTGTCTATAAAAAACAGTTTTATTAATATCTAAACCACAAGCAAGCCAAGTTGCAGCAGTACTGTATGTGTTTTCTCTCAGCGTATCTCCATTTTTAATTTGAGTAAGTGAATGCATATCAGCAATAAATAAAAATGCATCATTCTCGGGTTTATTAGACATTTCTAAAGCAGGAAAAATAGCTCCTAAAAGGTTCCCTAAATGAGGTGTTCCTGTGCTTTGAACACCTGTTAATATTCTAGACATTGTTTTTAATTTATTAAAACAAAAATACAGTTTTCAATATAAACTCAATCAAACAAAAGAATATTACTACATTCGTTATTATGAACTTATTAAAAATACCTTTTCTACTGATTTGGAGGCTTTGGTTTTATGTTTTAATACTAAGCACTGTTATATTAATGTCTCCTTTTTTATTCGTTTTAACAATAAAAGAAAGTTATTATCCTGTTTTTTGGAAATTAATACGCGGTTGGGCTCATGTTTTGGTGTATGGAATGGGCTTTAGAATTGATAAACAAATAGACGAGTTTTTAGATAGAGATAAAAGCTATATGTTTTGCCCCAATCACGCTTCATTAATGGACCCTTTTGTGTTAATAGTTTTAAGTAAAAACCCAATTGTATTTGTTGGGAAAAAGGAATTAGTAAAAATTCCTATTTTTGGATTTTTTTACAAACGTGCCGTTATTATGGTAGATAGAAGCAGTCCGGAAAGTAGAAAAAGAGTTTTTGCGATGGCTAAAAAGAGACTTCAAGGTGGCACTAGTATTGGAATTTTCCCTGAAGGATTAGTTCCAACTGAGGATGTAATTTTAGCACCTTTCAAAAATGGAGCATTTAGTTTAGCAATTCAACATCAAATTCCGATTGTGCCTCAAACCTATTATGATTGTAAAAGATTATTTTCTTGGGATTTCTTTAAAGGAGGTTTAGGAACTTTTAGAGTTCGTCAACACCAATTTATTGATACAAAAGGTCTAGAATTTGAGGATACAGAAATAGTAAAAGAAAAAATATTTCAAATAATATACAACGAATTATTATCTGACTCGTTATATATGAAAGACACGAATAGAGCTAAATGAAAGAAGTATTAAACCCCAAATATTCTGAAAAAGAAGAAAAATTAAATATTTTAACTCATGCTTTTGGATTACTCATGAGTATTATTGGGTTGCCTTTTCTATTGCTTAAATCAATTCATTTTAATGGGTTTTGGAAACCAATAAGCATCGTTATCTTTGGAATAAGTTTAGTCATACTATATGCTGCATCAACTTTTTACCATGCTTCAAAAGATCCAAAAATAAGAAGGAACTTAAATATTTTTGATCATGCTGCTATTTATGTTTTAATAGCAGGAACATATTCTCCGTTTACTATTATTGTTTTAGAAGGAAGTTTAGGCTGGATAATTTTTGGGTGTACTTGGGCATTTGCATTGGTTGGAATTGTATTAAAATTTTTCTATACAGGTCGTTACGACAAACTTTCTACAATAATGTATATCCTAATGGGATGGCAAATCATTTTAGTTATAAATCCACTTATAGATGTTTTTTCACCAGAGGGATTGCAATTATTGTTTGCAGGAGGTGTTTTTTATACTGTGGGAGCGCTACTTTATGCATCAAAAAAAATTAAATATAATCATGCTATTTTTCATGTTTTTGTATTGTTGGGCAGCGCATGTCATTATGCATGTATTTACAAATATGTTTTAGTGATTTAAAAAAAACTTATTAATTGTTTAGTAAAATTTTCTTATTCTAATAATTACTTTTATATTTGCATCATACTAATATGTACGTTGTGTTATCACAATGTTATTATTAGGTAAATAAATCTTATTTTAGGGGGTAGATTTATTAAATTCCTCGAACTTTTAGTTCGAGGTTTTTTTTATCCAATTTTTAAATGGATTTAAGCTAAGATTAGAATTGTAATATTTTGAATTATTAGTAACTTCAGTGCCAAAATAGTCAGGTTTTACAAAAGGCTCATTTTTATCTCTGAGTTCTATTTCTGCGACGATTAAACCTTTATTTTTTCCTAAAAACTCATCGACTTCGATGATATGATTCTCTAATTTGTGATAGTATCTATTTTTCTCAATAATTTCTTTTTCGCAAAGAATCATTAATTCTTTAGCATCCTTA
>CBFHOD010000039.1:14531-16241 GCA_965657365.1 Flavobacteriaceae bacterium
AAGATCAATTTCTTTTTCCCATTCAAATCGAGTTGTTCCACTTTGGTCTGAAACACCTTTAATAGTTAAAAAAGCCATTTTATTAATTATTCTAATCCGTACAACTCTTTTTTTATTGGAGTTCAGATACCCTTGTGCTATGTGTTTTTTATCATAACACATTTTTTTGAAATCGTTATTTTTTACTAAAAATTTCCTTTCAATTTCTATATTCATTTTTATTTTTGTTTGCACTAAAGTAATGGATTTATCGTTATTCTTATAAGAAATAAATATATTTGACTTCAATTTATTTACATGTTTAAGAGACTTTTCCTTTTCTTTAGTTTTTCTACATTTTCTTTAGTAGCACAAGTAGATTATAGCGATGCTTGGGAAGATTTTTTTTCATACAACAACGTTAAAGATTTTGTTACAGTAGAAAATAAGTTATATGCATTATCTGATAATGCAATATTTAAATATGATTTCACAACTCAAGAAACAGAAAAATTATCTTCAGTTCAAGGTTTATCTGGAGAAACTACCTCGGCAATTCATTATAGCTTGGAAACAAATAGATTAGTTATTGGTTATGAAAATGGATTAATTGAAGTTATTGATTCTGATGGTAGTATTACAATTTCTTCTGATATAGTTAGCTTTAACCAAACCGGTGCCAAAAGAATTAATGATATTTTTGAATATCAAGGGAAACTTTATTTATCTACCTCGTTTGCAATTGTAGAATACGATATTTTGCAATTAGAATTTGGTGATACTTTCTTTATTGGAAACAATTCATCTGAGGTAAATATTCTAGAAATAGCTATTTTTAACGACCAAATTTATGCAGCTACAGCAAATGGTATTTTTCATGCAGATTCAAATAACCCTAATCTAATTGATTTTAATAACTGGAATGTAATTACATCTGCAAATAATAATTTTAAAAACATTACAGTTTTCAATAATAAGCTATACACTATATTAAATACTCGATTACACGAAATAAATGAAGCAAATGAATTGGAACTTATTACTGATTTTTTTTTGACGGTTAAGGGCTTAAAGGGTTCTTCAACCAATCTTTCTGTAGCTTTTGAAAATTCGGTAAAGGTATTTGACAACCAATTAAATCAAGTTTTTCAAGATAATGCAGATGTTGATTTTGATTATACATTAAACAATGCATTCACAGAAAATAATCAGCTATTATTAGCCACAAATCAATTTGGAGTTTTATCTGCTTCTTTAGTTGATTTAGTTTTCTTAGAAATTCATCCACAAGGCCCAGTATCGAATGATGTTTTTTCTGTGACAGCTAAGAACAATCATCTTTGGGCAGTTTATGGAGGATATGACCGAACCATGGCTCCAGTTCAACCAAATTTAGGGTATAGTCATTATGACGGAGAAAATTGGCATACTGAGGAGAATATAACTGATAATTCTTTTCCAGGACTAGTGCATGTTACATTAGATCCATCAAACGAAGACAAGGCATATATTAGTAGTTTTGGTGCTACAAGTTTGATTAACACCTATAAGACAGGAGGCTTATTTGTAGTTGAAAATAATGAAGTCACTAATTTTTATAATCATTTAAATAGTCCATTAGAAGATATTGAGGAGGCTATTTCTAATTATGCAACTGTAAGGGTTTCCAATTCTGTATTTGATAACCAAGGTAATTTATGGCTTGCTAACTTGGGGAGAAATAATGAGTTA
>CBFHOD010000039.1:16340-19319 GCA_965657365.1 Flavobacteriaceae bacterium
AAAAAATTTTCAAACGGCTCTTGGACAGATTTTAATATTAGTGCAGCAAAACCTAATTTATCATTCGGTCTTTCAGAAATAATAATAGACAGAAATAATACGAAATGGATTGGAACTCGAGGAGATGGTGTTATTGCATTTAATGAGAATGGGAATAGAGTAAGAGGATTAACCACTACACCAACACAGGGTAATTTGCCTAATATAAGAGTATTAAGTTTAGCATCAGATACTGATAACAGAATTTGGATTGGAACTCTTTCTGGGTTGGTAGTTTTTAATAATGCATCAGGTGTTTTTGATGCTGATGTATTGGATGCACAACCTATTATTATTTTAGATGATGGAACACCAAGAAAATTATTAGGAGATGAAATAGTAAACACCATAGCTATTGATGGAGCGAATAATAAATGGTTTGGAACTGAAAATGGAGGAGTTACTTTTACTAATCCAAATGGCCAAACTACAATTGCTAATTTTAGTAAACAAAACTCTCCTATACCTTCGGATAGAATTGTAAAGATTGCAGTAGATAAAGATACTGGAAAGGTTTATTTTGCGACGGATAAAGGTATTGTTGCCTATAATAGTAATGTAGCTCCATTTGGAGACTCTTTAGGAGAGGTATATGCATATCCAAATCCTGTTAGAAAGTTTCATAGCATAGTAACTATTGATGGGAGAAACGGTACAAATTTGCCAAAAGGGACTAATGTGAAAATATTGGATGTTGCTGGTAATTTAGTATATGAAACCAATGTTGTAGAAGGTCAACAATTACAGGGAGGAAAAGTGATATGGGATAAAAAGAATTTAGCTGGAACCTATGTAGCTTCAGGGATCTATATAGTTCTATTAGCCAACGAGGATGCATCAGAAACATCTACGACAAAAATAGCAATCATTAATTAATGGCAATAATATCTTCAAAAGCAATTGTTATTAGTTCTATTAAATACAGTGATACTAGTTTAATCGTAAGGCTTTATACTAAAGAAGTAGGTTTAGTTTCTTTCTTGTTAAAAGGAGTTTTAAAATCAAAAAAAGGAAAGCTAAGAACGGCTTACTTTCAGCCCCTAAATCAGCTTTCAATTATTTTTAGTCATCAACAAAAAAGAAATCTACAATTACTGAAAGAAGCTCAAGTAATTCATGTCTACGAATCTATTCATACCTCTATTGTAAAGCAATCCATTGTATTATTTTTATCAGAGGTTTTAACAAGTGCAATTCAAGAAGAAGAAAATAACAACTTGTTGTATGAATATATAGAAAATTCTCTTATTTGGTTTGATTCACATGAACAAATATCCAATTTTCACTTACTATTTTTACTAAACCTGACAAAGTTTTTAGGGTTTTATCCAGATGTTTCTCAGTCTCATAAAAAGGGCTTTCATTTAAGAGAAGGTTTTTTTACTGATGATCTACAACTTAAAGAAGTTATCAAAGGAAATGAAATATTTCAGTTTAAAAAGCTGTTAGGCATAAATTTTGATAAGATAGGATATATGAATTTTTCAAAAACCGAAAGACAAAGGCTTTTACAGACATTAATCCGTTATTTTGAATTACATTTGGGCGGATTTAGAATCCCTAAATCATTAGCAGTTTTAGAAACAGTATTTAGTAAATGAGGACCATAGGATATTTAATACTTTTTTTGATAACATTTTCATCTTTTGCTCAAGAGTTAAAAGTACTTGATGAAGAAACTGGAAAGCCCATCTATAATGTTAATGTTTTTACAGAAAAAACCTCTTTTAATTCTTCTACCAATTTAAAAGGTATTGTAGACATATCACAAGTAAATGATAATGATGTCTTAATTTTCTCTCATATTTCTTATGCCCTAAAAAGTATTCAAAAAGAGATTATAAAAAATCAAAGCTTTATATTATACCTGGCCAAACAATCTGAACAATTAGACGAGGTTGTTGTTTCTGTCTTTAAAAGAGATGCAAAAACAAATAGAGTTGCAGAAAGAGTAGCTGTATTAACCTCTAAAGAAATTGAAAAATTATCTCCACAAACATCAGCAGATTTATTAGCAGCTGTCCCTGGTGTCAAGATTCAAAAATCCCAAATGGGAGGAGGTAGTCCTGTTATTAGAGGTATGGAGTCCAATAGGGTTATGTTAGTGGTAGATGGAGTTAGAATGAATAATGCTATTTATAGAAAAGGACATTTACAAAATGCCATTACTGTTGCTCCAAATCAATTAGAAAAAACAGAAATTGTTTTTGGTCCATCATCCGTAATTTATGGATCTGATGCTTTAGGGGGAGTGATTCACTATTATACTAAAACTCCTAAATTATCTGAAAAAACTAAAGTTGCTTCTAGCTTTTTTAATCGATATTCTTCTATTAATAATGAAATTACAAATAATGCTTCAGTAGAAATAGGTACCAAAAAATGGGCTTCATTTACAAGTATTTCTTATAGTGATTTTGGAGATTTAAGAATGGGAAAAAATCGTTCTCATGGATTCAATAATTGGGGTAAAGTTTTTCAGTATTCAGAAAATTCAAATGATTTTTACTCTAGCACAGCAACTGAAAATTCTGATGTAAATCTTCAACGAAATACAGGGTATAACCAAACAGACCTGCTACAAAAATTCTTTATTCCACTATCGGATAAAACAGAATTAAAACTAAATTTCCAATATTCCACATCTTCAGATATTCCTAGGTTTGATAGATTAGATGAAAAACATGAAGGAACTCTGAAATTCGCAGAATGGTATTATGGTCCTCAAGAGCGATTGTTAATCTCTCCTCAATTAGATATTAATCCAGGAAAGTCTTGGTTAGATAAAGGAACATTTACATTAGCATATCAAAATATTAAAGAATCCAGAATACAAAGAAAATTATCAAGCCTAGAAAGATCTTATAGGAATGAGAATGTTGATGTTTTTAGTTTTAATGGAGATTTTATGATTCCATTAAGTAAAAATGAAAATAGAGT
>CBFHOD010000039.1:19416-21234 GCA_965657365.1 Flavobacteriaceae bacterium
ATAGACAATCATGATTTAACCCCTATTGTTAATGAAAGCGCAATAGATGATGTAGATAAATATTTTGGCTCACCAAGCTTGATGACACTTGGCTTTAATAGCAGTTATAGATTTAACGAGAATTGGAAGTTACAAGGAATGATTAGTAATGTATTTGATCAACATTTTAGAGAATTTGCTTCAGGAATTTCTGCTCCTGGAAGAAATTTTTCTTTCTCGTTAATTACTATTTTTTAGTCTTTCTATTTCCTTCATTATCAAATTCTTCATTTAACTTTTTTTCAACGCTAATGATAGCAATTAGCAATGTAAAAATCATAAAAGCCATTGGTAACCAAGAACTCATTAAAGGTTCATTTATAAAAATCATGAGTATCATTACTAATAATGCAATTCCTGAATACTTTAGAAGAGTGATACAAAATAAACTGTTTGCAAAGTTCCAAATATCATCATTTAGCATCGTTCGGTTAGTTCTATATCCATAGATATAGTTTATTTTTTTTGGTGGAAAAAAATAGAATATAATGCTCATAAGAAAAAGCAATCCATTCACACTTAATACATAGGTAAAAGTATTCATACTATTTATTTTTTAATGGTCTTAATAATCCTTCTTGTGCAACAGTAGCTATTAATATACCGTCTCTAGTGAAAATGTTTCCGGTAGCTAAACCTCTAGCTCCAGAAGTACTTGGTGAAACAACAGAAAATAACATCCAGTCATTAAAATCAAAATCTCTAAAAAACCACATTGAATGATCTAAGCTAGCCATTTGTGTATTTCCTATGCTAGCTTTACTAGCATTTGGCTTTAATGCTGCATTTAAAATATTATAATCTGAAATGTAGGTTAGTATTTGGTGCTTCAATGTAAGCTCTAAGTTTGATGTATTTCCTTTTAATTTAAACCACATGTCCTCGACTGCTGGCAGATCTTTTTTTTCTAAAGGATTCAAAACATGAACAGGTTTAAAGTCAATAGGTCTCTCAATACTTAAAAAATCACGAAGTTGAGAAGGCATGAAATCTCCATATTGAGATAGTAAATCACTCCAACTTAAAAGTTTTTCCGGTTGTTTGATTGATTTTTTTATAGGTTCTTGATGCTCATATCCCTCCTCTCTTTTGTGAAATGAAGCAGCAAGTATAAAAATAGTACTATTCTTTTGGATGGCAGTTACTCTTCTGGTAGAGAAACTTCCCCCATTTCTCATTTCAGTAACTTTAAAAGTTATAGGAATGTTTAGATCGCCTGGAAGTAAGAAATAAGAATGAAGAGAATGAACAAAACGATCATTAGGTATGGTTTGATATGCAGCATGTAAAGCTTGAGCTAAAACTTGACCACCAAAAACTCTTGAGTTACCAATAGTTTTACTTTTTCCTGTAAAGGTTTGAGAATCCTCTTTTTTTAATGTTAGGATGTCAACTAAATCATCAATTGTCTTCATGAATTTTTTTATCTATTTTAAATGGAAATTTTTGGTTGAACTTAGTTGGCCGAATCTTCAGCAAAAATAATTTTAAAAATTTATTTCTGATTGATTTTTTATGACGAATATACACCGTTAAGTGTTGAGGTATTGCTCCAACAGAACTTTTAATCTCACTGGCAGTTCTTCCAAAATTTAGGGTGCTTAGTTTTTGTTTGATAGCAATATCTATATAATCGTAAAGCATTCTTTGATAAATAGCATGCGATTTATTAGCAATAATAATTTCCAAAATGATAATTTGAATTGATTGTAAACTTTAATTAATACTGTTTGATAGAAATAGAACCGGACTCACCTGAGTTCAAAATTTTAGCATACA
>CBFHOD010000040.1:0-20277 GCA_965657365.1 Flavobacteriaceae bacterium
CATAAAATTAAAATGGGGAGAAAATGCTCAGAATTTAATTTATGAGAATTCCCCTAAATTCATAAAATTTGCTTTAGGTGAAAATGTAAAGCAATCTAGATCAAATACAAGTTACAGGTTTCCACAAACCCGTATGGGAGTTGAACAAGTTTTTACAGATTACTTTCAAAGAGCTAAGGAATATGATCTTGTTAAGAAAAGTGGTCAAGCTTACAGAAAAGATTTAGAAATGGAAACTTTGGCAGAAATCTTAAATAAAGAACGCTATATCTCATGTCATTCATATGTTCAAAGTGAAATTAATATGCTAATGAAAGTTGCTGAAAAATTCAATTTCAATGTAAATACGTTTACACATATTTTAGAGGGATATAAGGTAGCTGACAAAATGAAAGAACATGGCGTTGGTGGATCTACCTTCTCAGACTGGTGGGCCTATAAATATGAAGTAAATGACGCTATCCCCTACAATGCTGCAATTATGCATAATGCTGGTGTTACTGTTGCAATTAATTCTGATGACAGGGAAATGTCAAGAAGATTAAACCAAGAGGCTGCAAAAACAGTAAAATATGGTGGAATGTCAGAATTAGAAGCATGGAAAATGGTTACTATAAACCCTGCAAAACTTTTACACATAGATGACAGAGTTGGAAGTATTAAAGTTGGAAAAGATGCCGATGTTGTCTTGTGGAGTGATCACCCATTATCTATTTACGCTAAAGCTGAAAAAACAATCATTGAAGGCAAGATCTATTTTGACATAAAAGAAGACGAAAGAAAAAGAGCAGCCATTAAATTAGAAAAAGCAAAACTCATTAGCTTGATGTTAAAAGAAAAAATGGGTGGTGGTAAAACACAATTACCAAAGAAAAGAAAAGATAGAAATTTTCATTGTGACACAAAAGAAATATAAGACATGAGAAAAATTATATACAGTTTGATTTTTTTACTTACAATAGTAAATATCACAGCACAACAAACCCCGGCAAGCAAGCAAACCAAATCAATATCTATTGAAGGAGCAACAGCCCATTTGGGTAATGGAGAGATTATTGAAAATTCACTAGTAATGTTTAGTCAAGGCAAGATTACTTTTGTAGGGAATGCAAACACAAAAATAGCAAGAATTGGAAAGATTATTAAGGCTAATGGTAAGCATATTTATCCTGGGTTTATAGCTACCAACTCAACTTTAGGTTTAGTGGAAGTAGATGCGGTTAAAGCATCTTCTGACGTTAGAGAAACTGGAATTATGAATCCACACATTAGAAGTATTATAGCTTATAATGCAGAAAGTAAAGTAATTGAATCTATGCGTCCTAATGGAGTTTTAATGGCTCAAATTACGCCTCGTGGAGGTACTATTTCTGGGACATCCTCTGTAGTTCAACTAGATGCTTGGAATTGGGAAGATGCTTCCCTAAAAAATGATGATGCAATTCATATGAACTGGCCCTCTAGTTTTACAAGTGGACGATGGTGGCTTGGTGAGGATCCGGCTCTCAAACCAGACAAAAACTATATCAATAAAACACAAGAAATAGTAACTTTTTTCAGAGATGCCAAAAATTATCTAAAGGAACCAAATTCTATAAAAAATCTACCCTTTTCATCTACTAAAGGATTATTTCTAGGTTCTCAAAAACTATTTATTCATGCAAGTGGGCAAAGAGAGATAACAGACGCAATTACTATGGCAAAAGATTTAGGTATTAATAATATAGTTTTAGTTAATGGTCATGAAGCTGAAAAAGTTTCAAGTCTGCTCGTTAAACACAACATACCTGTTCTACTTGAAAGACCCCATAGAAATCCAGAAAGTGAAGATCATGCCTATGATTACACGTACACTATTGCTAAAACATTAACAGATTTAGGAATAATGGTAGGTATTGGTATGGAGGGTCAAATGGAAAGAATGAATACACGTAATTTACCATTTTACGCAGGTACATTTGCTGCACACGGTTTAGAAAGAGAGAATGCCGTTAAATTAATTACAAATAATGCTGCAAAAATTCTTGGGATAGATGACACTGTTGGAACCCTTGAGGTTGGTAAAAATGCCACTTTGTTTATTTCTGAAGGTGATGCTCTTGATATGAGAGGAAATATTTTAACTAAAGCTTTCATTCAAGGAAGAGAAATAAGTTTAGAATCACACCAAACCAAATTATGGAAACGCTATTCCAATAAATATAAAACAGAATAAAATTTGTAAAAGACTCCTAATTAAGGAGTCTTTTTTGTAAAAATTACTTTTGAAAACAATTAAAAAGTATAAATTTGTAACTAACACTAAATGTTTCAAATTAAATGAAACAAATACAAAGTCCTCAAAATCCTCTCATAAAAAATATTCTTAGACTTCAAGAGAAATCTCGGGAAAGAAAAAAACAACAATTATTTGTTGTAGAAGGTAAAAGAGAGATTGGACTTGCTCTTAAAGGTAATTTTGAAATTGATTCCCTTCTATTTATTCCAAAAAAAATTGAACATCATTATATAAAAAAATTTAATGCTAAAGAAATAATTGAGATCAGTCCTGAGGTTTATAAAAAAATAGCTTATAGAGAATCTACAGAAGGAATTATAGCATTAGCCAAATCAAAACATATTGAGTTAAACTCTTTACTATTTAAAAATAGAAATCCACTGATATTAGTAATTGAAGGTGTTGAAAAACCTGGTAATATAGGGGCTATGCTAAGAACTGCAGATGCTGCCAACATAGATGCTATAATTTTAGCTGATCCAAAGACAGATATATACAATCCTAACGTAATTCGTTCGAGTGTTGGAAGTGTTTTTACAAGAAATATCATAAGCTCATCATCTGAGGAAATCATAACTTTTTTTAAACAAAATAATATACAAATGTTTGCAGCGACATTGCAAAATTCCAACATGTATACTCATGAAAATTACAAAGAGGCGTCAGCTATAATTGTTGGTGCAGAAGCTAATGGATTAACAAAAATTTGGAGAGACTGTTCTACAAAAAATATTAATATTCCTATGCAAGGAGAAATTGACTCTATGAATGTATCTGTAGCGGCTGCAATTATTCTTTTCGAAGCAAAAAGACAACGAAACTTTAAATAAAAAATAAGTACATGAAAATACTAGGGATGGATATTGGTGGTACTGGAATTAAAGCTGCAATTGTTGATACAAAAACAGGAGAATTAATTTCTGATAGACATAGAATAGCTACACCAAAACCAGCAACACCAGAGGCTATTTCTCAAGTGGTAAAAGAAATGACAACCTATTTTAATTGGAAAAAAGCTGTTGGGTGTAGTTTCCCAACAACAATAATAGATGGAAAATGTATTCATACTGGAAATCTAAGCCAAAAGTGGAAAAATGTTCAAGTTGATGATTATTTTAAAGATGTTTGTAAAATTCCATTTTACATAAGTAATGATGCAGATTTAGCAGGTATGGCAGAAATAACTTTAGGAGCTGGTAAAGGAAAAAAAGGGCTAATTTTAGTTATTACTATAGGAACCGGAATAGGATCTGGCTTATTTTACAATAGAAAATTAATTCCTAATTTAGAAATTGGTAAATTACTTCACAAAGATGGAGAAATAATTGAGTTTTTTTGTGCAGATTCTATAAGAAAAAAAGAAGAATTAACGCTAGAAGAATGGGCTTTGCGCTTTGATATTTTGCTACAATACGTCAAAACCATATTTTCTCCTAATCTAATAATTCTAGGTGGAGGTGTCAGTAAAAAATATGATAAGTTTAAACAATATTTAAGTACAGATGTAAAAATTAAAGTTGCTAAATTTAAAAATAATGCAGGAATAATTGGTGCTGCTATGTATGCTAGTAAAAAGATTAATAAATAATGGAAATCTCTACTCTATTTTATGTTTTTATAGCTATTTTATTAATAAAATATGCTTTAGACACTATTGTAAATAATTTAAATGCTAAACATTTTAATGATACTTTACCTAATGAAGTTTCTGGTGTCTATGAAATTAATGAATATCAAAAATCTCAATCCTACAAAAAAACTAATCATAACTTTAATATAATTACTTCACTATTTTCTCTAATTATAACCCTGTGTTTTTTCTTTTTTAACGGATTTTCATTTGTAGATACTTTTGCGAAAGGGATTTCTGATAATAGTATAATCATAACTTTAATTTTTTTTGGAATTATAATTATTGGGAGTGATATCATTAGCCTACCTTTTTCATTGTACAGAACTTTTGTAATAGAAGAAAAATTTGGATTTAATAAAACTACCAAAAAGACTTTTTTTTTAGACAAGCTAAAAGGGCTTTTTATGACTATTACTATAGGTGGAACTATTTTAGGATTAATTACATGGTTTTATGAATTTACGGGAGGATATTTTTGGCTCTATACATGGGGTTTGGTAACTTTTTTCTCTCTATTTATGAATATGTTTTATTCTAAACTTATAGTTCCATTATTTAATAAACAAATCCCATTAAAAGAGGGAAACTTAAAAAATGCTATTAAAAAATACACCAATTCTGTTGGATTTAAATTAAATAATGTCTTTGTTATTAATGGCTCAAAACGTTCTACAAAAGCTAATGCCTATTTTTCTGGCTTTGGAAATCAAAAACGAATTACTTTATACGATACACTCATAAACGATTTAACTGATGAGGAAATAGTTGCTGTATTAGCCCATGAAGTTGGTCACTACAAAAAAAAACATATTATTTATAATTTTTTTACCTCAGTTATAATTACTGGTTTTACTTTATTTCTATTATCGTTGTTTATTAATACACCAATATTTTCTTTAGCATTAGGCGTTTCTTCTCCTAGCTTTCACATCGGTCTTATAGCATTTGGTATTTTATATTCACCAATATCCGCAATTACAGGGATGTTTATGAATTTTATGTCTAGAAAGTTTGAATATCAGGCTGATAATTATGCTAAAAACACATATGCTAGTGAACCGTTAATTAGCTCATTAAAAAAATTGTCAAAAAATAGTTTAAGTAACCTTACCCCACATATTTTATACGTTTTTATTCACTATTCACATCCAACACTTTTCAACAGAATTAAAAATTTAAAACAATAAACTCAGCTTAAAAATTTGCTCAAATATATTTTTTGTGCTACATTCATTAACTATTGATTGGAACTAGAATTTTGAAGCATATGATTAAGATGTTTCTTAAAAATATTTATAATTTTTAAACTAATTATTGGATTACAAAGCAACCATAAAGGAAGAAAATAAAGAAATAGCTAAACGCTATAAAAATCTCTTAAAAGAAACCTATCAAACATTATCAAGATCAGATAAATTAATGATACGGAAAGCCTTTAACCTATCTGTTGAAGCACACTCTAATCAGAGAAGAAAAACCGGTGAGCCTTATATTTATCACCCAATATCGGTTGCTAAAATTGTAGCTAATGAAATCGGATTAGGTTCCATATCTATAGCAGCTGCTTTATTGCATGATGTGGTTGAAGACACAAAATATACCCTGGATGATATAGAGCGTTTATTTGGAGAGACTGTTGCAAGAATTGTAAGTGGTCTCACAAAAATTTCTCGTCTTAAGAAAGATAAAGATCATTCTATACAAGCTGAAAACTTTAGAAAAATGTTACTCACATTACATGATGATGTTCGTGTAATTTTAATTAAAGTAGCCGACAGATTGCATAACATGCAAACTATGGATGCAATGCCAGCACATAAACAAGTGAAAATTGCTTCTGAAACTTTATATATTTATGCTCCTTTGGCTCATCGTCTAGGGCTATATAATATAAAAACTGAATTAGAGGATTTGGGTTTGAAATATACAGAACCTGATGTATATAATGGTATTTTAAGTAAAATAAGTGAAAGTAAAGAAGATCAAGATAACTATATAGAATCATTTGAAAACATCCTGAATAGTGGTCTTCGCAAAGAAAGTTTTAACTATCAAATTAAAGGACGATTTAAATCTATCTTTTCTATTAGAAAAAAGATGCGCAAGCAAAATGTTTCTTTCGATGAAGTTTATGATAAGTTTGCCATCAGAATAATTTATGAACCTACATCAAAAGATGAAAAATTTGATGCTTGGAAAATTTACTCAATAGTTACTGATTATTTTAAACCAAACCCCTCTCGACTAAGAGATTGGATTTCTCAACCAAAATCTACTGGATATGAAGCATTGCATATAACTGTAGTTGGACCAAAGTCTAAATGGGTAGAAGTTCAAATACGATCTAACAGAATGGATGAAATTGCAGAAAAAGGGTATGCAGCCCATTTTAAATATAAACAAGGTATAGAGACTGATAATGGTTTA
Organism: Flavobacteriaceae bacterium; assembly: GCA_965657365.1. GTDB lineage: Bacteria > Bacteroidota > Bacteroidia > Flavobacteriales > Flavobacteriaceae > Polaribacter. Next base: position 6,339 of record CBFHOD010000040.1, read on the forward strand.
GAAGGTTGGTTAAATCGTTTGAAAGAAACTTTAGAAAATCAAAGTATCAATGCAGTTGATTTTGTTGAAGATTTTAAATTAAACTTATATGCTAAAGAAATTTATGTATTTACACCAAAAGGTGATTTAAAATCACTCCCAAAAAGTGCAACAGCACTAGATTTTGCTTTTTCAATACATACCGATGTAGGATTAAAGTGTAGAGGCGTAAAAGTAAATGGAAAATTAGTACCCTTAAGTTTTGAACTATCAAGTGGAGACCAAATAGAAGTATTTACTTCATCTAATAATAAACCCAATGCGCGTTGGTTAGATTTTGTGATTACAGCAAGAGCAAGGACAAAGATTAAAACCGCTTTAAAAGAACAAGAAAAAAAGATTGCGGAAGAAGGTAAAGCGATTTTAGCACGAAAACTAAGACATTTAAAAATTAATTTTAATGAAAAATCATTAAATGAATTAGTGGTTTTTTTTAAACTAAAAACTAGTTTTGATTTATTTTTTAGAATTGGAAATGGGGCTATTGACAATACACAACTTAAAAACTTTGTAAGTCAACGAAATAATGTGATCGTAAGCTTCTTTAAAAAACGTCTAACAAGAGCTCCATCAAAAGAACTTATTAATAAAGAAGAAGTTTCGACAAAGTATGATGATCTTGTTTTTGGAATAGAGGAAGAAAAATTAGATTATACCGCAGCAAAATGTTGTAAACCAATACCGGGAGATAAAGTATTTGGTTTTATAACCATAAATGAAGGAATTAAAATTCACAAAAAAGACTGTCCAAATTCAATTTCATTACAGTCTAATTTTGCCTATAGAGTAATCAAAGCAAAATGGATAGACTCTACTAATCAAGAATTCAAAGCAATATTAAAAGTAAGTGGAGAGGATAATAAAGGTATTATAAATAATTTAACTAAAATTATTTCAAATACTATGGATGTGTTTATTCATAGCATAAATATTACTGGAAATGAAGGTATTTTTGATGGTAAATTATCAATTAGTGTAAAAAACAGAACTCAATTAAATAAGTTAATAGAAAATATAAAAAAGGTCGATGGTGTAAAAAAAGTACAACGTGTTAATACAATGTAAATAACCTTCTATGAAAACACTTTTTTATAACAATAATAACGTTAAATTTGTTAAATAATAAAGTGATATTATGGTCTCAAAAAACAATCAAGAAGTTGTAAAAAAAGTGTTTACCACCTTTTTAGAAGAGAACAAACACAGAAAAACTCCCGAAAGGTATGCAATCCTTCAGGAAATATATGATGTAGATGAACATTTTGATATTGAATCTTTGTACATCAATATGAAAAACAAAAACTATAGGGTAAGTAGGGCAACATTATACAACACTATAGATTTATTATTGGATTGTGGTCTAGTCAGAAAACATCAATTTGATGGTCAGTCGATGGCTCGTTATGAAAAAAGTTATTTTGATAAACAACATGACCATTTAATACTCACTGATACTGGAGAAGTCAAAGAATTTTGTGATCCAAGAATTCAAGTAATCAAAAAAACTATAGAGGAAGTATTTGATATCAATATTCACAATCATTCCCTTTACTTTTACGGAACAAAAAAACAATCAAAAAACTAAATTTTAGAATTAAATTACATGGGGGTAGATTTATTACTAGGACTTCAATGGGGAGATGAAGGGAAAGGAAAAATTGTAGATGTTCTGACTAAGAACTATGATATTATAGCAAGATTTCAAGGAGGGCCTAATGCTGGTCATACGTTAATTTTTGACGGTCACAAACACGTTTTACATACAATTCCTTCAGGAATTTTTCATAAAAGTGCATTAAATGTCGTTGGAAATGGTGTTGTTATAGATCCTGTTATATTTAAAAAGGAATTAGAAAACCTTGATAAACATCATATTGATTATGAATCAAAATTACTTATCTCTAGGAAAGCACATTTAATACTTCCAACACATAGATTATTGGATGCTGCGTCAGAAACTTCGAAGGGGAAGGCTAAAATCGGTTCTACTCTTAAGGGTATTGGCCCGACATATATGGACAAGACAGGGAGAAATGGGATGAGGATCGGAGATTTAGAATTGGACAACTGGAAAGATAAATATCAAGCATTAACAAACAAGCATATCAAAATGTTAGATTTCTTTAATGTAGACATTCAATACAATCTAAAAGAGTTGGAAGAGGAATTCTCTGAAGGAGTTGATAAGTTAAGGAGATTGCAATTTATTGATAGTGAAGAGTTTTTACATAAAGCTATTAAAGAAAAGAAAACTATACTAGCAGAAGGAGCTCAGGGATCATTATTAGACATTGACTTTGGAACTTATCCCTATGTTACTTCTTCTAATACAACAGCAGCTGGGGCTTGTACAGGTTTAGGTGTTTCACCTAATAGAATCGGTGAAGTATTTGGTATTTTTAAAGCCTATACAACTCGAGTTGGTTCTGGTCCTTTTCCTACAGAATTATTTGATAAAGATGGAGTAAAAATGGCGAAAGTAGGTCATGAATTTGGTGCAACAACTGGAAGACCTAGACGTTGTGGATGGTTAGATTTAGTTGCTTTGAAATATGCTGTGGATATTAATGGTGTTACTCAATTAATGATGATGAAAGGTGATGTACTTTCAGGGTTTAAAACATTGAAAATTTGTACATCATACAATTATAAAGGAAAGGAAATTAGTCATTTGCCTTACAATATTGAACCAGAAAATGTTTCCGTAAATTATTCTGAATTTAAAGGATGGAATGAAGATTTAACAAAAATGACTTCTGAAGATCAATTGCCTAAAAATTTATTAGATTATGTTGCTTTTGTGGAGAAAGAAACAGGGGTACCTGTTAAAATTGTATCTGTAGGCCCTGATAGAAAGCAAACCATACTTCGATAGTTTTATAGTATAATTAAGAAACTTAGCGTACTCATTTCAGTATTTTAGCCAAAAGAAATTAAAAATTTGAAAAAATTACTGATTATATTTTATGTATTAATTACATCTTTAGGATTTTCTCAGCAAAAGAAAATTAAATATGATGCTGATCTTCAATTTGTAGATGAGGAAAAATATCCTGGAGCAACTGTACTCATCGGAAACGTTAAAATGATTCATTCAGGGGCTATTTTAACATCAAAGAAAGCTTTCTATTATAAAAAAGAAAACTTTTTTAAAGCTATAGGAAACGTTATTATCAACCAAGGTGATACAGTAAAGCAGTTTAGTGATTATGTGGACTATGACGCAAAATTTAAAAAATCAGTCTCTTGGGGTAATGTAATATTAAAAGACCCATCCATGACTCTAACCACAGATACTCTATATTTTAATAGAGAGAGTCAACTTCTCTTTTATAAAGATCATGCAGTTATAAAAGATGAAACCAATATTCTAAAAAGTAAAAATGGTAATTACTATTTAAACCAAAAGAAATTTACTGCCACAACCAAAGTTACGATTACAAATCCTGACAATTTTATTACTTCCAATCATTTAGATTATTACACTAATTCTGGGCATGCTTTTTTATATGGCCCCTCTACAATTACAAATCAAAAAGATAATAATAAAATATATTCAGAAAGAGGATTTTATAATACTAAAACAGATATTTCACATTTTGTAAAAAATGCAAAGCTTTATTTAGATGATCGAACTATTGAGGGAGACAGTTTATTCTATGATAAAACTCGAGGTTTTGCATCAGCTACGAAAAATATAAGGGTAATTGATACTGCTGAAAATTTTATAGCCAAAGGAAATTATGCAGAATATTTTCAGAAAAAAGATTCAATTTATATGATTAAAAGAGCTGTCGCAATTTCTGTTGTAGAAAATGATTCAACGTTTATTCATGGTGACACACTTCTAGTTACAGGAAAAAAAGATCACCGAATTATTCGATCTTATAACAATGTAAAGATCTTCAAATTGGACCTACAAGGAAAATGTGACTCTTTGCATACAGATCAATCAACAGGTATTACAAAAATGTTTGTCAATCCAATATTATGGTCTGAAAAAAGTCAAATAACTGGAGATAGTATTAAATTATTGACAAATACAGAAACCGAGAAATTAGATTCTTTAAAAATATTAGGAAATTCATTTATAATTCAAAAAGATTCAATCAATCCAGAAAATTTCAACCAAATTAAAGGCAGAAATATGTATGGTAAATTCATTGAAAATCAACTAAAAACCCTACTAGTAAAAGGAAATGGAGAAGCTGTTAATTTTAATAGAAATGACGAAGGAATTTTAGAAACTATCACAAAACAATACTGTAGTAATATTGAGTTTGATTTGCTAGATAGTGAAATTAATCAAATTAAATGTTTAAATATGTCTGATGGTAAAACCTACCCGCCCTCTATATACCCAGAAAATGATAAACGATTAAAAGGTTTTATTTGGCGAGAATCTGAACAACCAAAAACAAAAGAAGATATATTTTCAAAAAAAATAAAGGTTGAAGAAAACGTCAAAAAAAAAGAGGTATTTGAAATAAAAGAAAATAACGATAAGCAGAAATAAATAAAATTGAATCCATAAATTTAAATGGTGAAAAATGATTTCTTAACATATCAAGCTCAAACAAGCCCATATCCTTTATCAATTGAGATAAAAAAAGCTAAAGGATCTTATATTTATGACAACAAAGGAAAAAAATACCTCGATTTTGTTGCTGGAGTTTCTGCCAATAGCCTTGGGCATCGCAACCCAAAGATTACCAAAGCAATCAAAAAACAATTAAATAGATATACTCATGTAATGGTTTATGGAGAATTTATTCAAGAACAGCCTCTCCAATTATGCAAACTTCTGTCTGCTACATTACCAAGTGTTTATAGTGTTTATCTTACTAATTCTGGGACAGAGGCTTGTGAAGGTGCCCTAAAATTAGCCAAAAGATTTACTAAACGGCATGAAATTGTTTGTGCTCATCACTCTTATCATGGGAATACGCAAGGTTCTATGAGTGTTTCAGGATCAGAAATTCAAAACAGGGCATTTAGACCACTAGTACCTGGGTCAAAATTTATTAATTATAACTCGCTACTAGATTTAAATAAAATTACAAAAAATACTGCTGCAGTTATTTTAGAAACCATTCAAGGAGGTGCTGGTTTTATTGTTCCAAATAATAATTATTTAAAGAAGGTAAAAGAAAGATGTGAGGAAGTAGGTGCGTTATTAATTTTAGATGAAATACAGACCGGAATTGGACGAACAGGAAAGTTCTGGGGTTTTGAACATTACGGAATTACTCCAGATATTATCATTACTGGAAAAGGTTTAGGTGGGGGGATGCCAATTGGTGCATTTATTGCAGAAAAAAATCTAATGGATTTATTAAAAGAGAATCCTTCACTAGGTCATATAACCACCTTTGGAGGACATCCTGTAATAGCTTCTGCTGGTGTTGCAACTGTTGAAACGATTTTAAATTCAAACATAATTAATGAAATCTTAGAAAAAGAGTCATTAATTAGAAAACTTTTAATACATCCAAAAATCAAAGAAATAAGAGGTAAAGGATTAATGTTAGCTGCCATTGTAGAATCTAATGAAATGGCTTCTAAGATTATTTACAAATGCCTAGAACATGGATTAATTTTATTCTTCCTTTTATTCGAAGGAAAAGCAATTAGAATAACACCACCTTTAACGATATCAAAAAAAGAAATCATTAAAGGTTGTGAAATTTTACTAAAGGTAATTGATGAATTAAATTCATAAAAACAAATAATTAAAAACAAAAAAACTCCTAATTAATCAGGAGCTTTTTTAAGACTTCAACTATTGCCTATGCATTTTGTTTTTTTATCAAGTTTAATGCAGATCCCTCATTATACCAATCAATCTGACCTGAATTGTAAGTGTGATTTGTTTTAATTAAATCCTTACTACCATCTTTGTGAGTTACTTCAATTGTTAAGTTTTTACCTGGAGAAAATTCGTGTAAATCTATAAAGTTGAAGGTATCGTCTTCTTGTATTAAATCATAATCGGATTCATTGACAAAAGTTAAACCCAACATTCCTTGTTTTTTTAAATTAGTTTCGTGAATTCTAGCAAATGATTTTACTATAACTGCAACTACACCAAGGTGACGAGGTTGCATAGCTGCATGTTCTCTTGAAGAACCTTCACCATAATTATGATCACCAACAACAATAGAATGAATACCTGCTTTTTTATATGAACGTTGAACATCTGGCACACCACCATATTCTCCCGTAAGTTGATTTTTTACAAAATTAGTTTTCTTTCCAAAAGCATTTACTGCACCAATAAGTGTATTGTTTGCAATGTTATCTAGATGACCTCTGAATCGTAACCAAGGACCAGCCATAGATATGTGATCAGTTGTACATTTACTAAATGCTTTTATTAATAATTTGGCACCTTTAATTTCATTACCAATAGGTTTAAAAGGTGTTAGTAATTGTAGACGCTCAGATTCTTCGTTAACTACAACTTTTACATGACCTCCATCAGCTTCAGGAGCTAAATAACCGTTATCCTTGACCTCAAAACCTTTGGGTGGCAATTCCCAACCAGTTGGTTCATCAAACATCACTTTATCTCCATTTGAATTTATAAGAGAATCAGTAAGTGGATTAAAATCTAATCTTCCAGCTATAGCAATAGCTGCTGTGATTTCAGGTGAGGCAACAAAAGCATGAGTATTGGGGTTTCCATCAGCTCTTTTTGCAAAATTTCTATTAAAAGAGTGAATAATACTATTTTTTGGAGCATTTTTTGGGTCACTGTATCTTGCCCATTGACCAATACATGGTCCACATGCATTTGTAAATATTTTTGCATTCAACTTTTCAAAAATTGATAAAATTCCATCTCTTTCTGCTGTGTATCGAACTTTTTCTGATCCTGGATTGATTCCTAGGTCAGCTTTCATTTCCAAGCCTTTATCTAATGCTTGTTGAGCTATGGAAGATGCTCGAGATAAATCTTCATATGATGAGTTTGTACAGGAACCAATTAGACCCCATTCAACTTTAAGTGGCCAATCATTAGAAGTCGCTTTAGTCTTCATACTCTGACCTATTTCTGTGGATAAATCTGGAGTAAAAGGACCATTTAATAAAGGTCCTAATTCTGATAAATTAATTTCTATTACTTGATCAAAATATTTTTCTGGTTCTGCATATACTTCAGGGTCTCCAGTAAGATACTCTTTTACATTATTTGCAGCTTCTGCAACATCAGTTCTATCAGTGGCTCTTAAATACCGCTCCATAGATTCGTCATAACCAAAAGTAGATGTAGTAGCTCCTATTTCAGCTCCCATATTACAAATTGTTCCTTTACCTGTACAAGACATAGCAGTTGCTCCAGGTCCAAAATACTCAACTACAGCGCCTGTTCCACCTTTTACGGTTAGAATTTTAGCTACTTTAAGAATCACATCTTTTGGGGCTGTCCAACCAGATAAATTACCAGTTAACTTAACACCTATAAGTTTTGGAAATTTTAATTCCCAAGCCATACCAGCCATAACGTCTACAGCATCAGCACCACCAACCCCTATTGCTATCATTCCTAGACCACCTGCATTTACAGTATGAGAATCAGTTCCAATCATCATTCCACCAGGAAAGGCATAATTTTCAAGAACAACTTGGTGAATAATACCAGCTCCTGGTTTCCAAAAGCCTAATCCGTATTTATTTGAAACAGACTCTAAAAAATTAAAAACCTCACTACTGACAGTATTTGCATGTTTTAAATCATTAGTTGCACCTTCTTTAGCTTGTATTAAATGATCACAATGAGTCGTTGTAGGAACAGCTACCTTACTTTTACCTGCTTGCATAAATTGTAATAGAGCCATTTGAGCAGTAGCGTCTTGCAAAGCGATTCTGTCCGGAGCAAAATCTACATAATCTTTACCTCGAGTAAAAGCTTTGTTTGATTTACCCTCCCATAAATGAGAATACAATATTTTTTCAGCAAGAGTTAAGGGTTTACCTGTAATTTCTCTAGCAGCGTCTACACGTTCTTTAATATTGCCATAAACCTTTTTGATCATATCTATATCAAATGCCATAAAAAGTAATTTTATCTGTTAATTTAAGTAGCGCAAAACTAAGGATTTTGAATGATATTTAAAAAATAAACAACAGATACGTTTAATTAAAAAATTAAAAGTATGAAATAATTATATTTTTATAAATATTGTAAATAAAAGAGGGTTTAATGAAATTATTTTATCAATTTGATAAAAAAAGCAGACCAATAAGCCGGATTCTGTTCTCATTATAGAGTCTTATCATTTATCTAGTTCTAAAATTACTCTTAGAATCGATCTGTCTACCCCTTAGAATCGGGCGAGTTACCCTCAAGCTCTAATGTACATGACATTGCACCACACAGAGTTTACCTGGTTTCACTACAGCCGAACTGTACTTGCTTTCTGTTGCACTTGTCCTCAATTTACATTGGACGGATGTTATCCGCTGCGCTACTCTTTGGTGTCCGGACTTTCCTCTTTTTAAAACTAATTTATCGTTACTGAGTAAAAATAAAACATGTTCATTAAAAGCGATAAGATAGGTCTGCTTTAAGTCTTCAAAAATACAATCTTTATTTATAAAAAAAACCACTCAAATTAAATTGAGTAGGAAAAATTGCTATGAAAAAGAAGTTTGCTGTTTAAAAAACAGCAAAGATCAAAATTAATGTTTGTTCAATAAGATTGTATAATAAATTTTATGAAAACATATCTTTCACTTTCTCAAAGAAAGATTTATCAGATTTTTTTGGTGATGGAGTAAAATTCTCATCATTTTTCATTTTTTCAAAAAACTGACGTTGTTCTTTAGTTAATTCTTGAGGAGTCCATACATTGATATGGATTAAAAAATCACCAGTTCCATAACGCTCAATACTTGGTAAACCCTTTCCCTTAAGTCGTAATATTTTACCTGATTGTGTTCCGGACTCAATTTTAATTTTTACTTTTCCTGTTAGTGTTTGAACTTCCTTACTAACACCGAGTACTGATTCAGATAAATTTACATACAAATCAAAATGAACATTAGTTCCTTCTCTTTTTAATGTTTCATGCTGAATTTCTTCTATTAGTACCAATAAATCTCCAGAAATTGAATTTTTACCAGGAGCTTCATTTCCTTTTCCACCCACTTTTAATTGAACCCCCTCAGTAACACCAGCTGGGATATTAATTGATACCGTTTCTTCTTTTATAACGAGCCCTTGAGCATCAGAACCATTAGGTTTACTTGAAATAATCTCACCCGTACCCTGACAAGTGCCACAGGTAGTAGCTGTTTGCATTCTTCCCAGTATGGTATTAGTGACCCGCATTTGTTGTCCAGTTCCATTACATGTAGTACATGTTTTATAGGAAACCCCTTCTGCTTGAATTTTTCTTCGAACTTTTACTTTCTTCTCAACTCCTTTAGCTATTTCTTCTAAAGTTAGTTTAACACGAATACGCATATTGGTTCCTTTGACTCTAGCCTGGCGTTGACCTCCTCCGCCAAATCCACCAAATCCACCACCAAAAATATCACCAAATTGACTAAAAATATCGTCCATATTCATTCCGCCTCCACCAAAACCTCCGCCACCTTGAGCTCCTTCAAAGGCGGCATGACCATATTGATCATATCGTGCTTTCTTATTGCCATCACTCAAAACTTCATAAGCTTCAGCTGCTTCTTTAAATTTTCCTTCAGCAGAAGAGTCATTTGGGTTTTTATCAGGATGGTATTTAATAGCCATCTTACGATAGGCTTTTTTTATTTCAGCTGAACTAGCTGATTTGCTAATTCCTAGTGTATCATAATAATCTTGTTTTGCCATATTTATTATTTATAAACCCTAAAAGGATTTGTAATCTGTAAATTTTTATCTATTAAATAAAGGAATAATTTATGATTGCCCAATAACTACTTTAGGATAGCGTATAATTTTATCACCTAACTTATAACCTTTTTCAACAGCGTCAATTACTTTACCTTTTAATTTTTCTGATGGTGCAGGTATTTGAGTAATAGCTTCATGTATTTCAGCATCAAAAACATCACCTTCTTTGACCTCAATCTCAGTCAATCCTTTTTGATTAAGCGTATTTTTGAACTTATCATTTATTAGTTGCATGCCCTTTAAAAGCTCTTTATCTTTTACTTTTTTGATTTCAGATAAACCTCTGTCAAAATCATCCATGATTGGCAGTAAAGATGTCATAAGTTCTTGACTGGCAGTTTTAAATAATTCAATTCGTTCTTTTGATGTTCTTTTTTTATAATTTTCGAACTCTGCAAACAAACGTAAATATTTATCTTTTTCTTGTTGTATTAACTCCTCTGAAGTAGGTTCTTTCTTAACCTCTTCTTGGCTTTGTTCTAATTGAGGTTCTTGTTCTACATTATTTATTTCTTCTTCTTTTGTGTTTTCTTTATTGCTCATTTTATAAAATAATTAAAATGTTTACATTTTATATTCAAATATTTTGCCAATAAAAAAATAGTGTCAAAGTGACACTATTAATTTTCTTATGATTAAAAACTTAGTACGTTTAATTTTCTATCCTTTCAATTTTTGCTCCTAAAGATCGCAAACGGTTTTCAATATCTTCATATCCCCTATCGATTTGCTCTATATTATTAATAATACTTGTGCCTTTAGCTGATAATGCCGCTATTAATAATGAAATTCCAGCTCTAATATCTGGAGAGGTCATTTTGGTTGCTTTCAATTGTGATTTACGATTATGGCCTATAACAGTTGCTCTGTGAGGGTCACACAATATAACCTTTGCTCCCATATCTATAAGCTTGTCTACAAAGAATAACCGGCTTTCAAACATTTTTTGATGTATCAGAACAGTTCCATTTGCCTGGGTGGCTATCACTAGAATAATACTTAATAAATCAGGCGTAAATCCGGGCCAAGGAGCATCTGAAACTGTTAATACAGATCCGTCTATATAATTTTGAATCTCATAACTATCTTGAGAAGGAATATAAATATCATCTCCTCTTTTTTCTAACTGAATTCCTAATTTTCTAAAAACAGATGGAATCTGACCGAGATTTTCCCAACTAACATCTTTAATGGTCAATTCAGATTGTGTCATAGCAGCAACACCTATCCAACTCCCTATTTCAATCATATCTGGAAGTACTCTATGCGTACATCCATGTAAAGAATTTACACCTTTTACTACTAACAAATTTGAACCTACTCCACTAATATTGGCTCCCATGCTATTCAACATTTTTGACAATTGTTGAATATAGGGTTCACAAGCTGCATTGTATATTTTTGTAGTTCCCTTTGCTAATACTGAAGCCATGATAATATTTGCTGTCCCTGTGACAGAAGCTTCGTCTAATAACATTTCTGTACCCTTCAATCCTTCTGGGGCTTCTACTCCATAAAAATACTCCTCTTTGTTATATCTAAAGGTTGCGCCTAAACTTATAAAACCCTCAAAATGGGTATCTAATCTTCTTCTCCCTATTTTATCACCTCCTGGTCTAGGAATGTAACCTTTACCAAAACGCGCTAATAATGGCCCAACAATCATAATAGATCCACGTAAAGAACTTCCATCTCTTTTGAATTCTTGAGATTCTAAATATTTTAAGTTTATATTATTAGCTTGGAAAGAATATGAGTTTTTACTTAATTTATTTATGTTAACGCCTAATTCTCCTAAAATAAAAATTAATTTGTTAATGTCAATAATGTCAGGAATATTATGAATAATTACCTTTTCTGGAGTTAACAATACAGCACATAATATTTGAAGTGCTTCATTTTTTGCTCCCTGTGGTGTAATGGTTCCATTTAATTTATGTCCACCTTCTATCTTAAATGAAGCCATCTTATCTTTTCCTTTTTTTGTGTTGGAAGTTTTTACCTTTATTATTCTTGTGATTAGAATTACCTTGCCCTTGAGAATTTCTTTTTCTCAAAAGGCTTTTAATTTCAGATAATACTTCCTTGGAGTTTCTGATATCTATTTTCCCATGAGAAAGTTCGTATAAATGTGAAAATATCACATCATCTTCTACAGTATCTTTATTCCAATTTAAAAAACACTTTTTCATGTGGTTTGCAATGGAAAACACTAGAGCATCTTTCATTTCTCCGTCATCCCAAGTTAATGCCAGGTCAATCATAATTTGAATATTGTTTCCATAAAAACGATATTTATTGGCAGATTTTGGATATGCTAGTGGGGTTGGTTTCTCCTGAAGCTCTTCTTTTGAGGGTCTAGGATAAGGAGATTCTGCATCTAATTTAAAATCAGACATGATATACAGTTGATCCCATAACTTATGCTTAAAATCAGGAACATCACGTAAATGAGGTTGTAAGTTCCCCATAACATCAATAATGGCTAATGCCATAGTATTTCGTTCTTCTTTTGTCTCTAAAGAGATGCAGTGATCAACTAACTTTTGAATATGCCTTCCATATTCAGGAATAATTAAATGAGGTCTTTCTGCATTGTATTCTAATTCGTAGTCTATCATATCATTTGAAGTATTGTAATGTAACTATAGTGCAAATTAAGTATTTATTTTTGGTTTGACTTAATAAATCATCAACCAATCACTTTCAATTTTGCAAATTGAAGCAATAGTTTCTTCTTTCCTACTGTACCAAATTGAATTTCAGCTTTTTTATTGGGTCCTTTACCTTCTAAACTTAAAACCTCTCCTCTACCAAAACGGTTGTGTTCTATAATGTTTCCTACAATTATCTTATTATCAAATAAATTTGTTTTTGGTTGAGTATGTGTTATTTTTTTTAAATTTTTAGGTGGCGTAAAAACTACTTTATTTTCTTGCTTTTTTTCAAATTTTCTTCTTTGAATAGGTTTCTGAAAACGAATTTTCTTAGGTGCGTCTCCAAAAATATCCTCATTTAAAAACCTATTTACTGCTGGTGCTAATTTTTTTGGTGTAATATATTCAAGATATTCCTCATCAATTTCTTCTAAAAAACGACTGGGTTCACAATCTATTAATTTCCCCCAACGATATCTTGTTTTTGTATAGGTTAAATACGCAACTTTTTCTGCTCTAGTTAAAGCTACGTAAAACAATCTTCGTTCTTCTTCTAATTCAGACCTAGTATTCATACTCATTGCAGAAGGAAAGAGATTCTCTTCAAGACCAACAATATAAACATATGGGTATTCTAACCCCTTAGATTGGTGAATACTCATTAATGAAACCTTTGGTTTATCATCTTTTTTGTCAGCATCTAAATCCGTTGCTAAAGCTACTTCTTCTAAAAATACAGGCAAAGAAGCATCTTCACCAGTTTCTATTTTATCAGTGATAAAATCTTTAACTCCGTTTAATAATTCTTGAACATTTTCAACTTTACTAATAGCTTCAGGAGTTCCTTCTTTTTCTAAATCTTTAACAAGTTGTGTTTGTTTTACAACCAATTCTGTAATTTCAAAAGCATTTAGCTTTTGGGCATCAATCTGCAAACGCAGTATCATATTTAAAAAATTCTGAAGTTTAATTTTAGTTCCAGAATTTATTTTTAAATCAATTTTATCGAGATGTTTTAATATTTCAAAAATGGATTTCTTATAATGATTAGCAGCTATAGTAAGCTTGTCTATGGTAGTTGCACCTATTCCTCTAGCTGGATAATTAATAACCCTTTTTAATGCCTCCTCATCATTAGGATTGATAATCATTCTTAAATAAGACAGTAAATCCTTTATTTCTTTTCTGCCATAAAAAGAAATTCCACCATAAATTTTATATGCAATACTTTTTTTTCTCAATGCATCTTCAATGGCTCTAGATTGAGAGTTTGTTTTAGAACACGGTTTTTTAGATGGAATCTATGAAAGAAAAGATCTAAAACAACAAATTAATCTTTACA
>CBFHOD010000041.1:0-5065 GCA_965657365.1 Flavobacteriaceae bacterium
AGCTACGTTTGGAGCTTGCCTTACAATGTCTTTTTCTCCCATAAAAACAGTGCAATCTAGACCCATTAACGCACATACTGTTGCAGTTGCTACTCCGTGCTGTCCAGCTCCAGTTTCAGCTATAATCTTAGTCTTTCCTAGTTTTTTTGCAATAAGAACTTGACCAATGGTATTGTTTATTTTGTGTGCTCCTGTATGATTTAAATCTTCACGTTTTAAGTAAATATGTCCGCCATATTTTTCGGAAAGACGTTTGGCAAGATATAGTGGACTTGGCCGCCCAACATAATCTTTTAACAAGCTTTTATATTCTTGTTGAAATTCCTCAGATTCAATAATTTGAATGTAGTTATCTTCTAATTCTTTTACATTCGGAAATAATAATTCTGGAACAAAGGCACCTCCAAATTGCCCAAAGTATCCGTTCTTGTCTGGATGAAATTTTGATTTCATATTATAATTGATTCTTAAAATTAATCACTTGTATACTATTCTTTAGCCCAGGTTTATCCTCAAATTTGCTGTTGATGTCAACAGCATAAATTGGTGAGCCCTTTTTTTCAACTTCTTTTACCAATTGAGCATCATTGGGTCCAATTCCTCCACTTAAAAAAAAGGGTTTTGAAAAAGGATATGCATTCAAAACAGACCAATCAAATTGTATGCCATTACCTCCTCGTTCTTTTCCTTTTGTATCGAAAAGAAAATAATCTATTTCCTTTTCAAAAGGGATTAACGCTTCAAAATTAGCAGTATCTTCTATACTAACTACTTTAATAATTTCAACTTTATTTGAGATGTGAGACTTGAGCTCTTGGATGTAAGCAACAGATTCATCTCCGTGTAATTGAAGAGCCTGAAGTTGATGCTGTTTCTGTAAAGAAATCACTACAGCCACTTCCTCATTTACAAAAACCCCAGTTTTCTTAATATGCTCAGGTAACTCAGGGAGTTTTCCGATAAAGTTTCTTTTGGAATGCGCATAAAAAATAAAGCCTAAATAATCAGGACTCAAATCTGCAATAGATTTGATATTCTCTATATATTTCATTCCACAAACTTTTAGTTTCATATCCTACCTAATTTGATTTATAAACATCTCACATGCCTTTCCTGGATTCTCTGTTTTCATGAAGTTTTCTCCTATCAAAAACCCATTAAACCCATATTCTTTTAGCCCTGTAATAATTCTCGGATCACTTAAACCACTTTCAGAAATTTTGAGACAATCCTCAGGAATTTGATTGGCAAGATTCACAGAATTTTCAAGATCTACATCAAATGTTTTTAAATTTCTATTGTTAATACCAATAATTTTCTTGTGAAGATCTATCTTATCAAGATCTTCTTGGGTATGCACTTCGTACAACACTTCCATCCCTAAATCTTCGGCTAGTTTTCCATAATTTTTAAGCTCTTCTTTTGTTAAACAGGCAGCTATTAATAAAATAGCATCTGCACCTATGGCTTTGGCCTCAACAATTTGAAACCCATCTACTATAAAATCTTTTCGTAAGATTGGTTTAATGGAATTTATGGTTCTTGCTTGCATCAGGTCTACCATAGTACCTCCAAAAAACGAGGTATCTGTTAAAATAGATTGTGCAGCTACATTCGCATCTAAATACCCATTAGTAACTTCTTCTATGGTGGCTTTATCATTAATAACGCCTTTGGAGGGTGACTGTCTTTTAAACTCAGCTATAATTCCAGTTGAATTCACCTCTAATAATGATTTTTTCAATGAGATTGGAGTTCTTTTAAACAAAGGACTTTCCACTAATTTTTTTAAGGGCACATCTGCCTTTATTTTACTTACTTCCTTCTTCTTAAAAGCAATTATTTTATCTAATATCGTCATATTAACAATTTGTAATTAGTTGTTGTAAACATTGGGCCGCTTTTTTTCCAAATAATGAATCTTTGGCAAGACTAAAAGCTTCGTCAAAAGTTCTGTTCGCATCTATGATTTTTAGCGCAAAAGCTGCATTGGTTAACACCACATTATTCTGCGCTTTTGTTCCTTTCCCCTCAATGATATTTTTAAATATTTTTGCAGCAGTAGTTACGGAATTACCCCCATAAATATCAGCCTGTAAAATTCTTTTTTGACCTATATCTTCAGGATAAATTAGTTCTTCTCCAGACTTAGTAAATAACTTAAACTCACTAGTAAGAGAAATTTCGTCATACCCGTCTAAAGCATGAATAATTCCATAATTACTCTTTTCATCCTGTAAAATATAATGGTACAATCTTGCAATTTCAAGGTTAAAAGTTCCCAACATTAAATTTTGAGGGGAGCTTGGGTTTACAAGAGGACCCAACATATTAAAAAATGTTTTTAAAGCCAAAGCTTTTCTTGTAGGGCCAACAGCTTTCATTGCTGGGTGGAATTTTGGAGCATGTAAGAAGCAAATATTTGCTTTTTCTAAATGACTTCTTAAAATAGATTCATCGTTTGTAAACTCATAACCAAAACTTTGTAACATATCAGAAGATCCTGATTTGGAGGATACACTATAGTTTCCATGTTTGGCAACTTTCTGACCTGTTCCTGCTACAACAAAAGAAGTTAATGTAGAAATGTTAAACGTGTCTTTTCCATCTCCTCCGGTACCTACAATATCGATGGTGTTGTAATCAGAAAAATCTACTTTTATCGCCAATTCTAGCAAAGCTTCTCTAAAACCTGAAAGTTCATCAACAGTAATAGGCCGCATCATAAAAACTGTCATAAAAGAAGCTAAATGTGCCTCATTATATGTGGATGCAGCAATTTCTAACAAAATCGTTTTTGCTTCAGATTTTGATAATTTTTTATGTTGATATAAATCGTTTAATATTTCTTTCATCTGTGCTGAATTTTATTTCAGTCGTTGTTTTAAATGTATTATTATTATAAGTGTTCTATATTTTATTTGCTTCTATAAAATTTTTGACAATTTGTTCTCCTACCGCTGTTAAAATTGACTCTGGATGAAATTGCACCGCACTAATTGGAAAATATCTGTGGCGAATTGCCATAATTCCACCTGCTTCATCTTCAGCTGTAATTTCTAAATCATCCGGAAAACTTTCGTTGGATGCGATCCAAGAATGGTATCTGGCTGCTTGGAATTGTTCTTGAACGCCTTTAAAAATCTTCGCGTCAGATATCGTTACTTTCATGCTAGTGGCAACACCATGAAATACTTGATCCATATTAATTATGGTTCCTCCAAAAACCTCAACAATTGCCTGCAAGCCTAAACAGATACCAAAAATTGGCTTTTTACCTGCATACCTAAAAACAATTTCTTTAAGAATACCTGCTTCATTAGGAATTCCTGGACCTGGAGACAACATAATCATATCATAATAACTAATGTCTTCTAGCGAAATTTCATCGTTTCGAAAAACTGTAGGAAGTTGACTGGTTATCTTCTCTACCATGTGAACTAGGTTGTAGGTAAACGAATCGTAATTGTCTATGATTAGTATTTTCATCTTAAATATTTTCAGCTAAAAGCATTGCTTTTTTTAATGCTGCTAGTTTATTAGTAACTTCTTGCAATTCTTTTTCTTCATTGGAGCGGATAACTATTCCTGCTCCTGCCTGGTAATACAGTGTGTTTTTCTTACTTACAAAAGAACGAATAGCTATGGCTAAATTTATAGAACCGTCTAAGCCGATAATACCAACGGCTCCTCCATAAAATCCTCGAGATTGATTTTCATACCTATCTATCAGTTCCATGGCTTTATATTTTGGGGCACCACTAAGCGTTCCTGCTGGAAAAGTATCTCCTACTATGGTCATAGGATTTCCTTTAATTTCACCCTGAACAGTAGACACCAAATGAATTACGTGACTAAAAAGCTGCACTTCTTTAAAGACTTCTACTTTTACATTTGAAGCGTGCTTACTTAAATCATTTCTGGCTAAATCTACAAGCATTACATGCTCTGCTGTTTCTTTCTCATCCTCTGATAATAATTTCCCTAGCTTGATGTCTTGTGCAATATCTCCAGTTCTTCTAAAGGTTCCAGCAATAGGATTAATGGTTGCTTTTCCTTCATTAATTTTAATTTGAGCTTCTGGTGAAGAACCCATCAATTTAAAACTTCCGTAATCAAAATAAAATAAATATGGAGATGGGTTTATAGAACGTAAAGCTCTGTAAACATTAAATTCGTCTCCTTTAAATTTTTGTTGAAACTGGCGAGACAATACCAATTGAAAAACATCTCCTCTTTTACAATGTGACTTGGCTTTAGTAACGTAAGCTTTAAAATCATCATCTGAACAGTTAGAAGATTCTTCTCCAACTATTTCGAAAGACTGGGTATTAAATCCTTGGGCATCTATAAGGGTTTCTATTTCAGAAATTCTTGTTGTTGTGCCCTCCTCTACATTTTCAATAAGGGTCATCTCATCATTAAAATGATTGATTGCAATTATAAAACGATAAAAACCATATTGCATAAATGGTATTGAAGAAGCTGCTTGTTTGGTCTTAAATTTAATTTTTTCAAAATATTGAACACTATCATAAGTTGTGTAGCCGTACAATCCGTTAAATGATTTCAAAGTAGTGTCACAATCTAAGTTAATACTTGAACTAAACTGCGAAAATAACGTGTAAAAGTTGTCCTGAATTTTCTCTTTAAAAATTGTAGCCCCTTTTTGTTTTACAGAAAATTGATGATTTTCTATTTTCATCGATACTACAGGCTCAATACAAATGAAAGAAAAACTCTCCTCTTTGCTATGATAATCTGAGCTTTCTAACAACAAGGTGTTGGCATATAAATCTCTAAACCTGATATATAATCCAACGGGTGTAACGGTGTCTGAAATCCTAGTAGAACTTATGGTTTTAAATGTAATTTTTTTCACTCTTACTAAATTTTTATAAAAATCTAATTCATTGTTCTTTTACCTTATTGTTGTTCATTCTCAGAACAAAAAAAGGCTTATCATGAGATAAGCCTTTTAGTATATGTTATATACACGATTGGAGTCTCACTTTTCAGTTAAAGAAATTCCACCACCATGTATTTTGTTGTCTTTGCATAAGAA
>CBFHOD010000041.1:5163-19392 GCA_965657365.1 Flavobacteriaceae bacterium
TTACAAATTTAAACCCTCATTTTTAAAATGACAAGTTTTCTAGCTTCTTTTTTTAAAGCATTTACAATCTGTAAGATTAGAGGGTATAAATATTTAATTATGTTTCATATTTATATCTTTTGATAAAAAAAAACAATAATTGATAACTGAAACATAAGTTTTAATTTATTTAAATAACTTAAAGTAAGTTATTTGCAAAGTAATTGAAATAATATATAAAATTTTAATTGAAATAAAAAAAATATTATGTGTGGAATTGTATGTGCATTTGATTTAAAAGAAAGTTCAGGGAAGTTAAGATCACAAATTTTAGAAATGTCTAAATCTATAAGACATAGGGGGCCAGACTGGAGCGGAATCTACAGTAATGAAAAAGCTATTTTAGCTCATGAAAGGTTAGCCATTGTAGATCCTGCATCCGGGAAACAACCCTTGTTTAGTTTGGATAAAAGCCTTGTTCTTGCAGCAAATGGTGAGATATACAACCACCAAGAATTAAGAAAAAAACTTGAACCTTCGTACACATTTCAAACTCAATCTGACTGTGAAGTCATCTTAGCATTATATCAAGAAAAAGGGAGTGCTTTTCTGGATGATTTGAACGGTATCTTTGGATTTGCAATCTATGATTCAAACAAAGATGAATATTTTGTTGCAAGAGATCATATGGGTATTATTCCATTATACATTGGATGGGATAAAAATGGTACTTTTTATGTAGCCTCAGAGTTAAAAGCTTTAGAAGGAGTTTGTAATAAAATAGAAGTATTTCCTCCGGGTCATTTTATGTCGAGTAAAGATGGAAAACTTACAAAATGGTATCAAAGAGATTGGATGGATTTTGAGGCCGTAAAAGAAAACCGCACATCTATAGATGAATTAAAAGATGCACTTGAAGCAGCTGTTCACAGACAATTAATGTCTGATGTCCCATACGGGGTGTTGCTTTCCGGAGGTTTAGACTCATCTATTACCTCTGCTGTAGCAAAAAAATATGCACAAAAAAGAATTGAATCTGGAGATACGCAAGAAGCCTGGTGGCCTCAGCTTCATTCTTTTTCAATAGGGCTAGAAGGATCCCCAGATTTGGCTGCTGCTCAAATAGTTTCAGACCATATTGGAACGATTCATCACGAAGTAACCTTCACCATCCAAGAGGGGCTAGATGCAATTCGTGATGTTATTTATCATTTAGAAACTTATGATATTACTACGGTTAGAGCTTCAACTCCAATGTATTTATTAGCAAGAGTCATTAAATCTATGGGGATAAAAATGGTATTATCTGGAGAAGGGGCTGATGAAATTTTTGGAGGATATTTATATTTTCACAAAGCTCCAAATGCTGAAGAATTACACAAAGAAACTGTTCGAAAGCTGGATAAATTATATCAATATGATTGTCTTCGTGCTAACAAAAGTTTAGCTGCTTGGGGAATAGAAGGTCGAGTACCGTTCCTAGACAAAGAATTTATGGATGTTGCCATGAGTATTAATCCACAAGATAAAATGATCAATGGAGAGCGGATGGAAAAATGGGTATTGCGTAAAGCTTTTGAAGAATACCTTCCAGAATCTGTTGCGTGGAGACAAAAAGAACAATTTTCAGATGGAGTTGGCTACAGTTGGATAGATACCCTAAAAACATTAGTAGACACCTCTGTATCTGAAGAACAAATGCAACAAGCGAGACATCATTTCCCTGTTCAAACTCCAAGAACAAAAGAAGAGTTTTATTACCGAACTATTTTTGAAGAACATTTTCCATCGGAAACTGCGGCTTTAACTGTACCCTCTGTTCCTTCAATTGCTTGTAGCACTCCTACTGCTTTAGCTTGGGACAAGAGCTTTCAAAATATGAATGAACCAAGTGGAAGAGCAATTAAAACAGTGCATGAAGATGCCTATTAAGGTTAGCTTTGGATAATTTTGTTAAAAAAATCAAATAATAACTCCAATAAATGTCTTAAAATAAACTGTTTTAAGACATTTTTTTATTTTATTCATTGCCTTTGATTTTATAAACCTAAAAATCCTTATTTAAGCCAATTTAAGATGCGTTTTAGCCATTTTATAGTAATTAACAAATGTTGATAAAACTGAGTTAGAATAACGGATTTAGGCTCCAAAAACTCTGTTTTTTTGTAAATTTGAAAATAGGATTTTGTCTTTTTTTTATGATAATTCCTAATATTTAAATTATTTAAATTATGAGCGAAGAAAACAAAAAAAATTATGATGCTTCTAGCATTCAGGCTTTAGAAGGAATGGAGCACGTGAGAATGCGTCCTTCTATGTATATTGGAGATGTTGGAGTGAGAGGACTTCATCATTTGGTATATGAGGTAGTAGACAATTCAATTGATGAAGCTATGGGTGGTTACTGTGATACTATCGATGTAGTTATAAATGAAGACAATTCAATTACCACCAAAGATAATGGTCGTGGAATACCTGTTGGTATTCATAAAAAAGAAGGAGTTTCTGCACTACAAGTAGTGATGACAAAGATTGGCGCCGGTGGTAAATTTGACAAAGATTCTTATAAAGTATCTGGTGGTTTACATGGAGTTGGAGTAAGTTGTGTAAATGCACTATCTGAACATTTAACAGCAACAGTTCATAAAGAAGGAAAGGTTTGGCAACAAGAATATTCTAAAGGTAAAAGCTTGTATCCGGTAAAAACAATTGGAGAAACAGATTTCACTGGAACCATTGTAACTTTCTCACCAGACAAATCTATTTTTGTTCAAACCACAGAATATAATTATGATACTTTAGCAACTCGTTTGCGTGAGTTATCCTATTTAAATAAAGGTATTACAATTACATTAACAGACAAGCGAACCACTGATGATGAAGGTGATTTTCCAACAGAAACTTTTTATAGTGATGAAGGTCTGCCAGAATTTATTCGATATCTAGATAGCACTCGCGAGCAATTAACATCTGGAGTCATTTCTATGGAAGGTGAAAAAAATGGTATTCCGGTTGAAGTTGCCATGGTCTATAACACCTCTTATGCAGAAAATTTACACTCATACGTAAATAACATTAATACACACGAAGGAGGAACACACTTATCTGGTTTTAGAAGAGGTCTAACAGGTACGTTAAAAAAATATGCAGATAATTCAGGTTTACTAAAAAATGTAAAGTTTGAAATTGCTGGAGATGACTTTCGAGAGGGATTAACAGCTATTGTTTCTGTAAAAGTACAAGAACCACAATTTGAAGGACAAACAAAAACTAAACTTGGAAACAGAGATGTAACATCTGCAGTTTCTCAGTCAGTTTCTGAGATGCTCACAGATTATCTTGAAGAAAATCCAAATGATGCAAAAATAATTGTTCAAAAAGTTATTCTAGCGGCTACTGCAAGACATGCCGCAAGAAAAGCGCGTGAAATGGTTCAGCGTAAAACAGTCATGAGTATTGGTGGTTTACCTGGTAAATTATCTGATTGTTCTGAAACAGACCCGGCACAATGTGAAATATTTTTAGTTGAGGGAGATTCTGCAGGGGGTACAGCGAAACAAGGACGTGATAGAAACTTTCAAGCCATTTTACCGTTAAGAGGAAAAATCTTAAATGTTGAGAAAGCCATGCAACACAAAGTTTTCGAAAATGAAGAAATAAAAAATATGTTTACTGCTCTTGGGGTAAGTATTGGAACAGAAGAAGATCCTAGAGCGCTAAATTTATCAAAATTAAGATATCATAAAGTTGTGATTATGTGTGATGCCGATGTAGATGGGTCTCACATTGCAACCTTAATTCTAACTTTTTTCTTCAGATATATGAGAGAAATGGTAGAGCAAGGTTATATATATATTGCCACTCCTCCTTTATATCTAGTGAAAAAAGGCCAAAAAAGAGAATATGCATGGGATGATAATCAACGAGATTTAATAGCTGCAAAAATGGGAGGTTCTGTTAACATTCAACGCTACAAAGGTCTTGGAGAAATGAACGCTGAACAATTATGGGACACTACAATGAATCCTGAGTTTAGAACATTACGACAAGTCACTATTGACAGTTTATCAGAAGCAGATAGAGTATTCTCAATGCTTATGGGTGATGAAGTTCCACCAAGAAGAGACTTTATTGAGAGAAATGCTAAATATGCAAATATTGACGCATAAAGTCTTAACCAAAACAGATTAAAAATTATTTTCTTAAAAATTAAAAAAACAAAAATATGAAAATTACAGTTGTAGGAGCAGGTGCTGTAGGAGCTAGTTGTGCAGAATATATTGCTATTAAAGATTTTGCCTCTGAGGTTGTATTATTAGACATTAAAGAGGGGTTTGCTGAAGGAAAAGCAATGGACTTGATGCAAACAGCTTCTTTAAATAGTTTTGATACAAAAATTACTGGAACAACCAACGATTATTCAAAAACTGCACATTCAGATATTTGTGTAATTACCTCTGGGATTCCTAGAAAACCAGGAATGACAAGAGAGGAATTGATTGGCATTAATGCTGGAATTGTGAAAACAGTTTCCTCAAATTTAATTAAGCATTCTGAAAATACAATTATTATTGTAGTTTCTAACCCGATGGATACTATGACGTACTTAGTTCATAAAACAACTGGACTCCCAAAAAATAGAATTATTGGAATGGGTGGAGCACTAGATTCTGCTCGATTTAAATACAGATTAGCAGAAGCTTTAGAGGCCCCCATATCTGACGTCGATGGTATGGTTATTGGTGGGCATTCTGATAAAGGAATGGTGCCCCTAACAAGATTAGCTACTCGCAATTCTGTACCTGTTTCAGAGTTTATTTCTCAAGAAAGATTAGACCAAGTATTGCAAGACACCAAAGTTGGAGGTGCTACCTTAACAGGGCTTTTAGGAACTTCCGCATGGTATGCCCCTGGTGCTGCTGTTAGCGGATTGGTTCAAGCAATTGCCTGTGATCAGCAAAAAATATTTCCATGCTCTACTCTATTAGACGGAGAATATGGGTTGCGTGATTTATGCATTGGAGTTCCTGTTGTACTCGGTAAAAATGGAATTGAGAAAATTGTTGAGATTCAATTAAGTGATGCTGAAAAAGCGCATTTAAATGAATCTGCTGAAGGCGTTTCCAAAACAAATGGGTTATTGGCATTATAGTTACGAAACCTAAAGAATAAAAAAACCAGCTTAAATAGCTGGTTTTTTTATTTTTAATTTGACTCTAAACCTAAGATAAACCAGAAATAACTCCATTTTTATCTATGGTCATTCTTTCGGATGCAGGAGTTACTGGTAAACCTGGCATTCGCATCATTTTTCCTAGAATTGGAATAATAAATTGTGCACCAGCAGCAATTTCAATTTCTCTAACAGTAACCGTAAAACCTTCAGGCCTTCCTATTAATTGTTCATTATCTGAAAAAGATTTTTGAGTTTTTGCCATACAAATGGCAAAATCATTAAATCCTAATCTATTAATTCTTCGTAAATTTAGCTGTGCTTTTTTACTGTATTCTACCTTAGAGGCACCATAAATTTCTTTAGCAATTACTTCAATTTTTTCAGTTACTGGACTTTTCCAATCATAAAGTGGCTGGTATTGAGTTGCTTTATTTTCTACAATATCTACAACAGCTTTTGCTAGTTCTTTTGTTCCTTCTCCACCTTTTGCCCATCCCTCAGACAAAACTGCATGAACCCCTAAGCTTTGACATTTTTCAATCACAAAATTGACCTCTTCATATGTGTCAGAGACAAAAGAATTGACAGCAACTACCGGTTCTATATTATATTTTCTAATATTTTCTATATGCTTCTCTAAATTTTTAAACCCTGCTCTTACAGCCTCTAAATTTTGCACATTATAATCCTCTTTTTTTACGCCTCCATGATGACGCAATGCTCTTATGGTAGCTACTAAAACAACACATTTTGGATTTAAATTTGCAAAAGCTGACTTTATATTCAAAAACTTTTCAGCACCTAAGTCAGCTCCAAAACCAGCCTCGGTAACCACATAGTTTGACAAAGACAAGCCCATTTTAGTTGCAATAATTGTATTCGTTCCCTGTGCTATATTAGCAAAAGGCCCTCCATGAATGATTGCTGGATTTTCTTCTAAAGTCTGAACCAAATTTGGCTTTATAGCATCTTTTAATAAAATTGCCATGGCGTTTTCTGCCTTTAAGTCTCTTGCAAAAACAGGCTTTTTATCATAAGTAAATCCAATAAAAATATCACCTAAACGTTTTTTTAAATTGTCAAAATCTGTTGCCATACAGAGAATTGCCATTACTTCTGAAGCTGGCGTAATGTTAAAGCCGTCTTGCCTTGGAATCCCATTTGCTGTTCCACCCAAACCAATAGTGATATCTCTTAAAGCCCTATCATTCATATCAATTACTCTTTTCCAGAGTATAGTTCTTGGATCTATATTTAAGTTAGAAACTTTATTTTGAATGTTATTATCAATTAAGGCTGATAACAAATTGTTTGCTTTTTCAACCGCATTAAAATCTCCTGTAAAATGTAAATTAATATCTTCCATAGGCACTACCTGAGAATATCCTCCACCAGCAGCACCTCCTTTAATTCCAAAAACAGGCCCTAAAGATGGTTCTCTTAAAACAACTGTAGCTTGTTTTCCTATTTTATTCAATCCTTCTGAAAGACCAATAGAAATAGTTGTTTTACCCTCACCTGCTGGTGTTGGTGTCAAAGCAGTGACAAGAACTAAGTTATTGTTTGCTGCATTAGCCTCGTTTATGAGGTGTAACGGTAATTTTGCCTTATACTTTCCATACATCTCAATGTGGTCTCCTTTTACCCCAATTTTTTCTGCAATAGTGATAATATGTGCCAACTCCTTGGCTTGTGCAATTTCTATGTCAGACAGATGACTCATAGTTTCCATTTTTTTTATTGATAGTTGTTTATCACGTTTAAAATGCGAGTAAATATACATAATTTATTAGGCTAATCTTATTGTAAATACTATATTTGCACGTTTTAAAAAGATGTCGACTAAAATTAAACGAAGATGCAAAACAAAGGACTTATAAGAGTATTTGCAATCCTTTTCGGGTTGGTAAGTTTGTACCAACTGTCTTTTTCATTCTTTACCTCCAAGGTAGAAAATGAAGCCAAAGAATACGCAAAATCTAGAGGTGATTTAGATAACGGAAGAGAATTAGCAAGTTTAGAGAAAAAATATTTAGATAGTGTAAATAACCTTGAGATCATAGATTTAGGTATTTCTCAATTTACCTACAACGATATCAAAGACAAGGAAATGAACTTGGGACTTGATTTGAAAGGTGGTATTAATGCAATTTTACAGGTCTCTGTAAAAGAAGTACTGATTTCTTTATCAAATGACTCAAAAAGTTTAGTCTTTAGACAAGCATTAAAGGCTGCGGATGAAGCGCAAAAGAATAATACTGATAATTACTTAGATTTATTTTTTAATGAATTTGAGACTGCTGCTGGAACAAGTGGTATAAAACTTAGTGATCCTGAAATATTTGGCACAAAAGCACTTCGTGAAAAAATAAACTTCAACAAAACCAATGAAGAAGTTAAAGAAGAATTACAGATCGAAATAAACAGTTCTATTAATACAGCTTTTGAAGTACTTAGAAGTAGAATTGATAAGTTTGGTGTTACACAACCCAACATTCAACGTATTGGAAATTCAGGAAGAATTCAAATTGAATTGCCTGGTGCAAAAGATATCGATAGAGTAACTAAGCTTGTAACTAGTAAGGCTGAACTTCAATTTTGGGAAGTATTCTCTAATGCTGAGGTTCAAAACTATTTCTTTTCAGCAAACACAGTAGTCGCTGAAATGCTGGAAGAAGAGATTAAAGAAGATTCCGAAGAAACCGAGGACACAAATGACATTCAAAGTATTTTAAATGAAGTTAAAGATTCTACAGAGGTACAGAAAAAAACATTATTTACCTATTTATCTGTAAATGTTGCACAATCACAACAACAAAGCTCGTTAGTTGCTCAAGCAAAAGTTAGTGATACAGCCATGGTAAATAAATTATTATCTGATCGAAAAGTGATCAGTTTAAGACCTAACGATATCAAAAATGTGAAATTTCTGTGGGATTATAAATCTAATACTACACCTGATGGATCAGAGGTAATTGGATTGTATGCTATAAAATCAAATAGAAATGATGTTGCTCCTATACAAGGTGATGTAATTACAGATGCTGCTCAAGTTTTTTCTCAACTAAATGATCCTGAGGTGAGTATGTCTATGAATGGAAGAGGCTCTAAGTTATGGGAAAAATTAACTGGTGATAATGTTGGCGGTTTTGTAGCAGTTGTGTTAGATGACTACGTATATACTGCTCCTTCTGTAAATCAAGCCATTATAGGAGGTAGAACTTCTATATCTGGTGGGAGTATGACCATTGAAGAAGCGCAAGATATTGCAACAGTTTTAAAAGCAGGTAAATTACCAGCTGCTGCAAGAATTATTCAAGCAGAAGTTGTAGGACCTTCTTTAGGACAAGAATCTATAGACCAATCTACAAGATCATTTATGTTAGCTATTCTTCTAGTACTAGTCTGGATGATTGTTTACTATGGAAGAGCTGGTATTTATGCAAACGTTGCTTTGATCGTAAACATCTTATTTATTTTTGGAATTTTAGCATCATTTAATGCAGTGCTAACACTACCTGGTATCGCTGGTATAATTCTTACTATTGGGATGTCTGTTGATGCCAACGTAATTATCTTTGAAAGAATCAAAGAAGGAATTTTCAAAAAGAAAGGATTAAAGCAATCTGTTCAAGAAGGATTTAGTGTAAAAGGAGCTCTTTCTGCTATTATAGATGCTAACATTACCAGTTTATTAACGGGTATTATTTTGTATGTTTTTGGAACGGGTCCTATTAAAGGGTTTGCGTTAACTTTAATCATTGGTATCTTAACCTCATTATTTACGGCAGTATTTATTACTAGACTACTTATTGATGGTGCCACAGAAAAAGGAAAGAACTTAACGTTTAACACGTCTTTATCTAAAGGATGGTTTCAAAATATTAATATTCAATTTTTACGTAAACGAAAAATTGCTTACGTAATTTCAGGAGCTATTATCTTGGGAGGTATTGCTTCTATTGCAAGTATTGGTTTAAAGCAAGGAGTTGATTTTAAAGGAGGGCGTTCATATGTTGTTCGATTTGATCAAACAGTAAATGCCTCAGAAGTTTCTGAATCTTTGAAAGAAGTTTTTGAAACGGCTCCAGAAGTAAAAACGTACGGATCAGACTCTCAATTAAAAATAACAACTGTTTATAAAATTGAAGAAGAGGGTAATGATGTTGATGAAGAAGTACAGACCGCATTATTCACAGGATTAAAAAATTACTTATCTGAAGGAACTACTTATGAAAGTTTTAAACCTGGTTTTCAAAAAGAAGGAGAAAGCACCAATTCTATTATGAGTTATATTAAAGTAGAGCCTACGATTGCTGATGATATTAAAACATCAGCAGTATATGCTGTATTTGGTTCTTTATTAATTGTTTTCTTATACATCTTATTACGATTTAGAAAAATATCTTTTAGTTTAGGGGCTGTAATTGCAGTATTTCACGATGTACTTATAGTATTAGGAATCTTTTCAATACTCTATAAATTTATGCCATTTGATATGGAGATAGGACAATCCTTTATTGCTGCCATCTTAACAGTAGTTGGATATTCTCTGAATGATACGGTAGTTATATTTGATAGAATTAGAGAATTTGCTGGTATTCATACCAAATGGGTTTACAGCGAAGTTGTAGACAAAGCATTAAGCAGTACATTAGGAAGAACCATTAATACCTCTTTAACAACCTTATTGGTAATGTTGGCCATCTTTACATTTGGTGGAGACTCTATTAGAGGATTTATGTTTGCCCTAATTATTGGTGTTGTTGTAGGAACCTACTCTTCATTATTTGTAGCAACTCCTGTGATGTATGATACTTCTAAAAGACAAGAAGCTATAAAAAAATAATTCTAGAACCCATATGACTAAACCGTTTTGTTCCTACTGACTTTTCTCAGTACATCAAAACGGTTTTTTCTTTTTAATATCAGCATAGTATTTTTACAAGATGAGCATTATTAAACTACACGATTTAAATTTTACTCCGTTTATTTCAGAAAAAGAACTCTCTGAGGTTGTAAGTTCTTTAGTGAATAAAGTAAGCATGGATTTAGACCCTGATGAAATCCCTATATTTATCGGGATTTTAAACGGCTCTTTTCTTTTTGCTGCAGATTTCATTAGAAAATATACCCACAACTGTGAAGTATCATTTGTGAAGTTAAGTTCTTATCAGGGAACCTCATCTAGTGATGTTGTTCATGAATTAATAGGCATTAATGAAGATTTAACAGGCAGAACAATTATCATTTTAGAGGACATTATTGATACAGGCACTACCTTACATAAAATTTATGATTGCTTTAAAAATAAAGATATAAAACAATTAAAAATTGCGACCCTATTTTTTAAACCAGATGTGTATAGAAAAGAATTACCTATAGACTATATTGGTAAAAACATTGAGGATAAATTTATTGTAGGCTATGGTCTAGATTACAATGGTTTAGGAAGGAATTTACCCGCAGTTTACCAACTAACAACAGAAACAAACTAGATGAAAAATATTGTATTATTTGGACCTCCAGGTGCTGGAAAAGGAACACAAGCAGAACTCTTAAAAGGGAAATATAATTTGGTGCATATTTCAACAGGTGATGTTTTTAGATTTAATATTAAGAACGAAACTGAATTAGGAGTACTTGCAAAAACCTTTATGGATAAGGGTGATCTTGTACCCGATGAAGTAACCATTAATATGTTAGAGGCAGAAGTAGACAAAAATTCAGATGCTAATGGTTTTATTTTTGATGGTTTTCCAAGAACGCAATCTCAAGCAGAAGCATTAGACGGTTTTTTAAATACCAAAGGAGAAAAAATAAATGGAATGGTTGCCCTAGAAGTTCCTGAAGATTTATTAGTTGAAAGGTTACTAGAAAGAGGTAAAACTAGTGGCCGAGCAGACGATACTGATGAAGGTAAAATTAGAAATCGTTTTAACGAATACAATACAAAAACTGCCATTTTAAAAGAATATTACGCAGCAAAAGGAAACTACTTTGGGGTAAATGGAGTAGGTTCTATTGAAGAGATTACAGAACGTTTAGCAAAAGTTTTTGATACACTATAAATTATGACAGAAGGCAACTTTGTTGATTATATAAAAGTATATGCTTCCTCAGGTAAGGGTGGTAGAGGTTCTGCGCACTTACATAGAGAAAAGTTTATCACAAAGGGTGGCCCAGATGGTGGAGACGGTGGACGAGGTGGTCATATCATTCTTCGAGGAAGTAAAGACATGTGGACTTTATTTCACCTAAAATTTAAAAAACATTTTAGAGCAGAACAAGGTGGAGACGGTAGTAAGAGTAGAAGTACTGGAAAAGACGGAACCGACATTTATGTAGATGTACCTCTTGGAACCATTGTTAGAGATAGTGAAACTGCTGAAATTATTTTTGAAATCACCGAAAACGGAGAAGAAAAAATTTTATTAGAAGGTGGTATGGGAGGCCGTGGAAATTGGCATTTTAAATCGTCTACAAATCAAACACCTAGATATGCACAACCAGGTGTTGACGGCTTAGAAGGTTGGTTTCAAATAGAATTAAAAATCTTAGCAGATGTAGGTTTGGTTGGCTTTCCAAATGCTGGAAAATCTACCTTACTATCTGTACTTACTGCTGCCAAACCAAAAATTGCAGACTATGCATTTACTACCCTAAAGCCTAATCTAGGAATTGTAGACTATAGAGAATTTAAAAGTTTTGTAATGGCAGATATTCCGGGTATTATTGAAGGAGCTGCCGAGGGAAAAGGGCTTGGACATCGTTTTTTACGTCATATAGAACGTAACTCTACCCTACTCTTTTTAATACCGGCAGATAGTGATGATATTCATAAAGAATATGAAGTGCTATTAAACGAACTTAAGAAGCACAATCCAGAATTACTAGACAAACAACGTTTACTGGCGATCTCAAAAACAGACATGTTAGATGAAGAGCTGCAAGAGGAAATTAAAAATGAATTACCAACAGGAATTCCTTTTGTATTTATTTCTTCGCTAGCTCAAATAGGACTTCAAGAGCTCAAAGACAAACTCTGGAAAATGCTAAACTAGTTTTCTAACTTAATTTTTATAGGCAATTTATATTGTGTAGTTACTGGAATACCTCTTTTAATTGCGGGATAAACATTTGGTAAATCAGCGATACTTTTTTCTATCATTTCATGTAATACTGGAATCTCTTTTATCAAGGTTTCTGAAGCATCTATATTCATTAATTTAACCTCTTTATTAGACTTTATAATCATAGTAACTGTAATAGTTTCGTCTAATGGTTGTTTTACTTTTATAGAATATTTTGATAAGCTTTTGGCTATTTCTTCACGAATTGTATTTCTAAAACAAGTATTTTTTTTAACCTTATCTATAAATACGTCACAGACCTTAAAAGATGGAGAGACATCAACAGAGGTAAAATCTACATCCATGTTTATTTTCTCTATATTCTTGTTTTTTTCAAATGAAAAATACTCACAAGAAGTAAAGGAAATCAAGAGACATATAAATAAAAAATAGCGCACTTTAGTAAAAATTAATTTAAGGTGAAATTACGTAAATATAATGACTTTAACGATTAGAACTAATGCACTTAAAGTCCTTTCAGATCTACTAAAATCTAAATTAAAATTATAACTGTAACAAATAAAAAGGAGAAACGTCATATAGTAACAACAAGTAAATCCATGGATCTTCTTCTACTTCTATTAGGTGTTTTTTTTATAATTCTTGGAATTATTGGTTCCTTTATTCCGGTATTACCTGGCCCCATTACAAGTTGGGTAGGTTTATTGTTAATTCATCTTACCAATGCCATTCCTTATAATTGGACTTTTATACTAAGCACTCTTGTAATTGCAGTAGTAGTATATATTTTAGATTATATTATTCCTGCTTTAGGAACAAAAAAATTTGGTGGAAGTAAATATGGCATTATAGGTACTACAGCAGGTTTATTAGTAGGGCTTATTTTTCTGGGTCCTTTTGGTATTATAATAGGCCCATTTGTTGGTGCATTTATTGGAGAGCTCATTCATGATAATCAAAACTCTAATAGAGCATTTAAAGCAGCCATTGGCTCTTTTATTGGTTTTTTATTTTCTACTGGATTAAAATTTATGGTCAGTATTATTTTTGCCGGATTGTTTTTTTCAAAAATTTGGGAAATGAAATCTAACTTCTTTTAAGCGCAAAAAAAAAGCGACCCATTTCAGGGAAGCTTTCCATTGGTTAACAAAACCAAGACACTTTTTACGAAAGTGCCAAAACAACACAACACGTTGCTTAATATTAAACAACAAGCAAATATACTTCTTTTTTAAATTTATTACACCATTATTTCTTTTTTAACTGCAAAGTTCTTTTTATCAAATGACTATCTTTGCAGCTTATAATCATTTTAGAAAAGAAAATAGAATGCAATTATCAGAACAAGAAGTTGTACGTAGAGAAAAACTAACGAGATTACGTGAATTAGGTATCAATCCTTATCCTGCAGATTTATTTCCTGTAGATACTAATTCTAAGGAAATAAAAAACAACTTTAAAGAAGGTAAACAGGTAACTATTGCGGGAAGATTAATGGTTATAAATATTCAAGGAAAAGCCTCTTTTGGTCAATTACAAGACGGTGAAGGGAGAATTCAAGTGTATTTTAACAGAGATGAAATTTGTCTAGGAGAAGATAAATCCTTGTACAATACTGTTTTTAAAAAATTACTAGATTTAGGAGATTTTATTGGGATAACAGGAATACTTTTTACGACTAAAGTTGGCGAAAAAACAGTCATGGTAAAAGAGTTTACCCTACTCTCTAAATCATTAAAACCCTTACCAATTCCCAAAATAAAAGATGGCGTTACCTATGATGCATTTACAGATCCTGAACTAAGATATAGGCAACGCTATGCAGATTTAGTGGTAAACCCACATGTGAAAGAAGTTTTTGTAAAAAGAACTAAACTTTTTAATGCCATGCGATCGTTTTTTAATGACGCTGGTTACTTTGAAGTTGAGACCCCTGTTTTACAACCTATCCCCGGTGGTGCTGCAGCGAGACCTTTTATT
>CBFHOD010000042.1:0-19059 GCA_965657365.1 Flavobacteriaceae bacterium
TGCTTCAAGTTCTTTTTTAACTACTGAGGTAACGACTTTATTTGGATCTCGAGTCAATGTTCAAAATGATATAACTGTGATTACCTCTAACCATATTCTTGGAAAGGTTGTGAAGAAGCTTGATCTTCAAACCTCTGCTACTGAGCTCGGAAGGATAAAGTCTAGTCTAGTATTTGGGGATGAATTGCCTTTTTATATTAAGTTTAAGAACCAAACTAGACCTCAAAAATGGAATATATCATTTAATAACGATTCAATATCAATTTCAAATCAATTAAACATATTTAAGTTTAAGAAAAATGAATATTTAGAAAATAATCATTTTTATTTTAAAACAAATGATTCACTTAATCTTAATGAAAAAAAATATGTTGTTAGCAGGACTCCTTTAAACAATGCGATAAAAGTTTTGAAACTTAGAATTTTAGCAAAAGCAGCATCAAAAAATGGAGAAGTTATTAATTTAACAATTTCAGGAACTAATCAAAAACGAAATGACGCAATTTTAAACACTTTAATAAATGTTCTCATAGAAGATAGAATTACAGATCAACGTCAACTTTCTAAAGCTTCTATTGATTTTATTGATAAACGATTAGAAATACTTAAAAATACTGTAGATACTATTTCAAAAAATATAATTACATATCAATTAAATAATGGTGTGTATAATTCAGATGAACAAACAACTATTTTGTTATCCAATATTAAAGAAGAAAATGAAGCTTCATTTAACTTGAAAGTCCAAATAGAAATTGCAACGTCACTTTTAAATCAACTCAAAGATCAAGAAGAATATCAAATTTTACCTGCAAACATTGGAATAGAAGACACAGGAATTAATGAATTATTGGAATCTTACAATAGAATAATATTAGAGCGGAATAGTTTGTTAGCAAGTGCTACTAAAAATAGTCCAATTGTTTTACAAAAATCTAAGCAATTAAATAAACTCAAAAAAGCAAATCTTCAAGGAATCAGTCGCTATATTGAAAACCTTCAAGTTTCTTTATCAAATTATAAAAAAATTAATAAAGAAACTTTAGGGATTATTTCTAGTTTTCCTGAGAAAGAATATATGATGAGGACTTTGGCTAGAGAATTTAAATTTTCTGAAGACCTTTTGGTTTTTCTATCTCAACGAAAGGAAGAAGCCTCGATTAGTTATGTTTCGGTACTTCCCAATTTAAAAGTTTTAAGCTATGGTGTATCAAACAATTCACCTATAGCACCTGTAGGTGTTTATATTCAAATTGGTGGATTGGTTATAGGTTTTTTAGTCCCATTTGTGATTCTTTATGTTTTAAAACTATTAGATACCAAAATTAACACCCGAGAAGATTTAGAAAAAGGTTTACCTGGTATGAATATTTTAGGTGAGGTACCTTTTGATGAAAACTATTCTAATAATGATGATCGTAGTATTATTGCTGAATCTACGCGTGTGATTCGATCAAGTATGAGTTTTTTATTGAATCAGAATAAACCTCAAGTGATTATCACGACCTCAACGATTAAAGGTGAAGGGAAATCATTTGTGTCCTATAATATCGCGCAAAGTTACAACGCACTGGGTAAAAAAGTAATTTTGATTGGAGCAGATTTGAGAAACCCACAGGTGCATACCTTGTTAGGTATTGAACGTGGAAATTTAGGGCTTTCTACTTTTTTAAATGATGTAAACTATAATGATTTAGATAAACTAATAGTGAAAGGAAAATCGATTGATGAAATTGATTATTTACTGTCAGGGGCTATACCTCCAAACCCATCCGAACTATTGATGCGTCCCCGTATGAAGGAATTACTAGAAATTCTAAAATCTAGCTATGATCTTATCATTATTGATACTGCACCCTTATTATTAGTAAGTGATACCACACCATTATTACCTTTGTGTGATTTGGTTGTGTATGTGTCTCGAGCTCAATATTCTGATAAAAATATATTCCCTTTTATTAAAGAGATTCATAGCCGTGAAAATATGCCGCCTTTTGGAATGGTATTGAACGGTCTTATTGCTTCTCCATCTTCTTCTAGCTATGGGTATGGATATCGTTATAGCTACAGATATCGTTATAGCTATACCTACAAGTACAACTATGGTTATGGTTATGGATATGGTAGAGATGAAGAATAATGAAATTTATAATTTAATTATATTGATATAAAAAAACCACCGCAATGCGGTGGTTTTTTTATGAATGTTATTTTCTTAAGAAAATAATTTCAGTTGAAATTCTCGAATTGATTCCCATTGAATTCCTTGTTTTTTTGTGAGGCTTAAGTTTTTAAGTTTTTTTATGTCATTGAGACTGTGGGCGTCAGTAGCCACAAAATCATATAACCCAGCCTTCAATAATTTTTCAGCTTTTTGTTTTACTTCTGGCCCATATTGTCCTAGAAGTGACAAGGCATTTAATTGAAAGTAGAACCCTTGATTTTTTAAATTTTGATACTCAGAAATGTCTTTGATCAAATGATACCGTTCTGGATGCGCTAATATTGGAGTAATGTTTTTTTGACATAAATTAAAACAAGCTGATTTTAGCATCGTAGTTTGGCCAAAAAAATTAATTTCTACTAATATATAAGTATCATTTAAGAGCAGTAATGGTGAAGCTTGCTCAAGATTATTCATAAAAACCTCATCTATCATATACTCTGCTGCATAAGAGTTAACTTTTATCGTATTTTCAGTGACTTTATGTTGTTTTAAAAGCTTAAATGCATTTTTTATCGTTTCTGGAGTATTTGGATACAATTCTTTATAGATGTGTGGTGTAGGAATAACACTTCTGATCCCTAACGCCTTAAAAGCATTTAGCATTTCAGCAGAGGTATTTATATCTTTACTTCCGTCATCTATACCCGGCAACAAATGGTTGTGAATATCACAAAGCTCTTCAAATAAAGGTTTTTGATGTCTTTTAAAAAAACTGAACATTAACTTTTAATTTTTATTCAAAATTACAATATATTCTCTAGGTATTGAAGTTTTTAAATATTTTTAAAAGTAGTATTAATGTTGCTTGTGAAATTTTAAATTAACATTATTATCCATTAAGGATATCTATTATTTGTTATGAATAGATTAAGAGATATATGATTTACAGCAATAAATGTTTAATTATTATTAAATCTGACTTCCTAACTACAATAGTATCAGCTAATTCATCAAATTTTTTTATCTTTGTATAAAAAAATGGAATTTAAAGACCTATTAATCCCTAGTAATTTGTTCTTTATGTTTGTTATCGTATTTCTTATAACAAGCTTTAGTCTCTCAAGAATCAGAAAAGTAAGTAATAAACTCGGTCATTTTGATGCCCCTAATGACAGAAGCTCTCACACCGATTTTGTCCCTACCCTTGGTGGTGTATCATTTTACATCTCCTTAGTTGTTTTCTTTTTCTTTTCAAATTTTTACAATATTAATGATACAAGTTTAAGTATCATTTTAGCCATAACCATTATGTTTTTGGTTGGCTTAACAGACGATTTAAAAGATTTAACTCCAAGCATAAAATTTCTTGGTCAATTGTTAGCGTTGAGTATTCTAATTATTCAGTCTGATTATAGAATTCTTTCCTTTCACGGGTTTTTAGGAATTTATGAGCTTAACATGTTTTTTTCAGTATCTATTTCCATGTTTCTAATTTTAGCATTTATTAATGCGTTTAATTTAATAGACGGTATAGATGGTATGTCTTCAATAACGGGTATTGTTATTTCTGCCTGTTTTGGATTTCTTTTCTATAAATTACAGCTTTTCTTTTTTATGTTTATATCGGTTGCAGTAATAAGTATGCTCTTGGCCTTCTTAAGATATAATTTTTCTCCTCGAAAAAAAATATTTATGGGAGATACTGGCTCACTAGTCATTGGTTTAGTTTTGGGGCTTCTAACATTAAAACTATTGACGCTACAATCGGAAACTTTCAGTGCATTAGCTGTTCACAGAAGTGAATTACCCCTTTTACTCTTAATTATATTAATTGTTCCTGCCTTTGATTTATGTAGAGTATCGTTTATTAGACTTAGAAAAAGAGTTTCGATTTTTTCTCCTGATCGAAACCATATCCATCATTTATTAATAGATTCTGGGTTGTCTCATAAAAAAGCTTCTATATTATCTGGTCTAACCAATTTAATTGTTGCAATAGCCATGTATCTATCCATTCAGCACCTTGGATTACTATTCTCCTTTTTATTTTTAGTGCTGTTTATTTTAGCGTGCTTTGTACTTTTTTTCTTGATTACGAATAACCGAGAAAATCTTCGTAAAAAGGCAAAAATAAAGCACATTATACAAAATATTGCAAACTTTTTTTAGTATTTCACTTTAAATCCTCTTGAGAGCTCAAGATTATTTAGAATAACTTTTACACGAAATCGATTGAGTTTTTAGTTGCTATTGTGTAACCAAAAGTGATGTAATATATTTGAGAAATAAAAAATAACAGATGATTATAATTGCTGATGGTGGCTCAACGAAAGCCGATTGGATTGCGATAGACTCCAACAAAAATGAATGCTTTAGAGTAAGAACTTTGGGTTTAAATCCTGCAGTCATTTCTTCAGAAGAATTAACCAATAGAATTGTGAATATGTTTCAACTCATCAATATTAAAGATCAGGTGAATGAAATTTATTTTTATGGAGCTGGATGTGGAACTCCTAAAGCATCTGCCATTTTAAAAGATGTGATGCAAGCCATTTTTATAAATGCGATAATATCTGTAGAAGAAGACATGTTAGCTGCTGTTTATGCTGCTTCAGGTAAAAATCCTGCTTTAGTTTGTATTTTAGGAACGGGTTCAAATAGTTGTTATTTTGATGGTCAAAACATGAAAATGCAAGTGCCTTCTTTAGGCTATGTTTTAATGGATGAGGCAAGCGGTAACTATTTCGGTAAACGATTAATTAGAGACTATTTTTATGGAATGATGCCCAAATACATGGTGGAGCGATTTGAAAGGGATTATGTCCTTGATGCAGACACCATCAAGACGAATATTTACAGAGCTCCAAACCCAAATATGTATTTAGCTTCCTTTGCAAAGTTTATGTTTGATTTCAAAGAGGAAAAATATGTTAGAAGATTAATGAAAAAGGGATTTGAAAAATTCTTCAAGTATAGAATCTTACCGTATAACCCCTCAGAGGACCTGCCAATTTATTTTATTGGTTCCATTGCACATTATTTTAAAGAAATATTAGATGATGTTGCCGAAAAGAATGGGTTAAAAATATCTGGTGTAATTCAAAGACCGATAGATAATTTATTAGAATATCATAAACAGCATATTAATTAATATTCTCCAAAAGTTGTTCAAGAAACATACCTCTTGACCCTTTAATAAGAATATAACTTTTTTCTAAGGGGCTGGTAGTCATATGTTTTTTTAAAGATTCAACATTCAAATATTTTTCAATCGCTGAAGTTTTACTGTAATGTTCTCCAACAAAAATACATCGGTTTAAGTTCAATGTATCACAAAGATCAACGATATTTTGATGTTCTTTTTCTGATGCGGCCCCCAGTTCAAACATATCTCCTAAAATCACAATCTTATTTTTATGATCAATTTCATTGAAATTTTCTAGCGCTAAACGCGTACTTGATGGGTTTGCATTGTAGGCGTCCATTACAATTGTATTACTTTTCTTTTTGACGATCTGAGATCTGTTATTGGTAGGTTTGTAATTACTGAGCCCTGTAATTATATTTTTTCTAGTGATCTTATAGTACTCTCCAATAGCAATGGCAGCTTTGAGGTTATTTAAATTGTAGGTGCCAATGAGTTGTGTATTAATAATTTCATTGTTGTAGTTTAAAGCTAATAAGGGTTGAGTCGAGGAGATGGAAATAGAAGGCTCCAATGCTATTCTCTTTATATTCTCTGTCAACTTAAGTTGCTTAGCATCTGTAGCATCTATAAAAGCTAGTTTATTGTTTTTTTTGAGATAGGTATACAATTCTGATTTTCCTTTAATGACTCCTTCGATACCACCAAAACCCTCAAGATGTGCTTTGCCAAAATTTGTAATATATCCAATATCAGGTTCACATATAGCGCATAAAAATTCAATCTCTTTTTGATGATTTGCACCCATTTCTACAATACCAACTTCAGTTTTATTGGTAAACGATAACAGTGTTAAGGGTACTCCGATATGATTATTTAGATTTCCTCTGGTTGCTTTAGTTTTAAATTGAGTTGCTAAAACTGCATGAATGAGTTCTTTAGTTGTTGTTTTTCCGTTGCTGCCAGTAATCCCTATAATAGGAATCTTAAGTTGTTTTCGGTGATAATTTGCTAATTTTTGAAGGGTGTGTAAAACATTGTTCACCAAAATAGTTTTCCCTTTTATCTCATAATTAACATCATCTATTACAGCATATTTAGCTCCTTTTTGAATCGCCATTTCAGCAAATTTATTTCCATTAAAATGAGCACCTTGCAGCGAAAAGAAAATAGCACCTTTTTTAATAGCTCTAGTGTCAGTGGTAACGAGATAGTTACTGGAGTAAATTTGATATAGCGCTTCGATATTCATGCTTAAATATAAAAAAAAACCTCATTGAGTAGATTTCAATGAGGTTTAAAATTTTTTCTAAAAATTATCTTGATGGATTTCTTGCGGTTCTTTTACCACTATCAAGATTACCCATAACGTCTGTTGCACATCTAAAACCAATATAATTGGTAGACATATACTCTGGTAGGTATCTTCGTTGGGCTGGATCTAACCAATACTCTCGATCTTGCCAAGAACCTCCTTTGTGGACTCTAGTCTTATTACTAATTAATGTTGTTCTTTTTTTGACATCGTATTGATTTAGTTTTCCAGTATTTTCATCCTTAACATTGATTGGTGAATTATACATTCTAGATTTATTGGTAAATTGGTCATCTTCTAAATCAAATAGCCTATTTGATAATTTATCCCCATCATTCTTGTCCGTATTATCAGAAACAGAGTAGTTTGTTCTCATAAAAACATCATTCATGGTCACAGGTACATATTTAATTTCACCAGGTAAATTTGAGACTACTACTTTTCCATTAGGAAGTGTATCATAAGAAACCATAGCTTTGTCAGATTCTCCAATAATTACAACTTGACCTGTAGAGTCTATTAATTTTTTTCTAAAGTTGTTACCTCTGTAGAAGTTGAAATCATTGGCTTCACTATCTATGATAGGTCGGTATACATCCGCTACCCATTCTGCAACGTTTCCAGACATGTCATAAAGTCCATATCCATTTGGCGGATAAGATTTCACAGCAATAGGAATATCTGATCCATCTTCAGACCATCCAGATAAACCACTATAATTTCCTTTACTTTGTTTAAAGTTTGCTAGTTGACTCCCTTTGTATCGATTTGACTTTTCTCGAGTATACTTTCCGTCCCAAGCAAACTTTTTTCTTCCTCTGATATTATTGTATTCTCGATTTTCAGTATTGGCTTTAGCGGCATATTCCCATTCGACTTCAGTAGGTAATCTAAACTTTTGCGATAAAATACCATCTAATGAGGTTACTTGTCTTCCTGTGAAAGTTCCTTTTTCAGGTCTGGGTTCTCCTTTTTTTCTAATTTTATTATCTGGTAATCCTCTTTTGTATACGGTTGAATCACCATCAAATAACTTATATGGATTTTCTAAATAAACATCAGTATCAAAAAAGTTTCGTATCGTATCATTTCCTAATACATTAGACAACACGCCTTTATCTATTAAATTTTTAAGATTTACGGCACTAGTTCTCCATTTACAATATTGAACAGCCTGTAACCAACTCACTCCAACTACTGGATAGTCTGAATACGCAGGATGTCTCAAGTAACTCTCAGATAAAAGTTCAGTATTTCCTAAACTACTTCTCCAAACAAGAGTATCGGGTAATGCTGATGAATAAATATTTTTATATTTTTCTTCTTCTGGAGGAAATACTTCTTTGGTTACTTGAAGATATAATAGGTATTCAGAGTTGGTCACTTCTGTTTCATCCAAATAAAATGAGCGTACGTGCATTTTTTGCGGTGTGGTATTCCAATCGAACATTACATCGTCTTGCA
The DNA here is from genome assembly GCA_965657365.1 of Flavobacteriaceae bacterium. Taxonomy (GTDB): domain Bacteria; phylum Bacteroidota; class Bacteroidia; order Flavobacteriales; family Flavobacteriaceae; genus Polaribacter. Next base: position 8,092 of record CBFHOD010000042.1, read on the forward strand.
CTTGCCCCATAACAAAGGTACCTCCTTCAATTCCAACCATTCCATCAGGTGTTTTTTGGCCTTGAAATGAAGTTCCTTTAATATAACCACCAAATTTAGGGTCATTAAAATTCCAACCCGTTAACGAAGATTTACCTTTATTAGTTGAATTACAATTGTAAAGTAATATAGTACTGAGTAAAAGAAGGGTTATTCTAGAATAGTTCTTCATATATAATATCAAATATTAGGATTCTAATTTTTTTTGGCAATTTACAATAAAATTGTTTTCATACAATATGTTTTATAAATTATATGAATGTAAATTGAATACATTTATAAAGATAACGCAACACTTATTCTTATATTATGATTTAACAATTTTTAACACAAAATATATCCATATTATTTGCGTTCTTTGAAGGATGATTGCATTGAAAAAACATACTTTATTACCTATTTTATTTATCCTTTTGTCTGTTGCAAGCTACGGTCAAGTCACAAACTCAGTATTGGCCAATGGAAATTGGTACAAGTTTGCTGTAGATACTACGGGGGTTTTTAAAATAGACAGAACTTTTTTACAACAGCTTGGGATTTCAACAAATAACTTAAATCCAAAAAAAATTCATGTTTATGGAAATGGAGGTCATTTACTTCCTCAATCTAATGGAGATTTTAGATATGATGATTTGCAAGAGAATGCCATTTTTATTGAAGGGGAAGAAGATAATGCCTTTGATTCCAATGATTATATTCTTTTTTATGCCCAAGGCCCTCATAGCTGGGAGGTAGACCCTGTTCAAGGAACTGTAAATCACAAACAAAATATATATTCAGATAAATCCTATTATTTTATCACCGTAAATGAGGATGATGGAATGAGAATACAGAATTCAATTCCAGTGACAGGGACCTCTGTCTCACAAATCAATACTTTTAATGATTATCTTTTTTATGAAAAAGAAACCATTAATCTTTTTGCAGCTGGAAAGAAATGGCTCGGAGAGGATTTTAGTGTAGATAATGAGTTCTCACTTGAAATACCATTTCCTAATTTAGTTTCAAATGAACCTGTAACTATAAAAGTTAGAGCAGTAGCAGTTTCTGGTTTAACCTCTTCTATGCAGGTTAAAGTGAATTCTCAAGATCTTTTTAATCTTAATTTTGGAGCAAGTACGAGTTCTGGAAATCTGGCATCTGATAGAATGCAAAGTACAAATACTACAATTTCATCTTCAACCATTGCATTTAATTTAAATTACAATAACGGTGGAAATCCATCGGCAAGGGCCTATCTTGACTATATTGAAGTTTCAGGAAAAAAACAACTCATAGCAGATGATTTCCAATTTTCTTTTCGAAGTTTTGAAGCTGCAAATACGTCAGGTATTGTTGAGTATCAGATTCAAAACTCACAAAATATATTCCAAATTTGGGAGGTAACTGATCCTATCAATGCATCAAACATTATTAATGAATCTAGTACAGGAGTTTTTTCTTTCAAAGCAAATTCAGAAGTATTGAAAGAATATATTGTAGTGCATCAAGATGATTATTTCATTCCGGAGACAATCCCTAATGCTAAAATTCAAAATCAAAATGTACACTCAATACAAGATATTAACTATTTATTAATAACCACTGAAGAATTTGAGGAACAAGCTCAGAGAATTGCTGACTACCACATAGAAAACTCAGGATTAACAGCAAAAGTTGTCAATTTGGATGAAATTTATAATGAATTTTCCTCTGGCAGTAAAGACATTACCGCAATTAGAGATTTTATCAAACATGTTTATGAATTAAATTCAACACCAGAAGACCAATTAAAATATGTTTGTTTTTTTGGGGATGCATCCTATGATTATAAAGATAGAATTAATGGAAATAATAATATTGTACCAGTTTACCTAGCTGATACAAGTTATAATTTAGCAGATTCTTATGTTACTGATGATTTTTATGGTATGCTTGAAGATTCAGAAGGAACAATGTTTCCCTCACATACTTTGGAAATTGCAACGGGAAGAATTCCAGTTTCTTCTCAACAGCAAGCTAAGGATGTAGTTGATAAAATACTTAGAGATTATAATGTTGATTCCTTTGGAGATTGGAGAAACACAATCACTTTGCTTGCAGACGATATTGATGATCCTTCAGATATTACCATACAACCTGGAGTAGAGACCATTGCTGATGATATTAAAGCCAATAAACCTATTTTTAATGTTAATAAGATTTATGCAGATGCCTATATCCAACAAAACTCTTCGGGAGGTGAACGATATCCGGATGTAAAAGCAGCCATTACTAGAGCTATAGAGACAGGTACTTTAGTTTTTGATTATTTTGGTCATGGCGGTGAAGATGGTTTTGCAGCAGAACGATTTTTAGATATCCCACAAATTAAAGGGTTTAAAAATGAAAATACATTACCACTTTTTATCAGTATTACTTGTGAGTTTTCAAGATTTGATAATCCACTAAGAACTTCAGCTGGAGAAAATGTTTTTTGGAATACTTCAGGAGGTGCAGTTTCTATGATTACAACTACTAGAGAGGTTTTTATCAGTACTGGTCAGGCTTTTAATACAAACTTAATGTCTGTTTTGTTGGAGTTTAATGATGAAGATTTAACGATAGCCGAATCTTTGGTGAAAACAAAAAATAATTACACACAGCGTAATCAAAAATTTTTTATTTATTATTTTGGAGACCCTGTAAAAAAATTAGCAATTCCTAAGCCAAATATTAAAATCACTAAAATGAATGGTGTAGACATCACCCAATCAATAGATACACTCAAAGCCTTGTCTAAAGTTAGTTTTGAGGGTGTTGTTACCGATAATTTAAATAATATTTTAAGTGATTTTAATGGAAGTTTATCTACAACGGTTTATGATAAGCCTATAGATAAATCTACCTTAGACAATGATAACTTTGGTATTGTAGAGGTTTTTGATTCTCAAGAAAGTAAATTATTTAGAGGGTTGGCAACCGTAGAAAATGGAAATTTCAACTTCGAATTTATTGTGCCTAGGGATGTAAAAATTGCTTATGGAAAAGGAAAGCTAAGTTTTTATGCCACCAATGAGATACTCGATAAATCAGGATATAACAATGATATAATAGTAGGAGGAATTAACGAAAATGCTCCTGAAGATACCCTTGGTCCTGAAATTCAGTTATTTATGAATGACGAATCTTTTTTAGATGGAGCGAATACAAATGCCTCTCCAAATTTAATTGCAAAATTATTTGACTTAAGTGGGATTAACACCTCAGTTACTGCAGTAGATCATGATATTGTCGGAATTTTAGACGGAGATGAATCTAATCCGATCATTTTAAATGACTTTTATCAGACAGAATTAGACGATTTCACAAGAGGTAAGGTAGTCTATCGACTTCGAGATTTATCGGTTGGTCCACATACTCTTAAACTAAAGGCGTGGGATACTTACAATAATTCTTCAGAAGCAACCATAAGTTTTGTGGTGGTTAGTGATAACAGTATCACTTTAGATAATGTGTTGAATTATCCAAATCCATTTGTAAATTATACCGAGTTTTGGTTTAACCATAACAAACCCAATGAACCTCTTGAAGTTCAGGTTCAAATCTTTACAGTTTCAGGAAAATTAGTGAAAACAATTAATCAACTGGTTCAGACTTCAGGAAATTTATCGAGAAATATCTCTTGGAACGGTTTAGATGATTTTGGAAATAAAATTGGAAAAGGAGTATATATTTATAAACTAAAAGTAACATCAACAACAAGTAATTTATCGTCAGAAAAGTATGAAAAACTAGTCATATTATAATTTATTACGATATTTACGTTTTATTAAGAAAAAGTAAATTAAAGACATGAGAAAAATAGGAATAGTATTAATTATTTGTATCCTAAGTAATATTGGAGTTTCAGCTCAAAGTGGAGGTATCACAACAGCTACTCCTTTTTTATTAATTATACCTGACGCTAGAGCAGGAGCCATGGGAGATGTAGGGGTTTCTACTTCTGCAGATGCGAGTTCACTTTTTCATAATCCGTCCAAAATTGCATTTAGTGGACAAGAAGTGATGATAGGAATTAATTATTCACCATGGTTAAGAAATTTAACTGATGATATTTTTATTGGGAGTGCTTCCTATATTAAAAGAATTAATGAAAATTCTGCATGGGGAACAGAGTTTAGATATTTTTCTTTGGGTCAGGTAGATTTAACGGATAATGTTGGAAATCCAACGGGTACAATTAATCCAAATGAATTTGCACTTTCAGGAACCTATGCATTAAAGTTGAGTGAAACGTTTTCAATGGGGGTTAGTGGTCGTTACTTTAGATCTAACTTAGCTTTTACAGGAACAAATTCAACGCTACAACCCATTAACTCATTTGCTGTGGATGTATCTGGGTATTATCAATCTTATGAAAAGAATTACGGAAATTTTGATGGTCGTTACAGGATTGGTTTTAATATTGCTAATATTGGTCCGAAAGTATCTTATGTTCCTGGAGAAGAGGATTTTATACCAACAAATTTGAAATTTGGTGGAGGATTTGACTTCATATTAGATGCCTACAATACGTTAAGTATAAATACAGAATTTACAAAATTGTTAGTTCCGTCTCCTCAAGAAGATGGTTCTGATCAAGAAAAAGGATTTTTATCAGGAATTTTTAGCTCATTTGGTGACGCAGAAGGAGGGTTTAGTGAAGAGCTAGAAGAAGTTACTTATGCTTTGGGTGCCGAGTATCTATATAATGATGCCTTTGCCCTGCGTCTGGGGTATTTTCATGAGAGTGAAAATAAGGGAAACAGGAAATTTTTCACTATGGGAGCTGGGTTTAAAACAAATGCTTTGAATGTAGACTTGTCATATTTGATTAACTCATCAGATGTAAATAATCCATTAGAAAATTCGCTTCGTTTTTCTCTGTCCTTCGATTTAGGAGAACTCTATTATGATTATTAAGATCAAGCAATTCTCAATATAACATATAATTTATGAAGGAAATTAATACAGGAACTTCGGCTTTTATTTTCCAAGATATTGATGAGTTGTCTACTGTTGATAAAAATTTAATGGAAGCCGCCATACAAGTTGCAAAAAACGCCTATGCTCCATACTCCGGGTTTAGTGTGGGTGCAGCACTTCTAATGGAGGATAATTCTATCATTACAGGAAATAATCAAGAAAATGCGGCCTATCCATCGGGTATGTGTGCTGAACGTGTGGCGATTTGGAAAGCAGGTTCTTCATATCCAAATAAAAAAGTAAAAAAAATAGCAATTACTGCAGTCTCTTCTAATAAAAAATTAGACAAACCAGTGGGCCCATGTGGAGCTTGTAGACAAACCTTATTGGAGTATGAGATTAATCAAAAAGAAGCTATGGAAATATTTTTTATGGGTGAAATAGGTAACGTTGTCAAAACAAACTCTATTGCATCTTTATTACCTTTTTCATTTGATAGTTCATACTTATAATTTTATAATAAAATAGAGCAGTGATGTTTGAACATCGTAAAAACTACATCAATTAAAAGTTACATGCAATTAATAATTAGTTTCTTTGTATTCGAAACAATATATACTTTATGATATCTTCTACTATTACAGGAACTGGTTCTTACATTCCGGAAATTATTAAAGAGAATAAACAGTTTCTAGAAAATTGTTTTTTAAATTCAGATGGTACAGAAATACCAAGCGAAAACGAATTAATCATTGATAAATTTAAAGCCATTACAGGAATTGTAGAAAGAAGATATGCCCCATCCAAATACAATGCATCTGACCTTGGTTTTTTTGCTGCTCAAAAAGCGATTGATGATGCAGCTATTAATCCTGAAGAATTAGATTATATTATTTTGGCTCATAATTTTGGAGATGTTAAATCAACAGCCATACAAAGTGACTTGTTACCAAGTTTAGCAACAAGAGTGAAATACAGATTAGGAATTAAAAACCCTAATTGCGTTGCCTATGATATTTTATTTGGTTGTCCTGGTTGGGTGGAAGGTGTTATTCAGGCTCAAGCATTCATAAAAGCGGGGATTGCAAAAAAAATATTAGTTATTGGAGCAGAAACCTTATCTCGAGTAGTAGACAAATATGATAGAGATTCTATGATTTATAGTGATGGAGCAGGAGCCTGTATTGTTGAGAAAAATGAAGGTCAAGATGCTGGAATTTTAAGTCATGCTTCACAAACTTTTGCCATAGATGAGGCCTATCATTTATTTTTTGGTAAATCATATGAAACTAAAGAAGATCCTGACGTTAGATATATAAAAATGCACGGAAGAAAGATTTATGAATTCGCGCTTAATCATGTTCCTGCTGCCATGAAAACTGCTCTAGATAAAACAGGAATTGGTATTGGTGAGGTTAAAAAAATATTCATACATCAAGCTAATGAAAAGATGGATGAAGCGATTATTAAACGTTTTTTTAGATTGTATAGAACACCTGTCACTGAAGGCGTTATGCCTATGAGTATCCATAAACTAGGAAATAGTTCAGTGGCAACTGTACCCACGTTGTTAGATTTAGTTATCAAAGGAAATTTAGAAAATCAATCTTTAGAAAAAGGTGATATCATCATTTTAGCATCTGTCGGAGCCGGTATGAATATTAATGCAATAGTGTATCGATATTAATTTGTAAAATTTTATAAACACAAAGCTTTTATTTATAAATTGAAGTACTATTTTTGCACATGCAACAACACCAAGTACTTATTTTAGATTTTGGATCGCAATACACTCAATTAATTGCGAGAAGAGTAAGAGAGTTGAATATTTATTGTGAAATTCATCCCTACAACAAACAACCCTCAAACGCAAGTGACTTTAAAGCAGTTATTTTATCAGGAAGCCCTTCATCTGTAAGGTCTGATGATGCTCCACATCCCGATTTATCAGAAATTAGGGGTAAAAAACCTATGTTAGCGGTTTGCTACGGAGCACAATATTTAGCACATTTTTCTGGAGGTAAAGTAGCACCCTCAGACACAAGAGAATACGGAAGAGCGAATTTATCTTACATAAGAGAAAAAGAAATCTTTTTTTCAAACCTCTCTGAAGGAAGCCAGGTTTGGATGAGTCATTCAGATACAATTAAAGACCTCCCCAAAGATGCTGTGCATTTGGCGAGTACTTCAGATGTAAAAAATGCTGCTTTTAGAATTAAAGGTGAAGATACTTTTGCAATTCAATTTCATCCTGAAGTGTATCATTCTACTGATGGAAAACAATTGTTAGAAAATTTTCTTGTTAAAATTGCAGGAATTTCACAAACTTGGACGTCTGATTCTTTTGTAGAAACAACAGTTTTAAATCTCCAGAAAACAATAGGAAATGATAAAGTAGTGCTTGGCTTATCAGGAGGTGTAGATTCTTCAGTAGCAGCAGTTTTGTTGCACAAAGCAATTGGAAAAAACCTATATTGTATTTTTGTGAATAACGGACTGTTACGTAAGAATGAGTTCGAAAGTGTTCTCAATCAATACGAGGGCATGGGATTAAATGTTAAAGGTGTAGATGCATCGGCACGTTTTTTGAAAGCTTTAAAGGGGCTATCTGATCCAGAGAAAAAAAGGAAAGCCATAGGAAACGCATTTATTGAGGTTTTTGATGATGAAGCTCACAAAATAGAAAATGTAAAATGGTTAGCGCAGGGAACCATTTATCCAGATGTTATAGAATCAGTATCTGTAAATGGAGGTCCATCAGCAACAATTAAAAGCCATCATAATGTGGGAGGCTTACCCGATTTTATGAAGTTGAAAATTGTGGAACCTTTACGTATGATTTTTAAAGATGAGGTAAGAAGAGTAGGAGCTTCCATGGGAATTGATTCTGAACTCTTGGGTAGACACCCTTTTCCTGGTCCAGGATTAGCGATTAGAATTTTAGGAGACATTACTCCAGAAAAAGTAGCTATTCTTCAAGAGGTAGACGCTATTTTTATTAATGGATTAAAAGAAAGTGGTTTATACGATAAAGTATGGCAAGCTGGCGCCATATTATTACCTGTAAACTCTGTTGGAGTTATGGGAGATGAAAGAACTTATGAAAAAGTAGTTGCTTTAAGAGCTGTAGAAAGTACTGATGGGATGACGGCTGATTGGGTTAATTTACCCTATGAGTTTTTGCAAAAGACATCAAATCAGATTATAAATAAAGTAAAAGGTGTAAACAGAGTAGTTTATGACATCAGTTCTAAACCACCAGCAACAATTGAATGGGAGTAAGTTTATGAGAAAATTTAAAATCTTAATTATCTTATTATTTGTAGTGATTGCATCTTCTTGTGGTCAACAAAAAAAATACATTTCTTATACTGTTAAAAAAGGTGAAACCCTAAAAGGTATTGCAAAACGTTTAGGAATTAAAACTAAAGATTTATTGAGTTTAAACCCAGATATAGGAAGAAAACCAGTTCCTGAAACCTTAATTATTATACCCAATAATGAGTATCAGCAAATTGAGGAGGCCTCAAACTCTGTTGAAAATAATAATTCAATACCTGTTTCAGGTGAGGTTCCTGTAGTGGAAGAATTGAAGAATGATTTTATTCTTCATAAAGTTGGAAAGGGAGACACTTTTTATAATTTAACGCGTGCTTACAATGTTTCTAAAGCGCAATTAAATCAATTGAATCCTTCAATAGATTCGCTTGGCCTTCAATTGGATATGTTGTTAAAAATAAAACCAATTGCTGATGAAGATTTACTTGTGTTATATAAAGACACTATTCAAGAAGATGCTGTTGTTAACTTAGCGATGCTACTTCCTTTTAGGGCTATTGAATATGATACCATAGACGCTAAAGATATTTTTAAAACAAACAGGTTAGTTAATATTACGACTGATATTTATCTAGGTGCCTCATTAGCCTTAGACTCTCTAAAAAGTCTAGGTGTAGCTATAGAACTATCTGTTTATGATACTGGAAGAAAAGACACTAAATTAGATTCAATACTTGCGGTTACAGATTTTGACACTATAGATGCTATTATAGGACCCTTATATTCTGAAGAGGTTCCCAAGGTTGCCAACCGAACTGGAGTCCCTGTTGTGTTTCCTGTGTATTCAAAAAACCAAAATCGCTTTTCATCTTCAAAAATAATTAAAACTTTTGCAGATAGAGAGCTACATCAAAAGGCTCTTGTAGATCATGTTTTAGCAAATTATACAAATGAAAATATTTTAATTATTGGTGACAGTTCAGCTACTTCCATTCGAAATAGTGATTTAATTAAATCTAGATTAGTACAACACGACTCTATTAACGAAGCTTTAATCATATATCCAAACGAAGGGTATATTAGAAAAGATTATGTGATTAATGCCCTAAAACCTGATGTTGGAAATTGGGTGATTTTAGCTACTGATAAACGAGTTATTTCGTCTGATGTAATTAATAGTTTAATTAGTCTTCCAGTTGAAGAACCTGAGGAAGAGGAAGATGAAGAGGAAGATAAAGAGGAAGATGAAAAAAGTGATGAGCCTGAAATGCAAATTTTACCAGAAGATACTGTGATAAAAGTTTTTGGAATTTCTAAATCTTCTCAGTTTGATAAAATAGACAATAATAAATTAGCCAAATTAGGCTTTACATTTACTAGTGATACTTTTATTGATGAAAATTCTCCTGAAATTCAATTATTTCACAGCCAGTATTTAGAGAAAAATTATGCTTATCCCTCTTATTACGCTACAAGGGGGTTTGATATTCTATTTGACATAGGAATGCGATTGGCCTCTGGGAAAAAACTAAAGGAGACTTTTAAACAGGGGGTATCCTATCGGTTAGAGAGTAAGTTTGAGTACAGTAAAAGTTTATTCAATACTTCTTCCAATCATGGTATTTATATTTTAAAGTATAACCCAGATTTAACCCTAACTAGAATTAAGTAAATAAACTTACTAGAAAAAAAAACTCCTGATTAATCAGGAGTTTTTTTGTGGGAATTATATTTTTTTCATTTGTTGTTTCATCATTTGCATTTGCTCTTTTAACATACCATGTTTGTCAAGTTTCTTTGCCTCGGCCATTAGGGTAGTTGCCTCACGTTTTCTTCTTTTAGTCATAGCAATGCCTGCTAATTGTAATTTTGCCATGGCCAAATCATGATCCATCGATAAACCTAAACGAATAGCTTTTCTAAGAAATTTTTCAGCTTGAGTCATGTTGGTTTGCGAAAGCATAATACCATGTAAATAATTGTAGTATCCTTCTTGTTTTTGAGTAAGTGCTGCACTTGGATTTTTTATATAGGTTAACCATTTTTGTGCTGCTGGAAAATTTTGCTTTCTTAATTGTAAAAATGATAATAGGATAAATTCATTTTTGAAATACAATAAGATGAACATTCCCGTAAGGAGTAAAATAGCGATTCCATTACCAATATGTCCTTGCCAAAATTCAAAAACTGACCAAACTATGGTTAAAAAGGCTAATGCTAATTTTATATTTTTATGAAACATATCTTCTTTATTTATGGGTACTAAAGTACACTTTTCTTTTATTTTTTATAAAATTTTCGATGTTTAAACCAAGCTAATGTTCCTAGAATTAAAACAAAACCTACAGAATAAAATACAGAATTAGGTGTAATTACTTGATCACCACTAGCATAGGAATGCAGTCCTGATAAATAAAAATTCACTCCAAAGTAGGTCATCATGATCGAACCATAAGAAATGATTGACCATAGATTGAATGTATATCTACTTCTTAATCCAGGGATTAGTCTCATATGTAACACAAATGCATAAACCATGATAGATACTAATGCCCAAGTTTCTTTTGGGTCCCATCCCCAATAGCGTCCCCAACTTTCATTTGCCCACATGCCTCCTAGAAAATTACCTATGGTTAGCATAATTAAACCGATAGTTATAGCCATTTCGTTTATGGTAGTAATCTCTTTAATATTCAAATCCATTTTTTTCTTATTCTTTTTTGT
>CBFHOD010000043.1:0-18979 GCA_965657365.1 Flavobacteriaceae bacterium
ATTGATTGTAAACTTTAATTAATACTGTTTGATAGAAATAGAACCGGACTCACCTGAGTTCAAAATTTTAGCATACACCCCAAGGGCGACGTGTAAAAACAGTGCGTGTAGAAATCTTGTTATCTTTTAAAATAACTAGAGATAAAAAAAATGATATGAAATGGAAAGTGAACAATGTTTAAAAATAAATAATGAATATAGTTGTGTGCTAATTTTAAGAATTAGCGGCGGCGAATGCTTTTGGGCATTGCGTTAGAAACTACATATATATTATTTTTTAGACTTAACATCGTTCAAATATGCTAAATGATTTTGAAATAACAATGTTTCCAAAATCATTTTTTTGAAGTTTTATGTATTTCTCAACTAAGAAACTTTTTTATTATAAAAAATACATAAATGGGATATTAAAAATAACTATTCTATAATATATAATCTGTACTTATAAAGTTAGATGTCTTCTTTTCTAATAATTCTTCAAGAATAGAATTATTGTAAGGATTATCTTTAGAGGCAACAAAAGTACGGATTGAAAAAGAACGTAAAGCGTCGTAAACACTTAAAGTACTCACAGCAGAATCTTTTCTTCCAGTAAATGGATATACATCCGGACCACGCTGGCAAGAACTATTTAAATTTACTCTACAAACTAGATTTACTAAATTATCTATTAAAGGAGATAAAGTGTGAACATCTTTCCCAAATAGGCTAACTTGTTGGCCATAGTTAGAATCTGCAATATCATCTAAAGGTTCGTTAATATCTTTAAAAGAAATTATAGGAACAACAGGACCAAATTGTTCTTCATGAAATACATCCATTTGCTTATTAACTGGATATAAAACTGCTGGAAATATATAATTCTCAGTGGTTTCACCACCTTTAGCATTCAAAATAGTTGCACCATGTTTTTTAGCATCGTCTATCAATCCTTGAATATAAGCTGGCTTATTGGGCTCAGGTAAAGGTGTTAATTTAACTCCTGGATCCCAAGGGTTTCCAAATGGCAACTCATCAACTCGTGCAGAAAATCGTTGGTTAAATTCTTCCACTATATCTTCATGAACATACAATAGTTTCAAAGCTGTACATCGTTGACCATTGAAAGACAAAGATCCTGCTATACATTCTTCAATAGCTACATCTAAATCTGCATCGGGTAACACAATTGCAGGGTTATTAGCTTCAAGACCTAAAACTAAACGCAATCTATTAACTTTTGGATGTTGAGTTTGTAATGATTTTGCTGATGAACTATGACCAATTAGAGCTAAAACATCTATTTTGCCTGATTTCATAATTGGAGTAGCCAATGTTCTACCTCTTCCAAAAATAATATTTACCACACCTTTAGGAAAACTATTTTGAAATGCTTCCATAAGAGGTGTAATTAATAAAACCCCAAATTTAGCAGGTTTAAAAATTGCTGTATTTCCCATAATTAGTGCAGGAATCAGCAAACAAAAAGTTTCATTTAATGGATAATTATAAGGCCCTAAACATAGTACAACACCTAATGGCCCTCTTCTAATGTGAGCATTTACACCGCTATTTTTCTTAAACTTAGCGCTGTCTCTATCCATTTGTTTATAGTCTTCAATAGTATCGTAAATATAATCTATAGTTCTATCAAATTCTTTCTGTGAATCCGGGAGAGTTTTCCCAATTTCCCACATCAGTAGATTTACAATTTCCTCTCGTTTGGTTTTCATTTGAGCTACAAACTTGTCCATACAAGCTATTCTATCTACCACTTTCATTGTAGGCCAAAGTCCTTTTCCTTTATTAAAGGCGTTACAAGCCGAATCCAACGCCTCATTGGCTTGTTCTTCACCCAACTGAGGAATCGATCCCAATAATGTTGGTTTATATTCCTTAGTAGAGGAAATTGTTGAATAAACATTTGCTGTTTCACCAGCCCATGTCTTTAGGTTCCCTTCTACTAGATAGGTGTTTTGTGAAATTGTTTTTTTTATTATGAATTGATCTGGAATATTCATCATGGATTAAATATAAAAAATATATGAATGGTTTGACAATGCTAATTTACAATTCTCTAAACTAAAAATTGAAATAAATCTGGTTTATCGTTTAAATAATCACCATAAAAATTGTGACGTTTCATTCTCGCTATTAGCGGATCAAGATCTTTTGCTGACTTTAATTCTAAGCCAACAACAGCTGAACCTTTATATCTATTAGTTTTCTTAGTGTATTCAAAATGAGTGATATCGTCATCTGGACCCAAAATATCAGCAACAAATTCACGAAGAGCTCCTGCTCTTTGAGGAAATCTAATGATAAAATAATGTTTAATGTTTTTATAGAGTAAAGCACGTTCTTTAATTTCGGCAGTTCTTGTAATATCATTATTACTACCACTGATTATACAAACTACATTTTTACCTACTATCTCATTTTTATAGATATCTAAAGCTGCAATACTAAGCACGCCTGCAGGTTCTACAACAGTAGCCTCTTTATTGTACATGTCTAGTATTATTTGACATATTCTCCCCTCTGGTATAGTAATCATGTTATGTAAATTTTCTTTACACAATAAAAAATTTAAATTTCCAACACGTTTTACTGCAGCCCCATCTACAAAATTATCAATGGATTCTAATACAATATTTTTATTTGCTTTTATGGAGGATGTCATGGAAGGAGCGCCCGCCGGCTCAACACCAATAACTTTTGTGTTTGGTGATAACTGTTTAAAATAAGAGGATAAACCCGAGGATAGACCACCTCCACCAACAGGTACAAAAATATAATCTATAGGTTCACTTGATTGATCTAAAATTTCTAAACCAACTGTTGCCTGACCTTCAATAATTTTTTCATCGTCAAATGGATGAATAAAGGTTCTTTGTAACCTTTCTCCCTCTTCTATAGCTGCATATTTTGCATCATCGAATGAATCTCCAACCAATACAACGTCTATATATTGCTCTCCAAACATTTTTACTTGATTAATTTTTTGCTTTGGTGTTGGAGTAGGCATGTATATAACACCCTGAATTTTCAATAACTTACAAGAAAGCGCAACTCCTTGTGCATGATTCCCTGCGCTAGCACAAATAATACCGTTGATTCTCTCATTCTTTGTTAATGATGATATTTTATTGTAGGCACCCCTTATTTTGTATGACCTTACTAATTGCAAATCTTCTCTTTTAAATAAGATACTACTCTTGTATTTTTGAGAATAATGATCATTTTTAACTAAAGGAGTTTTCAAAGCAACTTTCTCTAAGTTCAGAGATGCTTTCTTAATAGCTTCTATTGTTGGTCTGTATACTACCTTAGTTTTCATAAAAAAGGTTGGGTTATCACTTTAATTTAAACTTCTGTTTTAATAACTTTCATTGCAGTCATGGCACTTCGTAACCTTTTCCCTACAGATTCTATTGGATGATTTCTAATGGCATCGTTAACTTTAATTAACAAACCATTATCAACTTCATTTGTATTAGAATATGTTGCTCCAATAATATTAGTATGTACGGATTTCATAAAATCTACTAATAATGGTTTACAAGCGTGGTCAAATAAATAACAACCATACTCTGCTGTATCAGATATTACACGATTCATTTCATATAATTTTTTTCTTGCGATGGTGTTGGCTATTAATGGTAATTCGTGTAAAGATTCATAATAGGCAGAATCCTCTATAATACCTGCACTAACCATTGTTTCAAAAGCTAACTCTACACCAGACTTTACAAAGGCCACCATTAACACTCCATGGTCAAAGTACTCTTGCTCAGAAATATTTTTTGAAGTAAGACTAGTTTTCTCAAAAGAAGTTTCACCTGTAGCTGCTCTCCAGCTAAGTAAATTTACATCATCGTTTGCCCAATCTTGCATCATTGTTTGAGAAAAATGCCCTGAAATAATATCATCCATATGTTTTTCAAACAATGGTCTCATAATAGTTTTCAACGCTTCAGACAATTCGTATGCTTTAATTTTTGCAGGGTTAGATAACCTATCCATCATATTGGTAATACCACCATGTTTCAGAGCTTCTGTAATAGTTTCCCAGCCATATTGAATCAATTTAGCGGCATAAGAAGGGTCTATTCCTTTTTCAACCATTTTATCAAATGATAAAATAGAACCTGTTTGTAATACTCCACACAGAATAGTTTGTTCTCCCATTAAATCTGATTTTACCTCTGCAACAAAAGATGATTGCAATACCCCTGCTCTGTCACCTCCAGTGGCAGCAGCATAGGCTTTTGCCTGAGACCAGCCTTTATTTTCAGGATCATTTTCTGGGTGAACAGCGATAAGAGTTGGTACGCCAAAACCTCTTTTATATTCTTCTCTAACCTCTGTGCCAGGACATTTAGGCGCAACCATGATAACAGTAATGTCTTTTCTAATTTCTGTTCCTTCTTCTACAATATTAAATCCATGAGAATATGATAATGTTGCTCCTGTTTTCATTAATGGCATCACAGATTTTACCACATTTGTATGCTGTTTATCTGGAGTTAGGTTTAACACTAAATCAGCAGTTGGAATTAATTCATCATACGTACCAACAGTAAAACCATTGCTTGTTGCATTCTTATAGGAATCTCTTTGCTCTTTAATAGCTACCTCTCTTAGTGTGTAAGCGATGTCTAATCCAGAATCTCTCATATTTAATCCCTGATTTAATCCTTGGGCTCCACAACCAACAATTACAATTTTTTTACCTAACAATGCAGTTACTCCATCTTCAAATTCTGAAGCTTCCATAAATCTACATTTACCTAATTGTTCTAATTGACTTCTTAATGATAGCGTGTTAAAATAATTTGCCATATTTATTTATTTAATAATTAAATGCTCTTAGCATTTCAGATATATTCATTGGTTTTTTTGATACAGATATTCTACCTGAACGGGTAAATTGAAGAATCCCAAAGGGTTTCAACTCTCTGTATAATAATTCTATTTCTTCTTTTCTTCCTGATTTTTCAATCACAAAAAACTCTTTGTTTACAGTTACTATTCTAGCATTACTCTCTTTAATAATATTTTGTATTTGTCTTTCTTCAAATAATAAATCAGATTGAAGTTTAAATATACAAGATTCTTGATATATGGTCTCTTCATCTGTGTGATAATAGGCTTTAATTACCTCAACTTGCTTTTCTATTTGTCCAAGGATTTTTTTTATTTGTTCTTCAGTTAATTTAACTACAATTGTAAATTTAGAAACTTCTTCTATTTCTGAAACTGAAGTGTTAATACTTTCAATATTAATGTGTCTTCTTTGAAAAATTGCTGAGATACGATTCAATAAACCAATATTGTTTTCAGTATAAATTGAAACCGTAAATACTTTTTTTTGATCTTCCATTTTATTCTAATCTTATATCTGAAACAGACGCCCCAGTTGGTATCATAGGAAATACATTTCCTTCTTTCTCTACACACACCTCTAAAAAATAAGCTTCTTCACTTGCCATCATTTCTGCAACTGCTTCCTTTAATTCTTCTCGCTTTGTAACTTTCCTTGCCTTTAAATAATATGCCTTGGCAATGGCTACAAAATCTGGATTAATCATTTCTGTAGATGCGTATCGGTTATCAAAAAACAATTCTTGCCATTGGCGTACCATTCCTAAAAAGTCATTGTTTAATACGACAACCTTTACAGCTATTTTCTGTTGAAATATTGTTCCTAATTCTTGAATGGTCATTTGGTAACCTCCGTCTCCAGAAATTGATACCACTTGCCTATCTGGTGCTGCCATTTTTGCTCCAATAGCTGCTGGTAAACCAAACCCCATAGTACCTAGACCTCCAGAGGTAATATTACTTTTAGTTTGATTAAAATTGGCATATCTACATGCGATCATTTGGTGCTGCCCAACATCAGAAACAATAGCTGCATTTCCGTTGCTTTGAATGTTTATTTCTTTTAATACTTCACCCATGGTTAACCCTTCTTTGGTTGGATGTAAATCATGCTTAATTACTTTCTCATATTCTATAGCATACAAATCTTTAAACTCTTGATGCCAAGCTTTGTGTTTTGTTGGATTTAATAACGATAGTAGCTGACTCAAACTTTCTTTTGCATTTCCTAATACAGCAACATCGGTTTTTACATTCTTATCTATTTCTGCAGCATCTATTTCAAAGTGAATTACTTTTGCTTGTTTTGCATAGGTCTCTAAATTTCCTGTAACACGGTCATCAAAACGCATTCCTATAGCGATTAATACATCACATTCATTAGTTAATTTATTTGGTGCATAATTGCCATGCATTCCTAACATCCCAACATTTAAGGGGTGTGATGTGGGAATTGCAGAAGCACCTAATATTGTCCAAGCAGATGGAATCCCTGTTTTTTCTATAACTGCTTTTAACTCTTGCTCTGCTTTTCCAAGAATAACTCCTTGCCCCCAAATAATCATTGGTTTTTTGGCTTTATTTATAAGAGATGCTGCTTCTTGTACTTTCTCTGAATCAATAGCTGGAAATGGTTTATAACTTCTTACTCCTTTACATTTTTTATAGCTAAAATCAAACTCTTCAAATTGTGCATCTTTGGTAATATCTATCAAAACTGGACCAGGCCTACCACTTTTTGCAATATAAAATGCTTTTGCAAAAACTTCAGGAATTTCTGATGCTTTTGTAATCTGATGATTCCACTTAGTCACGGGAGTTGAGATTCCAACTATATCAGTTTCTTGAAAAGCATCACTTCCCAACAAATGAGACCCAACTTGACCAGTAATACAAACCATTGGAGTAGAATCTATTTGCGCATCTGCAATCCCAGTTACAAAATTTGTAGCACCTGGACCAGAGGTAGCGATAGCCACTCCTACTTTTCCTGATATTCTAGCATACCCCTGTGCAGCATGAGTAGCACCTTGTTCATGTCTAGTTAAGACATGATGTATCTTGTCTTGATATTTGAATAATTCATCGTAAACAGGCATGATTGCTCCTCCTGGATAACCATACAAGGTATCAACCCCTTCAGCTAGTAAACATTTAATAACCGCTTCACTTCCAGAAATTCTCTCAGTAGTTATGGTGTTATCCCCTAATGTTTTTTCTTTTTGTGTATTCATTTTAAATCTTATTAAGATTTTATTTTATTATTAAACACCACTTTTATATTTTTCTTAAACTAAGAAAGCTCTTGTGACTGAAAACAATAAAATTACTAAAACCCATCTGTTACGCATCCTTTAGAGGCAGATGAGACTGTTTTTGCATATTTGTATAAAACTCCTTTTTTATGTGATGATTCTTTAGGTACCCAGGAAGATTTTCTTTCTTTTAACTCTTCATTAGATATCAACACATTAATTGTATTGTCTTCAGCACTAATTCTAATAACATCTCCTGTTTCTAAAACTCCAATGGTACCACCAGATTGAGCCTCTGGGGTAATATGCCCAACTACAAAACCATGAGTTCCTCCTGAAAAACGACCATCTGTAATTAAGGCAACAGATTTACCTAAACCAGCACCCATTATGAGAGAAGTTGGTTTTAACATTTCAGGCATACCTGGCCCCCCTTTAGGTCCTACATATCGAATCACAACAACGTCACCATTAGAAACTTCACCATTAGAAATCCCAGTATTTGCTGCTTGCTCTCCATCAAAAACTACTGCTTTACCCTCAAACAATAACCCTTCTTTACCTGATATTTTAGCAACCGCACCTTCCTCTGCAAGATTTCCGTGAAGTATTTGAATATTTCCAGAAGTTTTTAAAGCTTTGTCAGTTGGATAAATAACATCCTGATCTTCGAACTCCATAGCGACAACATCTTTTAAGTTTTCAGCTAATGTTTTTCCGGTAACCGTCATACAATCTCCATGTAAATAACCCCCATCCAATAAATATTTCATGATTGCTGGTGTACCCCCTATGCCATGGACATCCTCCATTAAATATTTTCCTGAAGGTTTTAAATCAGCAATTAAAGGTGTTTTATCCGATACTCGTTGAAAGTCTCTTAAAGTAAACTCAATATCTGCGGCATGTGCTATGGCTAAAAAATGTAATACAGCATTGGTAGAACCTCCAAGAGCATTTACCAAAGCTATGGCATTTTCTATTGATTTTTTTGAAATGATATCTAAAGGTTTTATATCTTTCTCTAATAAATGTTTAATAGCCAAAGCATGTCTTTCAGCTTCTGATAATTTATTTGGGTTTTCTGCTGGAATTGATGAATTATAAGGCAACGCAAAACCCATGCATTCAATGGCAGAAGCCATTGTGTTTGCCGTATACATACCACCACATGCACCAGCACCAGGTATCGATCTTTTTATAATTTCTCTATACTCCTCTTCTTCAATTTCTCCAGCTACTTTCTGACCTAAAGCTTCAAAAGCTGAAACGATATTTAATTTTCTTCCTTTATAATTTCCCGAAGCAATTGTTCCTCCATACATCATGATAGAAGGACGATTTAATCGTAACATAGACATGACAGCTCCCGGCATATTTTTATCACAACCAACTATAGCAATTAATGCATCGTAACTTTGCGCATTCATAACTGTTTCTATAGAATCTGCAATAATATCTCTTGAAACTAATGAATAATTCATTCCTGAGGTTCCCATCGAAATTCCATCAGAAACTCCTATGGTGTTAAAACCTAAACCAACCATGTCTGAAATTTTACACTCTATTTTTACCTCATCTTTCAATCTATTCAAGTGCATGTTACATGGATTACCGTCATAGCCAGTACTTGCAATACCTACCTGAGCTTTTTGCATATCTTCTTCTGAAAGACCTACAGCATACAACATAGCTTGTGATGCTGGCTGAGATTCATCTTGTGTTAATCTTCGACTATGTTTATTAATATCTTTCATTCTGTTTTACAGTAGGTATTCTATTTTGTACTTCTAAATTAGTTTATTGCTATCCTTATCATTTCGTTACAAACTTAAATCAGCTTAAATTCATAGCTTTTAAATATTACTTAATCATTTGGTAAACAATTTATTAACTGTTTTTATTTGTGATGTTCAAACCACAAAATTTATCTATAAAAAAACCCTCCATTTCTGGAAGGTCTTTATTTTTTGTGTTAAAAAATGCCATTCCCTTAGTTACGGATTTGTAACAATAATTGAAGAAATGATATGTTGTTGCTTTGTATTCATTAATTATGCAAATATGAACTATTTTTTTAATGGAATATCTACTTAATGATATTTTTTTAGAATTTATTATTTCAATAAATTTAGGCTCCAATCAAATCATTGTCATCCTTTAGTGGTAAGCGAGAAGTACCCATTAAATAGGAATCTATGTGGTGTGCTGCTTGACGTCCTTCGGATATAGCCCATACAATTAAAGATTGACCTCTTCTCATATCTCCTGCGGTAAAAATTCCTGAAATATTAGTTTTATAGTTTTTTTCAGAAGCCTTGATATTTGTTCTTGCATCAAGCACTAAACCCAACTGTTCTGGTAAAGATTTATCTGGACCAGAAAACCCTAAGGCTAGTAAAGCTAGATCACAAGGCCATATTTTTTCAGATCCTTCCTTTTCTATAATTTGAGGTCTTTGTCCTGGTATAGTTTTCCATAAGACCTCAACAGTTTTAAGTGCATTTAATTCTCCTTTGTCATTGGTAAGAAACTCTTTTGTACTGACCAACCAATTACGATCACAACCTTCATCATGAGAAGAGCTAGTTTTTAATTGCATTGGCCAAAATGGCCAAGGAGTATTTACGCTTCTCTCTGAGGGCGGTTTTGACATGATTTCAAAGTTTGTTACAGATTTAGCACCCTGCCTATTTGAAGTTCCAATACAATCAGATCCTGTATCTCCACCTCCAATTACAATAACATTTTTTCCTTTTGCATTGATGATGTTTTTTTCTAAACTTTTATCAAACAAAGCTTTTGTTTGTTTAGTTAAAAAATCCATCGCTTGAACAACACCTTTAGCGGTATTTCCTTTAATTGGTATAGTCCTAGACATGGTAGCTCCACCTGATAATAAAATAGCATCAAATTCTTTTAAAAATTCTACTGAATAATTAACACCTACATTCACATTTGTTTTAAATTTTATTCCTTCTTTTATTAGAATATTGACTCTTCTATCTATGATTTCTTTTTCTAATTTAAAATTTGGAATTCCATAACGAAGCAGTCCACCAATTTTATCATCTCTTTCAAAAACAGTTACTTCATGACCTACTCTGTTGAGTTGTTGAGCAGCAGCCAAACCAGCAGGTCCAGAACCAACAACAGCAATTGTTTTTCCAGTTCTTTTATTTGGTTTTTGAGGTAGAATCCATCCTTCTTTAAATCCTTTCTCTACGATAGATTTTTCTATATCTTCTATAGAAACCGGTTGGTCTATTAGCCCTAATACACAGGCTTTTTCACAAGGAGCAGGACATAATCTTCCTGTAAATTCAGGAAAATTATTTGTAGCATGAAGTATCTCTAAAGCTTGCTTCCATTCTCCTTTGTGAATCAAATCATTAAAATCTGGAATTAAATTTCCTAACGGACACCCACTTTGACAAAAAGGAATACCACAATCCATACAACGAGAACCTTGCATTTGTTGTTCTTTGATAGGTAAAGGTTTTGTAAATTCTTTATAGTGTTTAACACGTTCCTTTACAGCTATATTACCTTCTTGTTTTCGTTCGTATTTTTTGAACCCTCCTAATTCTCCCATAATTATGCTGTTAGTTTTGTTAATGCTTCCCTTTCTAATCTCTCTAAAGCAATTTTATAATCTGTAGGAAATACCTTAATAAAATTCATTTTAAGAACTTCCCAATCACTTAATAATTTTTTACCAAGTGAGCTTTCTGTGCAAGAAACATGCTTTTGAATATGCTGTTTAAGCTCTAATTGATCTTTGGTTTCTAGATGTACCAATTCTACCATTTCTAAATTACATAATTCATTTCTAAATCTATGAGACGGATCGTATACATAAGCAATACCTCCACTCATTCCTGCAGCAAAATTTCTTCCTGTTTCACCTAAAACTATTACTTGTCCACCAGTCATGTATTCACATCCGTGATCTCCAATTCCTTCAACAACTGCAATTACTCCAGAATTTCTAACAGCAAAACGTTCACCTGCAATTCCATTGATATAAGCTTCACCTTTAATTGCACCATAGAAACAAACATTACCAACAATAATATTATCTTCTGCAATAAAATTTGCCTCTACTGGTTTTTTTACTACAATTTTAGCACCTGACAATCCTTTTCCAAGATAATCGTTTGCCTCACCATCTACAATCATGGTAAGTCCGTTAGTGGCAAAAGCACCAAAACTCTGTCCTGCAGATCCTTTAAAATTTAAGGTTAATGTATCTTCTGGCAATCCATCTTCACCATGTAATTTTGATATCTCATTACTTGTGATGGCTCCTACAGAACGATTAGTATTTTGAATTGAATAATTAAATGTTGATTTTATTTTATTTTTGATTGCTGCTTTGGCATTGTCTATAATTTTTATATCTAAAACCTTGTCTAAATTGTGATTTTGTTTATCTGTATTATATAAAATATGATTTCCTTCAACATCTGGTTGATGAAGAATTGCTGAAACATCTATTCCTTTTGCTTTGTAATGATCTACAGAAGGATTGGCGTTAATTTTATGGGTTTGACCTACCATCTCTTTAATAGATCTAAAGCCTAAAGATGCCATAATTTGACGTAATTCTTCAGCAACAAAATACATAAAATTAACTACGTGCTCTGGTGTTCCTTTGAAGTTCTTACGTAATTCTGGATCTTGAGTAGCTATTCCAACAGGACAGGTATTTAAATGACACTGACGCATCATAATACAACCCGATGCCACTAGTGGAGCTGTTGCGAAACCAAATTCTTCGGCACCCAATAAACATGCAATTGCTACATCTCTTCCTGTTTTTAACTGACCATCACATTCTAAAACAACTCTATTTCTTAGGTTATTCATTACCAAGGTTTGTTGCGCTTCAGCAATACCTAATTCCCATGGCAAACCAGCATGTTTTAAGGAAGTTAAAGGCGAAGCTCCTGTGCCCCCATCAAAACCTGAAATTAATATAACATCTGCTTTTGCTTTTGCAACACCGGCTGCAATGGTTCCTACACCTACTTTAGAAACCAGTTTTACATTAATTCTTGCTTCTCTATTGGCATTTTTTAAGTCAAAAATAAGCTGAGCTAAATCTTCAATTGAGTATATATCATGATGTGGTGGTGGTGAAATTAACCCCACATATGGTGTAGAGTTTCTCACCTCTGCAATCCAAGGCAATACTTTATTTCCTGGTAATTGACCTCCTTCTCCTGGTTTTGCCCCTTGCGCCATTTTAATTTGAATCTCTTTGGCATTGGTCAAGTAATTACTACTCACTCCAAATCTTCCTGAAGCCACTTGTTTTATGGCACTATTTTTTGAATCACCGTTTAAAAGCTTCTTAAATCTATTTTTATGTTCACCACCCTCACCTGAATTAGATTTCCCTCCAACTCTATTCATAGCAACAGCTAAGTTTTCGTGTGCTTCGGAGCTAATTGACCCGTAAGACATTGCTCCTGTTTTAAAACGCTTGACAATTTCTGTCCAAGGTTCTACTTCTTCAATAGGAATTGGATCTAAATTATTAAATTCAAATAAACCTCTCAAAGTCATTAGTTCTTTAGATTGTTCATTTATTTTTTTTGCGTAGACCTCGTAACTTTCTCTGTCTTTTAAACGAACAGCTTGTTGAAGTTTTGAGACAGTTGTAGGGTTAAACATATGTCTTTCTCCTCCTCGTCTCCATCGATAATCACCACCAATATCTAAATCCAATACCTTATCAATTTCTAGATCTCTGTAGGCAGCTTTACATCTTTTGTAAATATCTTTTTGAAGAACATACAGTCCTATTCCGCCTATCCTAGAAGGGGTTCCGGGAAAATACTTTTCAGTAAAAGGTTTTTTTAAACCTAAAATTTCAAATATTTGAGAAGCTCTATAAGAATGCAAAGTAGAGATTCCTATCTTATTCATAATTTTTAAGATTCCTTTTCCTATAGCTTTGTTGAAGTTTTTGACAGCAACACTTTGTGCGATATCTTTTATTTCACCAATCTCAACCTGGTGTGCTATAATTTCATTTACCATATAAGGATTAATAGCACTTGCACCGTAGCCAAATAATGTAGCAAAATGGTGAGGTTCTCTCGGCTCTGCAGTCTCCATTACAATACCAAACTTAGATCGTTTTTCTTTTCTACTTAATGAATGATGTAAATAAGAACATGCTAATAAGGCTGGTATTGGAGCATTTTCTTTAGTAACACCTCTGTCAGATAAGATGATAATATTTGAGCCAGTATCTACTGCCTCAACTGCTTTTTCTAACATATCATCTAAGGCTCTTTCAATACCATTAACCCCTTCATCTAAAGGAAATAAAATTGGAATGGAGGTTGCTTTAAAATCTGTGTGATTAATATTTTTAATTTTATCTAAATCTTCATTAGAAATTACCGGATTTTGTATGAGTAACTTTTTAGCCTGATCTGGTGAAACATCAAAAATATTTCCATCTGAGCCAATAGCTAGACTAATGTCTGTGATAATTTCTTCACGAATACCATCTAAAGGAGGGTTGGTTACTTGAGCAAACAACTGCTTAAAATAATTGTACAATAATTGTGGCCTATCTGACAAAACAGCTAAAGGTGTATCTGTTCCCATAGAGCCTATTCCTTCTTTAGCAAGAATTGCCATAGGAGAAATGATTGTTGAAATTTCTTCAACAGTATAACCAAATAGTCTTAACCTAGTTTTATAATCTGTTTGTTCAATTGGAATTGTATTATTGGTATAAGGAATATCTACCAGAGGAAGCACGTTATCTTTAACCCATTTCTTATAGGGTTTTTTAGAAATTACTTCTTTTTTAATTTCTTCATCTTCAATAATACGACCTGCATTCATATCTACTAAAAACATTTTTCCAGGTTCTAATCGACCATGTTTTACGACATTTTCTGGTTTTATGTTTAGGACACCAATCTCAGAGGACATCACAACATTTCCATTTTTAGTTACTGTATATCTAGAAGGTCTTAACCCATTTCTATCTAATAAAGCACCAATAAAATTACCATCTGTAAACGGGACAGATGCTGGGCCATCCCAAGGCTCCATAATACATGCATTGTACTGGTAAAATGCTTTTTTATCTGCATTCATAGATACATCTTTTTCCCAAGCTTCGGGTACCATCATCATCATTACCTCTGGCAAAGACCTGCCTGTCATCAATAGTAATTCTACAGCCAAATCCATAGAAGCAGAATCAGATTTTCCGTCAGTAATAATTGGAAATATTTTTTTTATGTCATCACCAAAAAGATCACTTTTCATTAATTCTTGTCTCGCTAGCATTCTACTAACATTTCCTCTTAAAGTATTGATCTCTCCATTGTGACACATAAACCTAAAAGGCTGAGCTAAATCCCAGGAAGGGAATGTATTGGTAGAAAAACGCTGATGAACCAACGCTAATCTAGTTACTAAATCTGGTTGTCTTAAATCACTGTAGAAACGTCCTATATCTTCAGGTATTAAAAGCCCTTTATATATAATTGTAGTGGTAGAAAAACTAGGTAAATAAAAATATTTAGCCTCCGATATTTTAGATTTAGAAACAGTATGCTCTGTTATTTTTCTTGCTGCAAATAGCTTTGCGTTAAATTGTAATTCTGTTAATTCTTCAACACCTTTACCAACAAATAGCTGTTTTGTTTTTGGTTGAGTTTTAGCTGCAATAATTCCCAAATTAGAGGTATCGACAGGAACATCTCTCCATCCAAGAACTTGCAAACCTTGTTTTTTTAATTCTGATCCAAAAACCTCTTGACAATAGCTACTTTGATTAAATTTTTTTGGTAAAAATACCTGACCAACAGCATACTCTCCTGGCATTGGTAATTCGAAATCACACACACGAGAAAAAAATTCGTGAGGTATATCTATTAAAATTCCTGCACCATCTCCTGTTCTTCCGTCAGAACTTACTGCACCTCGATGTTCCAGTTTAATTAAAATCTCAAGAGCATCATGAATAATTTGATTGGATTTTTCTCCATTCAAATTACAAATAAAACCTGCTCCACAGTTGTCTCTCTCAAACTCACTTAAATACAATCCTTGGTCTTCCATCATTATTATCATCTATTTATTAATACTCTATTTTATCAAATTATATAACATAGGAAAATGCATTGTTACCAATGCATTTTCCTGTGTTAAAAGGTATCTTAGTTTCTTTTAATAGAAATTTGGATAATACTTATAATGGGGGGTATTGAATTATTCTCCTCTGTTTCTTTTACCTGGATAGGCAATTGTTCCATGTTCTGCAAGGTCAAGTCCTTTTTCTTCAACCTCTTTACTAACACGCAAACCAATGGTTTTCTTTAAGGTAAACAAAACAATCCATGATAATGCAACGGCCCATAATGCATAAGCAAAAGCACCTATAGCTTGAACACCTAATTGAGAGGTTCCGCCTCCATTGAATAACCCTATTCCGCCATCAGCATCAATTCCCCAAAGCCCAATTACTAGTGTTCCCCATACACCTACTACACCGTGAACAGAAACTGCTCCAATAGCATCATCTATTTTTAATTTTTTTTCAATGAATTCAATAGAGAAAACAACTAATATACCTCCAAGTAGACCAGCTAGTACAGCTCCTTGTGAAGACATGTTTCCACATCCTGCAGTTATACTTACCAAGCCTGCTAATGCACCGTTTAATGTCTGTGCTAAATGAGGCTTACCATACCAAATCCATGTAGTAATTAAAGCTCCCAAACCACCAGCTGCAGCAGCTAAGTTTGTTATTAAAACAACATTAGAGGCTCCGAGAGCATTTGCACCACCCCATGCTAATTGTGATCCACCGTTGAATCCATACCAACCTAACCAAAGGATGAAAACTCCTAATGTTGCTAATAATTGATTATGTCCAGGGATAGGCATTACCTTTCCATCGATAAATTTACCTAATCTAGGCCCTACAAGAATTGCAGCTACTAATGCTGCCCAACCACCAACAGAATGAACTATTGAAGATCCAGCAAAATCAATAAACCCTAATTCGGTTAACCAACCAGAACCTTGCCATTGCCATCCTCCAGATATTGGATAGATTATTGCTGTCATTACTATAGAAAAAATAACGTACGTAGAATATTTAGTTCTTCCTGCTATTGCTCCAGAAACAATTGTTGCAGCTGTAGCAGCAAACATCGTTTGGAAAAATAGATCTGCTCCTTCACCTTGAAATAAACCACTCCAGAAAAACCATCCATTAGAGGTATCTCCGTACATTAATGAGTACCCAACTAACCAATAAGTTAAGGATCCAACACAGATATCCAAAAGGTTTTTCATAGCTATGTTTACAGTGTTTTTGGATCTAGTCATACCAGATTCTACTAATGTAAATCCAGCCTGCATAAAGAATACTAAAATACCTGATAATAACATCCATAACATTCCCATGTCTCCATATATTGACTCAGTTGTAGAGGCAACTGCAGCATCAACAGCAGCTGAAAGTTGCTCTTGAGTAACACCAGTAACAACTTTTAAGCTATCTAAAGCAGTCTCTTGAATTACACTTGGTGAACTCAAGATTAATGTGGTTAAAAAATTATTCATAATTAAAAGTTTTAAATTAATATTTGATTAGAAAGAATAAACTGCAGCTATTGTTAAACCACTTACATTTTCTTTACCTCCAACAAAAATTATATCGTCACCGGAAGTATCATATCTTAATTCTGTAATTAGTTTTAAACTATCAGAAAGTGTAGTATTTCCTGTTAAAGTAAATGCTGAAATTGACTGGTTACCAGCGCCGGAAGTTAGTGTAAAAAATTCAGGTCTTAATCCTAAAGCAAAAGTGTCAGAAAATTCATTCTGAAGATATAAGGCAAAACCTTGATAACCTGAATCAGCTTCCTCAGAATTTGAATACGCTGCATTAATCCCAAAAAAGAAAGAATCAGATAAATCAAAACCACCTGTGTAATCTAAATACAATACATCTGAAAAACCAAATCCATCAGCGCCGTAAGCTAGATTAAAATATTGTCCTTTATAACCAGTTTGGAATCCTAATTGATAGTAATCATTACTAATAACGTTTCCGTTAACATCTAAATACACATCAAGATTAGAACCGGCAGTTAATCCATGAGGGTTTGTTACAGCTAACATAAAAGATAAATCTTCTGAGGCAGCATAATCTAATTTAAGACCCGTATGAGAAAATGGACCAGCATTAAATAGGTAAGATACGGAATAATTAAAATTGCCAGATGGAGAAATAACCTCGTATCCGTAAAATGTATTAAACTGCCCTAACGTAAATGTAACTTTATCTGAAGCATTATAGTAGGCATATAATTGGTTGATTGCACCGTTATATGCATTTGCAGCATTTGCTCTAGGACCAAAGGCTAAATCTGCAACAACACCAGCTTTACCTTTTTCATAAGAAAAAACGGTATTGGCCATTCCTAGACCAAAACCGTTGGCTGGTACATCAGATAAAGTTCCAACAGTTCCAACCTCTGAAGTTGATAAATTTGTGGAAAAATACGTATCTACGCTTCCACTTAGAGTAAATGTTCCTTTTTCTTCTTTTTCTTGAGAGTACATGTAAAAACTTGAAAGTAATACAAATGATAACATGGTTAATTTAGATTTTGTCATTTTTTATTTTTTATAAATTTAAGTTGCTAATTTTAAATAAAAAACTCACAACACCAAATAAACAAAGGGGTGTAAGCCTACGAAAATGTTTTCGTAAATAAAATAGCTATCAAAAAAAAGGTGCTAAAAATCAGAAAAATGTAATTTAGATTATTACTAAGGAAGTGAAAATGTGAATATCACTTTTTTAGAAAGCAATATTATCATATTCATAAAAATTAAGTTTTTTTTAAAAAATATTAACATTAAATTGTTTAAAACACTAATAATTTATCATTATTTAGAACAGAATAAAGAAAATAATTAAAAATAATCTATTTTAGTAAAATAAAGATGTAAAAAGTAAATGTAAGTAAGAGTAATAATTAATTTTGTTATATTAAAGAAAAAAGGCTAGTGTTTAAATTTTTTTAGTTTTTCTTTTGTAAAACTTGACAACACCAATCTTCCACTAACTTTTGCTTGTTCTAGTAGTAATGTATCCCAATGCTCTGTACCTCTCCAAAATAATTTTTTTATTTCATTCATAGCTTCCTGGTTGTAGTTACGCAGTTCTTCTGCAAAGGTTTGAACTGCTAAATCTAATTCTGAAATATTTTCAAATACTTCAGCATATAATCCATTATTTTTTGCCCATGAAGCACTAAAAAATCTTGAGGAATTTAGAGATATTTTTGAGAAGGAACTTAATCCTATTTTGCGCTCAATTACTGGCCCTATAACAAAAGGACCAATACCAATATTAAGCTCACTTAATTTAATTTCTGCATATTTTGTTGCTAGACAATAATCGCAAGCAGCTATAATACCTAAACCACCCCCTACTGTTTTGCCTTGAATTCTTCCTATTATTAATTTTGGACAAATTCGCATTGCATTGATCACATTTGCAAATCCTGAGAAAAATGTTTTCCCAGAGTCTTCATCAGAAATATTTACTAATTCTTTAAAACTAGCACCTGCGCAAAAGGTTCTATCTCCTCCACTTTGTAATACAATTACTTTAATATCTTTATTATCTCCAGCATTCTTTATGAGATTTACTAGTTTTTGCAAGATATCTCCAGGTAACGAATTGTGCGATGGATGATAAAATTCAATAAATGAGATATTGTTTTTTATGGTTTGTTTTGCGTAAGGCTTAGGCATAAAATGATTTAATTCTACGGTAAAAATACCATAAA
>CBFHOD010000044.1:0-18566 GCA_965657365.1 Flavobacteriaceae bacterium
TTAAAACATGGCAACAATATCTTTAAGATTGGTGGAATTTTGAATAAAAACTACTCATGGTCTTCCAATAGAAAAATTATACAAAATTGGATTAATGGAGAGACAAAAGATGATTTTGTGAATGCCAACATGATAGAATTAAAACGAACAGGGTGGATGAGCAATAGAGGAAGACAAAATGTTGCTTCTTATTTTGCCAAAGAGCTAACATTAGATTGGAGAATTGGTGCGGCCTATTTTGAATCTATATTACTAGACTATGATGTTCATAGCAACTTTGGAAACTGGATGTATGTTTCTGGTGTAGGTAACGATCCAAGAGATCGAAAGTTTAATACCCAACTTCAAGCAGAACGTTACGATCCTGCCCATCTATTTAGAAATCGTTGGCTACAACAAACACTATTTTAACACATGAAAACAGTTGCATTAGTTTTCCCAAACCAACTCTTCGAGATTCCACCTTTTAAAGATTTAAAATGTGAATTGTATATCGTAGAGGAATTTTTATTTTTTAATCACTATAAGTTTCATAAACAAAAAATTGCTTTTCATAGAGCCACCATGAAAAGTTATTCTAGTTACCTCACCTCACTTGGTCATAAAGTTTCCTACATAAATGCTACCTTTGAACTTTCTGATGTTCGGAAATTAATTCCAAACCTCATTAAAAAAGGTTTAGAGGAGTTACATATTATTGAACCCAATGACAATTGGTTAGAAAAACATATCAAAAACACTTCAAAAGACATTTCAATTACATGGTATAATAACCCTTTATTCATTAATACTAAAAATGAACTTAATACATTTTTTAGTTCTTCAAAAAAGAAATTTTTTCAAACCTCTTTTTATAAGCAACAACGAATAAAAAGAAATATCTTAATGTCTAATGGAGAACCAGTAGGGGGAAAATTAACTTTTGATTCGGAAAACAGAAAAAAATATCCAAAAAACAAAAAGCCGCCTACAATTAACTTTCCTGAGAAAACACCTTATCACATCGAAGCTGAGGAATATGTTAACAACCATTTTAATTCTCACTACGGTCAGTTAAGTAGTTCAATTATTTATCCCATAGATTTTAAAACCTCGCAGGCTTGGCTTGACCAGTTTTTAGAAAAAAGATTTAAAGAGTTTGGTGATTATGAAGATGCTATTGTTCAAAAAGAAGTTTTTTTAAATCACAGTATTTTATCTCCATTAATTAATGTGGGATTATTAAATCCCATGGAGGTTATTAAACAAACTCTCGAATTTGCAGAAAAAAATGATATTCCAATCAACTCTTCAGAAGGTTTTGTTAGACAAATAATTGGTTGGAGAGAATTTATTAGAGGGGTTTATGGTGTTAAAGGTTCTGAAGAACGCACAAAAAACTTTTGGGGGTTTTCTAGAAAAATACCTGCTTCTTTCTACACCGGGACTACAGGAATTGAACCAATAGATGATGCTATTAAGAAGGTTTTAAATACAGGATATGCCCATCACATTGAACGGCTTATGGTTTTGGGTAATTTTATGGTATTGTGTGAGTTTGATCCAGACGATGTGTATCAATGGTTTATGGAATTATTTATAGACTCCTATGATTGGGTTATGGTTCCTAATGTATATGGGATGAGTTTATATGCAGATGGGGGCTTAATGTCTACCAAGCCGTATATAAGTAGCAGTAATTATATCATGAAAATGAGTAATTACAAAAAAGGAGATTGGCAGGCAGCATGGGATGGATTATTTTGGACTTTTATGGATAAGCATCGAAGTTTCTTTCTTAAGAATCCAAGGCTAGGAATGCTAATAAGAACTTTTGATAAAATGAATCAGGATAAAAAAGAATCACATTTTAGAAATGCTGAAGAATTTATAAAACAATTAGATGAATAAAGAAAAAATAAATCTAGTTTGGTTAAAAAGAGATTTAAGGCTGCATGACAATGAAGCCATCAGTAGAGCTATAAAAAATGGTAAAAGATTTTTAATCTTTTTTGCTTTTGAAAAAATATTAATTAATGACCCTCATTATAATATTCGTCATTGGAACTTTATTAAGCAATCTTTGATAGATATAAATGCAGAACTTAAAGAACATAAAACAAAAATATTATCTGTTGCTTCAGATGTAATAGGGTTATGTAATCAAATTCAAAATTTTTATACAGTTGAAACAATATTTTCACATCAAGAAACTGGAATTTTAACAACCTATACTAGAGATAAAGAATTTAAAAGATACTGTAGAAATAATAATATTGATTGGAAAGAAAATGTAAATAACGGTGTACAAAGAGGAATTCAAAACCGAGAAAATTGGTTTGATGAATGGGAATTATTCATGAATAAAGAATTAGACGTTTTTAATCCTACAGATAATCAGCTATTAAATATTGATGATATAAATAAAATAGAAAATATTTCAAATCCAGCATCTTTAGAAACAGCAAATAATACAAAATTTCAAAAAGGGGGAAGGAGTTTAGGGTATAGATATCTATGTAGTTTTTTTAAAGAAAGACATAAAGATTACATGTTTCACATTTCTAAACCAGCATTGTCAAGAACTAGCTGTAGTAGATTATCTCCATACTTGGCCTGGGGTAACCTTTCTGTAAGAGAAGTGTTTCAGATGGGAAAAAAAGAGAAAAGTAAAAATAATACTAAGCACATAGGGGCATTTCTATCAAGGCTTCGATGGCAAGCACATTTCATACAAAAATTTGAAATGGAACATGTTATGGAAAAGGCAAGTGTAAACAAAGGATATCATAAACTCAAAAAATCAATTTCAAAAAAATACCAAGAGGCATGGATTAAAGGACAAACAGGTTTCCCCTTAGTAGATGCTTGTATGCGATGCCTTCAAGAAACTGGTTATTTAAATTTTAGAATGCGCGCCCTAACTGTATCTTTTTTCACTCATATTCTTTGGCAACCATGGCAAGACGCTACAACACATCTTTCTCAAATGTTTTTAGATTTTGAACCTGGAATACATTTCCCTCAGCTTCAGATGCAAGCAGGTGAAACTGGAATAAATAACCTAAGAATTTACAATCCTATAAAAAATAGCAAAGAACATGATGAAGATGCTGTATTTATAAAAAAATGGGTGCCAGAACTCATGAATTTAGATATTAATTTTGCTCATGAACCCTATTTAATGACTCCTCTTGAACAACAAATGTATGGTTTTTCTCTTGGAAAAGATTATCCAAGCCCAATTGTTGATTTAAAAAAAACAAGAAAAAAAGCATCAGATATATTATGGAAATTGAAAAAAAATCCTGAAGTCAGATCCGAAAACAAAAGAATACTTCTAAAACACACATTATCCAACAGAAATATTTTACTTAAAGAAAACACAAATAGATTAGCTTCAGAAAAAGTTACCTAAAGTTAAAGTATCAAAGTAAAAAAACATACCATAATTATATGTTAATATTTGTCTAATGATTTGATAAATTCATTAAACAAAACTACTTTTGAAGCAATGATATTTGATACAACTCATATTAACAAAGAAGCAAAAGAATTAACAAATGACTTAGTAGGTTTACCTTTTTCATTTTTAAAGTCATTAAAAATGGGAGGTATAGGCTCCAAAAGAATGATTATTGAAGAAACTAGTCAAAATTTATTTCAATATATTAATAAAATATCAGATATAAATTACGCTAACATTGAACTCAGACCCAATGGAATTATTGTTTTATTAAACAAAGGTCTTTATAACTTTAACTGGATAATTCCTTACAGACAATTAGTGATCTACAAAACAGATAGACTGAGTATTCATGCTCAGGGTAGTTATATTTGTTTTAAGAATAACAAACTTTATAAAGAAAACAAAAAATTCATTACAAAAATGATTACTTTGAGGGCTACAAATCAAGAAAATGAATTAAACCCGGCCTATGAGTAAGCTAACAGATACCGACATAGATAGAATCATTGAAATGGCATGGGAAGATAGAACAACATTTGATGCCATAAAATTTCAGTTTGGTATTACTGAGCAAGATGTCATTAGTTTAATGAGAAAAGAGCTGAGATTAAATAGTTTTAAGTTATGGAGAAAAAGAGTACAAGGAAGAAAAACAAAACACAGTAAATTAAGAGAATTTGAAAGTGGAAGGTTTAAATGTACCAGACAGAGACAAATATCTAACAATTCTATATCAAAAAGATAAAAGTAGTGCTTTGTTTTAAAACTTGAACATTTAAAAACAGCACAAAAAAAGATTAAGACATGAATACAAATAGATTATTAAAAGAACCAAAAGCTACTAGTAAATTAAATGGATTTTCATTGGATGACATCGGTGATGACCATCTATATACTGGTTTAGAAACTCCAATGAAGCCAAATGCTTTTTTAATTTCTGATGATGAAAAGAAAGAAAAAATTGCTATTTTATTTGAAGAAATTATGGATGTTATGGGACTAGACCTGACGGACGATTCCCTCAAAGGAACTCCAAAAAGAGTAGCAAAAATGTATATTGAAGAAATTTTTTCTGGATTAAATCCTGAAAATAAGCCAAAAATTGCTTTATTTGACAATAAGTATCATTATAATCAGATGTTAGTAGAAAAAAATATTACTTTCTACTCCAATTGTGAACATCATTTTGTGCCAATTATTGGAAAGGCACATATTGCATACATATCGTCTGGAAAAGTAATAGGTCTGTCAAAATTGAATCGTATTGTTCAATATTATGCAAAAAGACCTCAGGTACAGGAAAGGTTAACAAATCAAATTGCAGAAGAATTAAAAAACGCTTTGCAAACAGAAAACGTAGCTGTTATTATTGATGCGAAACATTTATGTGTTTCATCAAGAGGTATAAAAGATGATACCTCCGCAACAGTTACCTCATATTACGGAGGAGAATTTAATACTCCATCAAAAATTAACGAATTATTGAATTATTTAAAGGATTAAAGAATGGACATCATAGAAAGAGCTACAGAGTTTGAGCACAGAAAACATAAATTCATTACCACAAGCGATCGTATAATAGCTTCAAGAGAAGTCAAAGGTTTGATTCTAGAAATTAACGATATCTACAAAGAAAATAAAGATCCAGATTTAATGGATTTAATGAAAAGATTAACAGTAATTAAGCAAAAAATCGAAAAAAGACTCAAGGGTCGTCCTCTAACATCTAGTTAAACAATGCGAAAAATTATAATAGTTGGAGGTAGTCGAGGTATTGGAAACTCCCTTCTTACTGAGCTAGTTAAAAACAACAAAGTAATCAATATTAGCAGAGTCCAACCTACCCTAGCACATATTAACCTAACACACTACTGCTGTGATATTTTAAATGATGAACTTCCTGATATAGATGAAGTTGACTCCATAGTATACTGTCCTGGTAGTATCAATCTAAAACCTATTTCTCGTTTAAAACTAGATGATTTTAGAAGTGATTTTGAGATTAATGTTGTAGGTGCAGTAAAAACAATACAAAAATATCTTTCCACCCTTAAAAGAGGAAATAATCCATCGATAGTTCTTTTTAGTACGGTAGCTACAGAACTTGGTATGCCATATCATGCAAGTGTTGCTGCAGCAAAGTCTGCAGTTGAAGGATTAGTAAAATCATTAGGCGCTGAACTGGCACCTACAATTAGAATAAATGCCATTGCTCCTACTGTTACTGACACAGAATTAGCCTCTAAACTTCTTCGTAATGAAAAAATGATTGGCTTGATTACAGAACGACATCCACTAAAAAAGTTTCTTCAACCTAAGGAAGTTGCTGATATGGCTGAATTTTTAATTTCTCAAAAGGCAGCATCAATTTCTGGACAAGTTTTTAAAATGGATTGTGGGATTGTAAGTTTTAAAATATAAAATGAATCCATTTTTAGTTTTCATCAGAACATTAACAAAAACCAATAAACCCATAAAAATGTTAGCTCCAAAATCGTTGTATGATATCAAAATTGATTCTCTTCAAGGCAAGTCGATTGATCTTTCATCTTATAAAGGAAAAAAAATATTGTTTGTAAATGTAGCTTCAAAGTGTGGTTTTACACCCCAATATAAGGACTTACAGAAATTATACAATCAATACCAAGACACTCTAGTTATTATCGGAGTTCCTTGCAATCAATTTGGGAAACAAGAACCTGGTTCATCAAATGAAATTGAAGAATTTTGTCAAACAAACTATGGTGTATCATTCTTAATTACAGAAAAAGTTGATGTTAAAGGAAAAGAACAACATCCATTATATACATGGTTAACTCAAAGAGCTCAAAACGGAAGAAAAAGTTCTATTGTAAAATGGAATTTTCAAAAATACTTGGTTGACGAGAATGGAGAATTGATTGATTATTATTATTCTACTACCTCTCCAACTAGTTCTAAAATCAAAAAAAACCTATAATAGATATGTTTGGATTTTTAAAAAAAAAGACAGAAGTACAAAAATTAGAAAATCTTTATAAGAAAAAGATGAAAGAAGGATATGATCTTCAATCCATAGACAGAAGTGCTAGTGATCAAAAATATGTTGAAGCAGACCAAATATTAAAGAAAATAGAATTATTAGAAAAAAAGTGATTATTAAAAAAATTAAATACTTAATATTATTTCTAATCATCAATTTTGGTGGATTGGCATTAGGAAGCTGGCTCATGAACAATGGACCAAATACTAATTGGTATTTAAGTTTAGTAAAAGCCCCTTGGACTCCCCAAGGATGGGTTTTTGGTGTTGTATGGACATTAATTATGATTTTTTTTTCAATTTATTTAGCTTATTTTTTTACACAAAAATATACTAGTAAAAAACTAATTCTATTCTTTGTCCAATTCGTCTTAAATATTAGTTGGAACTATATTTTCTTTAATCAACAACAAGTTCTTTTTGCACTAATTGCTATTACACTATTAACAGCGTTAATTTTCTATCTTTTTTTAAGCTATTTTCAAGAGCAAAAAAAAATAAGTTATTTACTATTGCCTTACATGATTTGGCTGTGTATAGCAACATCGCTTAATCTTTATATTTTAATCCATAACTAGTTATTAAAATGTATACATTTCAAAGAAAACAAAAGTTACCCATAACACTAAAAAAAGCTTGGGAATTTTTATCAAATCCTAAAAACCTATCAACGTTAACTCCAAAAGAAATGAATTTCACCATCATTTCTAAAGATGATAAGCCCATGTATGCAGGTCAGATAATTCAGTATAGTGTGACACCAATAGCGGGTATTAAAGCAACTTGGATCAGTGAAATCACACACTTAGTTAAAGAAAAATATTTTATAGACATTCAACTATATGGACCCTATGCTTTTTGGCATCACAAGCATTTTATTCATGAAATTGAGGGTGGAGTTGAAATGGAAGATATTATTGATTATAAAGTTCCCTTTGGAATACTTGGTCGCATTATTCATCCTTATTTAGTGAAACCAAAACTTGAAAAAATCTTCAGCTATAGACAAAAAAAATTAATAGAAATTTTTGGAAAATATAAATAATGAATAAAGTTTCAATTTTTTGGTTTCGTAGGGATTTAAGATTACATGATAATAAGGGTTTTTTTCATGCACTTCAATCTGAGGAAAGAATACTTCCGATTTTTATATTTGATAAAGATATACTTATAAAAATACCAAAAAATGATGCACGTGTTTCTTTCATTCTTTCAGAATTAAATACAATGAATGATCATTTAGAGTCTTTTGAAGCTGGAATAAAAATGTTTCATGGAAATCCAAAAGATGTCTTTAAATCACTGGTGGAAAAATATAATATTGTAACTGTATTTACAAACCATGATTATGAGCCCTATGCAATAAAACGTGATTTAGAAATCAAAGAATTATTGACCTTTAAAAAAATCAATTTTAAAACATATAAAGATCAAGTAATTTTTGAAAGAAATGAAATTACAAAAAAAGATGGAAAACCCTATGTAGTGTATACTCCATATTCAAAAAAATGGCTGGAAAAATATCAAATAAATAAACCTAAAAATTATCCCTCTGAGGATTTTTTAAATCGACTTCATAAAAAAACAAAATCAAAAGCTCTTTCCCTAAATGACATTGGATTTATTGAGACAAGTATTCCAATACAAAACTATATTTTTAATTCTAGGATTATAAATGAGTACGAGGAAACTCGTAACTTTCCGGCATTAGATAATACATCCAAGCTAGGACCTCACCTCCGCTTTGGAACTGTTAGTGTTCGTCAAATGGTTTCTAGAGCAGATGTAAATGATAATAAAATTTTTCTCAAAGAATTAATTTGGAGAGAATTTTTTATGCAAATATTATGGCATTTTCCACAAACTCACAAAAATTCTTTCAAATCAAAATACGATAGGATTATTTGGAGAAATAACGAAAAAGAATTTAAAAAATGGTGTAATGGAACCACAGGTTATCCAATGGTAGACGCTGGAATGAGACAATTAAATAAAACTGGTTTTATGCACAATAGAGTTCGTATGCTTGTAGGAAGTTTTCTGTGCAAACATTTACTAATAGACTGGCGTTGGGGTGAAGCATATTTTGCTGAAAAATTACATGACTATGAAATGTCAAGCAATGTTGGAAATTGGCAATGGGTTGCTGGCACCGGTGTTGATGCGTCTCCATATTTCAGAATTTTTAATCCTACGAGTCAAATTCAAAAGTTTGATAAGGACTTTAAATACATTCAAAAATGGGTTCCTGATTTTCAAGAACTCACCTACCCAAGTCCTATGGTAGAACATAAATTTGCAAGAGAGCGTTGCCTAAAAACATACAAAGATGCTCTAGCCTAAAGGTATATTGTTAATAATTTTATATTTGCAAAAAACACGGGATGTAGCTTAGTCCGGTTAAAGTGCTGGTCTGGGGGACCAGAGATCGGAGGTTCGAATCCTCTCATCCCGACAAGCAGATACCTAACTTCAAAGAAGTTGGGTTTTTTGTTTGTAGTTGAGCTAAGTTTATTTGTGCAAATAAAACAAATAAAAGACCCAAAATGCCTAAGCATTAGAGGTATCTATTTGCAACAATACTAGTTTAGTATCACTGAATGTAATGAAGTAAGCTTATCATCCTGACAAATTAATCTTAAAATATTTTATAAAAAATCTGTTTTAAATCCTTTTTTCTTCTTGTGTTGAATAATAGATTAAAAACTAATATTTATTTGAAAGAATTATTTTTCTACTTAGTCACGTATATTTTGTTAAATTTGTTTTACATCATTATTTAAAATAAAAATATGCTTGTCATTGGAATTGCGGGAGGTACTGGAAGTGGAAAAACAACTGTTGTAAATCAAATTATTAATGAATTACCTAAAAATGAAGTCTGTGTTATTTCTCAAGACTCTTATTACAAATCAACAGATAGTCTCTCTCATGAAGAGCGCATAAAAATTAACTTTGATCATCCGAGGGCTATTGATTTTGAATTATTGGAAACACATATATCAAATCTAAAAAATGGCCAAATTATTCAACAGCCGGTTTATTCCTTTGTTACTCACAACAGAACAAAAGATCATATTGAAACTCATCCTAGGAAAGTAGTAATTATTGAAGGCATACTAATTTTCAATAGTAAGAAATTACTTGATTTATTTGATATCAAAATATTTGTTCACGCAGATGCTGACGAAAGACTAATAAGAAGAGTAAGGAGAGACATTAAAGAAAGAGGGAGAGCTATTGATGAAGTTTTAGATCGTTACAAAAACACACTAAAACCAATGCATCAACAATTTATAGAACCCACTAAAAGTTTTGCAGACATCATTATCCCTAACGATCGCTACAATACCGTTGCCATTGATATCGTTAGAACAGTAATAAGTGAACGCTTATAATATGGTTGCAAAAAAAATAAAAGAAAATAAGATATTTAAATTTTTAACGAATAAATATATCGTCATTTTATCCGCTTTTTTAATATGGATGTTTTTCTTTGATGCTAATGTTCAGCTTAATAAAGAATTCAAAAAAGAAATAAATGAACTTAACAATACTATCAATTTTTATAAAAAAGAAATTAAAAAAGATAAAAAAACAATAACCGAATTGCAAGATTCTCTTCAACTTGAAAAATTTGCAAGGGAGAAATATTTAATGAAAAAAGAGAACGAGGATATATATATCATAGAATTTGATACTTTGAAACAATAAATGAACGATTTTTTATTTGATGAATTTGATACTTTTACACCAGCTGCTTGGAAACAAAAAATCCAAGTAGACTTGAAAGGAGAAGATTATAATGAATCTTTAATCTGGAAATCCAATGAAGGCGTTCATGTGAAACCATTTTACACCTCTGAAGATAGGCACTATAGTAATGTGCCCACAGCGAAAGATGGATATAAAATTTGTCAGTCTATTTTTGTAGATAATGTAATCATAGCCAATAAGTTAGCGATGGAAAGTATTAATAGAGGTGCTTCTGCCATTCAGTTTACCGCTAAATCTACTTTTGACTATAAAATCTTATTCAATAAAATAGATACTAAAGTAATATCTATATATTTAAATTTTGAATTCTTAAATGCAGTATTTATTTCAGAAATAGAAAATTATTACAAGAGTAATTGTATGTATTTTCAGATAGATGTTATCGGTAACTTAGCTAAAACAGGAAATTGGTTTTTTAATTTAAATACAGATCTTAAAGAAAAAAATAAATATATACATACTGTCAACAATTCCATTTGTGTAAACGCCTCATTATATCAAAATGCTGGTGCATCTATCATTCAAGAATTAGCTTATGCTCTAGCTCACACTAATGAATATATCGAGTTATTTGGAAAATCTATAGCACCAAAAATTCATTATATTTTTTCTGTTGGAAGTAATTATTTCTTTGAAATTGCAAAATTAAGAGCTTTCCGCATACTAATTGATTCGCTATATAAAGAACATGGAATAAAAAATACACCCATTCATATTTTCACAAAACCAAGTTCACGAAACAAAACAATATATGATTACAATGTAAATATGTTGAGAACTACAACTGAATGTATGAGTGCAATTCTAGGAGGGTCAAATACAATTTCAAATGTAACTTACGATTCAATTTATCACAAATCAAATGAATTTGGAGAGCGAATTGCCAGAAATCAATTGTTAATCTTAAAAGATGAGGCTAATTTTTCAGAAGCACATAAATTAGCAAATGGCGCTTATTATATTGAAAATATTGAAAAACAATTTGCTGAAAAGGCGTTACAACTTTTTAAGCAAATAGAGAAAAATGGAGGTTTTTTAAAGCAACTCAAAAAAGGAAGTATTCAAAAGAAGATAAGTGAAAATGCAAAAAAACAACAAGTACAATTTGATCAAAATAAAATCATATTATTAGGAACTAATAAATTAACTAGTAAGAGTGATGTTATGAAGAATGAACTTCAAATCTATCCGTTTTTAAAGCATAAAAATACAAAAACCTTAATTGAACCAATACTTCAAAAACGATTAGCTGATCAACATGAACAAAATAGATTAAACATGGAATAGTCTAAATAATTAATTTTAATAAAGCTAAATACACACATAAGAAAATACATAATGACCAGAAAAAAGCTTCAAAACTTATCTCTAAAATTTCTTAAAAGTGAGGTGCCAAAAACTTTTAAGCATGAGGGTTTTGTTGCGGGTATAGCTCCAAACTTAAGAGGTCCTTATGCTACCATGTATGTAAAAAAACCTTGGACTATCAGACAATATGCAGGATTTTCATCAGCGGAAGATAGTAATTCATTTTATAGGAGAAACTTAGAGGGTGGTCAAAAAGGATTATCTGTAGCTTTCGACCTTGCTACCCACAGAGGTTACGATTCAGATCATGAGCGTGTAGAAGGAGACGTAGGAAAAGCTGGTGTTGCCATTGATTCCGTTGAAGATATGAAAATCTTATTCGAAGGTATTCCCTTAGACAAAATGTCTGTTTCCATGACTATGAATGGGGCGGTTTTACCAATATTAGCCTTTTATATTGTAGCGGCAGAAGAACAAGGAGTAAAAGCATCAGAACTTTCTGGAACCATACAAAATGATATCCTGAAAGAATTTATGGTTAGGAATACTTACATCTATCCACCTGGTCCCTCAATGAAAATTATAGCAGATATTTTTGAATATACCAGTAAAAATATGCCCAAATTTAATTCTATTTCAATTTCAGGTTATCATATGCAAGAGGCAGGGGCCTCTCCCGAAATTGAAATGGCTTATACGTTAGCAAATGGATTAGAATACATAAAAAAAGGAATAGAAACAGGTATGAATATAGACTCATTTGCCCCTAGATTATCTTTTTTCTGGGGTATAGGTATGGATCATTTTACAGAAATAGCAAAAATGAGAGCTGCAAGAATGCTATGGGCAAAACTTGTAAAACAATTTCATCCAAAAAATCCAAAGTCACTTGCTTTGAGAACTCATTGTCAAACAAGTGGATGGAGTTTAACAGCACAAGACCCCTTTAATAACGTTGCTAGAACAACCATTGAAGCAATGGCTGCTGCATTTGGAGGAACTCAAAGCCTTCATACAAATGCCCTTGATGAAGCAATTGCGTTACCAACAGACTTTTCTGCTAAAATAGCTAGGAATACTCAACTATATTTACAAGATGAAACTCAGATTACAAAAACTGTAGATCCATGGGCAGGAAGTTACCACCTCGAACAATTAACTGAAGATATCGCAAATAAAGCATGGCATTTAATCCAGGAAATAGAAGGATTAGGCGGAATGACAAAAGCAATAGAAAAAGGTATTCCTAAAATGAGAATTGAAGAAGCTGCAGCAAAAAAGCAGGCAAAAATAGATAGTGGTCAAGATATTATAGTCGGAGTCAATAAATATCAATTAGAAGAAGAGGATCCTTTGCAAATACTTGACGTAGATAATAAAGCTGTTCGAAAATCTCAAATAAAAAGATTAACTCAATTAAAAGCAAATAGAAATTCTAAAAAAGTAAAAAAATGGCTTAGTGAGATTACTAAAACTGCTGAATTAACTTTAAATTCAGATAACTCAGAAACTCAAAAAAGAGAAAATTTATTAAATTTAGCAATAAAAGCTGCTAAAGAAAGAGCTACCTTGGGTGAAATTTCTACTGCTTTAGAAATAGCATACGGTAGACATAAAGCAGTTCATAAAACCATCTCAGGGGTGTATCGTAAAGAAATAAAAAATAATAAGTTATTTATAGAAGCTTCTGAACTTACCGATAAGTTTGCAGAGCTTGAAGGGAGAAGACCACGAATCATGATTGCTAAACTTGGGCAAGACGGACATGACAGAGGGGCTAAAGTTGTCGCTACTGGTTATGCAGATTTAGGTTTTGATGTCGATATTGGCCCACTATTTCAAACTCCAAAAGAGGCTGTGAAACAAGCTATAGAAAATGATGTTCATATCTTAGGAATTTCATCACTAGCAGCAGGGCATAAAACCTTAGTTCCTCAAGTTATTTCAGAATTGAAAAAATATGAAAGACAAGATATTATGGTGATTGTTGGAGGCGTAATTCCAGTTCAAGATTATCAATTTCTTTTTGATTGTGGAGCCGTTGGTATTTATGGACCGGGAACTAAAATTGCACAAGCTGCCATAGATATGGTTTCTATTTTAATTGATTCTGTTAAATAATATAATCGTTTAATCATATTATTTTAATTAAAATAAAAAAGGAGGCTTTAAAAGCCTCCTTTTTTACATACTAATTATTTATTTGTTTGGTCTGTTTCTTGATTTCATTCTTAAAATCTCCGGCATTTACTACAGTCCATTTGTCATAGGTTTTAAAATATTTTTTAATAGATCTATTAACGTCCTCAATAGTTAATTTTTTCATTTTATCTTCCAAGTTTTTTTGAAAGCTCATATCTCGCTCGAAGTACAAGTTATTGTTGATTAAACTAGAGATTTCATTGTCCTTTGCTCTAGAAACTGTTTGTCCTTGTATCCATCCGTTTACTGCATTTTTTAATTCTTCTTCTGTGATACCATCTTTGATAAAACGTTCAATTTCTTCTTTAAAACCTTTTTGAACCTTGGAAGCATTTATGGGAGCATAAATTGCATAGATGAACATAGAGGAGTTCCTGTCTTTTTTTTCTCCATCAACAGAAATACTGCCACCCGCTCCATAACTTACCCCATCTTTCTGACGTAATCTGTCTGCTATTCTAGAATTTAAGAAGCCTCCACCAAAAACATTTCCAGCAACAATTAATGCGGCATAATCATCATCGTATTGGCTC
Source organism: Flavobacteriaceae bacterium (assembly GCA_965657365.1). GTDB lineage: Bacteria > Bacteroidota > Bacteroidia > Flavobacteriales > Flavobacteriaceae > Polaribacter. The sequence goes on from CBFHOD010000044.1 coordinate 14,290, forward strand.
AATTCAAATCCTAAAGATCCAATTGTGAAAGCATTTTTTTTATCTGGAGTTACAATTTGCTCGTTGGCAACTTTAGAGGGCTTATACTTATCACTTATAGGTGTAAAAGGTAAATCTGATTTGAAATCCTTAAACTCCTGCTCAAAAAAATCTTTTAACTTATCTTCATCAATATTTCCAACAGCTACCAAAGTTGCATTGTTAGAAATTCCATAGAAGTCATCATAATATTTTTTTATGCCTTTTATATTTACATTTTGAATTGCTTGAATTTCTTCTTCTATAGACATGCTGTATAAAGGATGACCCTTTTGATATCTCTGATTAATCTGCCCTATTTTTTTAGAAGCCAAGAAAGTTGGTTCTGTTTTACTTTGCTCTAGGTAAGCTAAAGCTTCCGTTTTTATCTTTTGAAGTTCCTCAGAATTGAAGGTAGGATTCTTCAACATATCTGACATTAATTTCAAAGTTTCTTCTAAGTTCTCTTCTATTGAGTTGATACTTACATAAGTTCTTCCATTAGCTCCTCTAAAATTAATAGATGATTTCAAAGCACTTAACTTATCTTGAATATCTTGTCTACTTAGGGTTTTTGTTCCTTTATTCAACATTCTTGCTGTATAACTAGCAGTCATTCCTTTATTCATTAAATCATTTACATTTCCATTTCTAAAATTAAATGATACGATGACTGTTTTACCTCGGTTATTTTTTTTGATGAATCCATATTCAATTTCTGAAGAGGTTAAGTTCCCTGAACTTAATCGTTTTTGAATATTGTCATAAGAAACATCAAAAGATTCACCAGTTTCAAACCCTTTTTTCCCTTTATAGTCCTTTACCAAAGCATTAACATCCATTGTATGTGGAATTTCAACTCTGATAGGTTCTTTAGTTGGAATAAAATTTCCAATAGTTCGGTTTGTCTTAATGAAATACTTTTTTAAAACCATGTTGACCTTCTCTAAAGTCATTGCTTCGATACGATCTCTGTGAATAAAAGATAACCTCCAATCTCCAGCACCAATAAATTCACTCATATAGGTTCCTAAATAGGCTGAGTTTCTATTTATCTGATCCATTTGCTTCATCAAATTTGCTTTAGCCCTTTTCAATTCAGCTTCCGAAATTGGGTTGTTAGCCAATCCATCAAAAATATTTAAAAAGATTTCCTCAGCCTCATTTAATGACTTATCAGAAGGGACATCTACATTAAAATACATAAACGATGGTTCTTTAGTAAAAGGAGAAAAAGACCATAAACTCGAGGCTTTCTTTCCATCTACCAATGCTTTATATAATCTCCCGGAAGGCTGATTTGTTAATACATTTTCTACTACAGACAAGGCTGCAAAATCTTCATCAGATCCAGCTGGTGTGTGATATAATGCAGATAAAACTTGCAAATCCCCTACTCTGTTTAAAGTTACTTTCTTCTCACCGTCTTGTGGGGGCTCAATAGTTGGAATGTCTCTTAATGGAAAATCTGGATTCAAAATTTCTGCAAACTTCTTTTCAATCAACGCTAAGGTTTTATTCGTATCAAACTTTCCTGTTACCATTAAAACAGCATTATCTGGACGGTAAAACTTCTTGTAAAAAGCTTTCAGATTTAGTATAGGAACACGTTCAATATCAGAACGATTTCCAATTGTTGATTTCCCATAATTATGCCATAAAAATGAAGCGCTAATGACTTTCTGCATCAATACACTTGTTGGAGAATTTTCTCCAGATTCAAATTCATTTCTAACTACAGAAAATTCTGACTCCAAGTCCTTTTTTGATATGTAAGAATTAACCATACGGTCCGCCTCTAGATCAAGAGCCCAATCTAAGTTTTCATCTGTAGCATTAAATGTTTCAAAATAATTAGTTCTATCATACCAAGTAGTTCCATTAGGTCTAGCACCATGCGAACTCAATTCTTTTGGTATGTCTGGATGATTTGGAGTGCCTTTAAAAACTAAGTGCTCAAGTAAATGCGCCATACCCTTTTCTCCATATCCCTCATGCCTAGAACCCACTTTGTATGTAATATTTACTGTAATGGTCTGTGAAGAGTTGTCTGGAAATAGCAGTACTTTTAATCCATTTTTTAGTTTGTATTCTGTAATCCCTTCAACACTAGCAGTTTGAATGACTTGTGAATGCGCATACAATCCTACAAGTGTGAATAATAAAAAACAAGTGATTTTTTTCATAAGATAATTTTTGTGATTAATAAAATTTTCAATTTTTTATAAAAATAATAGTTATTTACATATATTTATGTTAAAGTTTGTGATATTAACATTTAATTCTTTTTAAAATGAAAAAACATCTATTTTTAGTTTTGATGCTTCTAGTAGCTACGAATTCTTTTGCTCAAAAAGGAATGTCAAAAAATAAAAAGGCAATTCTCAACTCGATAGAACAACATAAAAATAAACTTATTGAAATAAGTGATAACATATGGGAAGCGGCAGAACCTGCATTATTAGAGTTCAAATCTTCAAATTATTTATCTGATTATGCTGAACTCAATGGATTTAGAGTTAAAAAAGGAGTTGCAGGTATTGAAACTGCATTTACCGCTGAATATGGTTCTGGTTCACCAATCATTGGAATTATGGGAGAATTTGATGCAAATTTGGGCATATCTCAAAAAAAACAACCTACAAAAGACCCTCTTGTGAAAGGAGCAGCAGGCCATGGATGCGGTCATAATCTTTTTGGAACCGCTAGTCTTGGAGCTGCAATAGCTATTAAAGAAATGATCGAATCTGGAGAAATATCAGGAACTGTAAGATTTTATGGAACACCTGCAGAGGAGACAATATTTGGTAAAGTTTGGATGGTTCGAGAAGGATTATTTGATGATCTTGATATCTGTATGGATTGGCATCCTGCTGATGAAATTGAAGCAAGTACGCAAAGTAGTAAAGCTCTTGTTGATTTTAGATTGAAATTCTTTGGTGATGCTGCTCATGCCTCTGGAGATCCATGGAATGGAAATAGTGCAGTTGACGCCATGGAACTATATACTACAGCGCTAAACTATTATAGAGAGCATATTAGACCAACAGCCAGAATACATTATGATATTGAAAAAGCAGGTGATGTGGTTAATGTTGTTCCTGATTATGCACAAATATGGACTAGAATTCGAGAAAATGATAAAGAGAATGTGAATATTTTGTATGAAAGAGCAAAAAAAATGGCTGAGGGAGCATCAATGATGGCTAATGTAGATTATGAACTAAGTCTAATTTCAGGTATCTATGAAATTATTCCTAACAGGTTTGGTGCTGAAATTATTCAGAAAAACTTTGAATTACTAGGAGAGATTGAATATACAGATAAAGAAATTTTATATGCAAATACAATTCTCAAAGAAACTGGAAAAGAACTCAAAGGAATCGATGGTAAAATTAAACCAATTAGACCTACAATCCCAGCTCAAGGAGGTTCAACTGATGTGGGTGACGTAAGTCAAGTTGTCCCTGTTGTAAGATTGGGTGTAACCACTGCAGCAAAAGATGGCCCTTGGCATTCATGGGCGGTTGTTGCATGCACAGGAATGTCAATTGGTCATAAAGGGATGATATATGCCTCAAAATCATTAGCCATGACAATGCTTGACTTTTATAAAAACCCTAAATTAATAGAGGGCGCTAAAAAAGAATTTAAAGAAAGAAAAGGAGATAAAGTTTATGAACCTCAAATACCGCCAGGTCCACCAAAACTCATTAATTAAGTTTTATGGCTTATTAATTTAAATATACTGAATAGATTCAGTTCAAAAAAATGGTGTTAAACTTTAGTTAACACCATTTTTTTTGGTTTAAAAAAGAAGAAAATGAATGAATTTTTCGTTGTATAATTCATAAATTTGCAACCTATTTAAAGCCTACTTTAGGATGAAAAAAATATTCGATATTTTCTACTCTACTCGATTAACCGCAGTGCTTTTCATTGCATACTCAATAGCAATGGGAGTCGCTACATTTATTGAAAATGACTATGGCACTCAAACAGCAAAAGCTCTCGTTTACAATGCATGGTGGTTTGAAGCCATTATGGTGTTTTTTGTCATTAATTTTTTTGGAAATATTTTTCGCTATAGATTGTTAAGAAAAGAAAAATGGCCTGTCCTATTATTTCATGTATCATTTCTTCTCATTTTAATTGGTGCAGGAATCACTAGGTATGTTGGTTATGAAGGTCTAATGCTTATTAACGAAGGTCAGACTTCAGAAGAATTCTTATCTGAAACCACATATTTGAACGTAGTT
>CBFHOD010000045.1:0-18433 GCA_965657365.1 Flavobacteriaceae bacterium
AGATGCTTTAGAGACTGGAGCAGTTTCTTGGTCTCGATACAAAAGTTATCTTCAAATATTAGAGGGAGAAGAAGAAAACTATAGAACTGATATTTGGGAATAGCGAATATCTCATAAAAAATTAAAAGTCTTAATGAAAGCTGTAATTCAACGAGTATCCAAAGCAAGTGTGACTGTAGATAATAAAAAAGTTGCAAATATTCTTCATGGTATGCTAGTTTTGCTTGGAATTGAAGAATCAGATACTCAGGAAGATATCAATTGGCTTTCCAATAAAATTATAAATCTTAGAATTTTTAATGATCAAAACGGAGTCATGAATAACTCTTTACTAGACAATCAAGGAGATGTGATAGTTGTTAGTCAATTTACGTTACATGCATCAACAAAGAAAGGGAATAGGCCAAGTTATATAAAAGCGGCGAAGCCCACTATAGCCATTCCATTGTACCAAAAACTTATAGATACTTTTGAACATAAACTTGGTAAAAATATTCAAACCGGAGAATTTGGATTTCACATGGAATTAGAAATTCATAATGATGGACCAGTTACTATCATCATAGATACAAAAAATAAATTTTAACATTTTTTTAGTTTCCATGGAAATTAAGTTGTTATATATTTGGTTCAAATTAAAATTTAATCCATTTGAAATGAAAAAAATAATGATGGCAGTAGTAATTATTTCTACTGTTTTATTTTCTTGTAAAGGAGAAAAAAAAGAAAAAATTGTTGTAAAAGAAGAGGTTAAAGTTGAAAAAACTACTATGGTTAACAATGTAGATTTAACTGCTTCTATTATGACCTGGAAAGGAACTAAACCTACAGGTTCTCATGATGGGACAGTAGCTTTTAAAAGTGGAGGGATGCTATTAGAAAATGATGTTTTAAAAGGAGGAGAGTTTGTCATAGATATGAGTACTATAAAAAACCTTGACATGGCTGGTAGTGAAGGTGCTGGTAAGATTGTAAAACATTTAAAAGCCTCAGATTTTTTTGATGTTGAGGTGTATCCAACTGCTAAATTTGTAATCACTTCGGTACTAGAAGTTGAAGGGAGTATGGCAGTTACAGGAAACTTAACTATTAAAGATGTAACCAAAAGCATTACGATTCCTGCATCTGTTTCAACAGTAGAGGGCATAACAACCTTTAAAAGTAAATTATTTAATATAGATCGTGCAGATTTTAATGTAAAATACGGTTCAAAAAGATGGATAGAGGGTTTAAAAGATAAATTTATTAATGATCTCGTAGAAATGTCTTTTACAGTAGTAACAAAATAACAAAAAACCAATACATATGAAAACTTTAAAAATTGAAAGACCTAAATGTGGATGTGGAAACACATCAGACTCACAAGGATTTTGTGACGGATCACATTCAAACAAGTAAAAAAAAGCCCAAAACATAGTTTTGGGCTTTTTTATTATACTTGAATTTCAGTTGTACTCTTAACCTGTTCTATACTAAAGGTACTATGCGTACTCCCAATATGCTTAATGGTAGTAAGCTTTGTAACCATAAACTCCCTGTACTCTTTCATGTCAGATACATGAATTTTTATGATATAATCATAATCTCCACTCACATGAAAACACTCAGAAACTTCATCTAGTTTTAAAATTTCTTTTTCAAAATTAGACAAGAACTCTTTAGAATGCTGCAGTAGTTTTATATGGCAAAAAATTAGGAACGATTTATTGATTTTTTCCTTATCTATTATAGCCACATATTTTTTTATGACACCTTCTTTTTCTAACTTCTTTATTCTTTCATATACAGCTGTTACCGATAAATTTGATTGTAAAGAAAGCTGTTTGCTAGTTTGTTTGCTATCATTTTGGAGTAGACTAATTAACTTTTTATCAATATGATCTAATTTCATTTGTATGTTTTTTATTGGATTTTATTTTAAAAATGATAACCGAAATATTTTCTAAAATTTTCAGTTAAAGTATAAAAATAAAGATTTATAGTTTATAATTAGTGTATTTTAATTAAAAATAAACTAATATTATGTGTATTTATTGATAATATGTCTATTTATTTTTAAATTTGATAAAAATACTACTATTATGAGTTTTAATCCAGCAGATCATATTCAAGATCTTCAAAACTTTGGAGAGTTTGGAGGTGTAAACCCCTCTATTTCAGATTCATCAACCTATACTTTTATGGCAGCCAAAACCATGGCTGATACCTTTGATGGAAATACAGATGGTTGCCATTTATATTCTCGTCATACCACACCAAGTAATTTATGCTTAGGGGAAGCACTAGCTGCTATGGAAGGAACAGAAACAGCCAACGTATCTGCTTCAGGTATGGGGGCTATTACTCCTGTATTATTGCAATTATGTGGTGCTGGTGATCATATTGTGTCTAGTAGAACTATATATGGAGGTACCTATGCATTTTTAAAAAACTTCACACCTAGATTAGCCATTCAAACTTCTTTTGTTGATATCACAAATTTAGATATAGTGGAGGCTTCAATTACCAAGAATACCAAGGTTTTATACTGTGAATCTGTGAGTAATCCTTTATTAGAGGTAGCAGATATTAAAGGATTAGCTGCATTAGCAAAAAAGTATTCGTTAACCTTAGTAGTAGACAATACATTTTCACCATTGTCTATTTCTCCCATTCAATTAGGAGCAGATGTTGTAGTACATAGTCTAACTAAATTTATTAATGGTTCTTCAGATGCAGTAGGAGGTGTAGTTTGTGGCAGTCAAGAATTTATAGATCAATTAAGAAGTGTTATAGATGGTGCTTGTATGCTTCTTGGATCTACCATGGATAGCCTTCGCGCTTCCTCAATTTTGAAGAATTTAAGAACGCTTCATATTCGTATGAAGCAGCACAGTTATAATGCTTCTTATTTAGCCAATAAGTTTGAAGCTGATGGTGTAAAAACAGTATATCCTGGTTTAGAATCGCATCCATCACATCCATTATTCACTACTATGATGAATACTGAGTATGGGTATGGAGGGATGTTAACAATAGATGTTGGTTCTTTAGAAAAGGCCAATGCACTCATGGAAGCTATGCAACAAAATAATGTGGGTTATTTAGCGGTAAGTTTAGGATTTTATAAAACATTATTTTCTGCTCCCGGTACTTCTACTTCCTCAGAGATTCCTGTAGAAGAACAGGTAGAAATGGGTTTGTCTGATGGTTTAATTCGATTTTCTATTGGTCTAGACAACAATATTAAAAGAACATATCATACGATTAAAAGGTGTATGAAAGAGGTAGGAGTTTTAGCAAGTAGTCATTTTGTTTCAAATTAAAAATCTCTGAAAGCTCTGTTGAATAATTCTTTAGATAATGCTTTCATATTGCTATCTTTAAATCTTTCTTCTGAAAGGCTTTTAGTGTTCCATCTATTTCCTTCTTCCACCAATCTAAAACTAAATAAAGAAGAACTAGGATCACTCTGATCTAATAATGGATATCGTAAATCTTTATAAATAACTTCTTTGTTGTTTGGAGAACTTAACGTATAAAAGTTATTACTAAACCATCGTAATTTTTTTATATCCGGGTGATTTACGTCCACTAAGGTGTGATTTTTTGGAATATCTATAAACTTGGTTAGTTTTGTATTTTTATCAAAAATTGAATAAAAAGCCACTGTATAGTTTTTATCAGTTTCTGCTACTGCATACCATAAAACATTGTTTAAAATTGTGGGTTGGGCACTAAATTTTGAGTAATTTATATTAGCGTTATCAAAGGATGTTTTAAAAAAATGATCTACATATAATTTATTTCCAATAGTAAAGATCATATATGCAGAACTAAGATAAAGGCCTGCTTTTGTCCACCTTATTCGTGTAGGGTTTTTCCGATTGTAAAATAGAGTAATAATCATACAAAGAAGAAAGGGAAGGGTGTATATTGGATCTGCAACAGCAATGTTGTTAAAAGCAACTCTATAATCTGAAAAGGGTAAAAATAATTGTGTTCCGTAAGGAGTGAAACTATCCAGAATTGGGTGGGTAAAAATAGATAAAAAGAACAACCAAATCCAATCTTTTAAATTCGTGGTTCCTTTTCTTAAAGACCCATAATCGTACGCTTTTGAACTTATAAAACCAAAAAGGAAGGCTCCTAAAATTGCAAAAAGTATCGAATGCATAAACCCCCTGTGAAAAGCCAAGCTATCTATCTCATTAGAATAATACAAACTTCCAATAAGTACATCTAAGTCTGGAATTGTACCCCCAATGGCTCCAAAGAGTATGGCTTTATTTCCTATTTTCTTTCCTAAAGCAATTTCACCACAGGCCGCCCCTAAAACAATTTGAGTTATTGAATCCATGAGTGCAAATGTAACCAACTCATTTCATTTGCATAGCTTCTTCTAAAATCGTAACATTACAAAACAAAAAATTGATACGATGCAAGACCAAGAAAACCTTTCTGAGCTAAAAATACAAGATAAAAAAGTATTAGAGAATCGTGAGCTCTCTATTTTAGAAGCGGTTATTCCTATCATCATTTTAGTAGGAATGTTAGCCTACAATGTTTTTATTTTTGGGGATGACTCATTAAGTGGAACAAATCAATTTATATTATTGATGGGGGGTGCTATTGCCGCAATTATAGGTTTTAGAAATAAGGTATCCTTTTCAAGAATGATGGATGAGGTTGCAGAGAATGTAAAGTCAACCTCTAGTGCAATATTCATTTTATTAATGGTTGGAGCTTTGGCAGGAACATGGTTAGTAAGTGGTATTATTCCTACAATGATTTATTATGGATTACAGATTTTAAATCCCACTATATTTTTACCAGCATGCTTAATTATTTGTGCAGTCATTTCTGTTGCAACTGGAAGTTCTTGGACCACTTCAGCAACCGTAGGAATTGCTTTAATAGGAATAGCAGGTGCCCTAGATATTTCTTTAGGAATGACAGCAGGAGCTGTATTATCCGGAGCTTATTTTGGTGATAAAATGTCACCAATGTCAGACACAACAAATTTAGCCCCAGCAATGGCAGGTACAGATTTATTCACTCATATAAAGTACATGTCCTATACTACGGTCCCTACATTTATAGTGACTTTAATTATTTTTATAATAATAGGACTCACACTCAGTGTTAACGGTGATGCTGATACTTCAGCCATGCTAGGAGATATTGATAAGGCTTTTACTATAAGTCCTTGGTTATTTCTAGTACCAGTTATGGTAATTGTTCTTATCATAAAAAAAACACCACCTTTAATAGCACTTCTAGTAGGAACTCTTTTAGCGGCAATTTTTTCGTTGTTTTTTCAGCCACAAATTATCATGAATATTGCAGGGGCAACTGAATTAACGTTTAACTCGGCCTACAAAGGATTAATGACGGCAATAACAGTAGATACTGCTGTGGCAACAGATAATGAAATTTTAGCAAAGCTGTTTACTGCTGGTGGTATGGCAAAAATGTTGGGAACTATCTGGCTTATTTTATGTGCTATGGTTTTTGGAGGAATTATGGATGCTATTGGAGCCTTAGCTAAGATTAGTAGCTTTATGTTACAACTTTTTGATTCTGTTTTTGGATTATTTGCTAGTACAGTTTTTACATGTATTGGATTAAATTTTACAGCTTCAGATCAATATTTAGCTATTGTAGTACCAGGAAAAATGTATTCTAAAGCTTTTAAAGAAAAAGGCTTGGCTCCTGAAAACTTAAGTAGAACTCTAGAAGATTCAGGAACCGTTACTTCAGTATTAATTCCATGGAACACCTGTGGCGCCTATCATTCTGGTGTTTTAGGGGTAAGCGTTGGAGAGTATTTTATTTATGCAATTTTTAATTGGTTATCACCATTTACTACGTTGTTGTTTGCTGCATTGAAGATTAAAATAAGACAGTTAGTTGCTAAATAATAATAGTTAAATAAACCAATTCCATACCAGCCCAAATCGAATTGTGAAATCTCTGTATGGGTAGTTTGGGGCTGAGAAATAATTTCTATTTCCAAATTCAGAGAGCGCGTTGTCTACTCTAAAAAAAATTCGAGTTCTTCTAATTTGTGCATTAAAAAAAAGGTCTACTGAAGGAAATCCAATTTCTTCAGAATTTTGAAGTGTAAATTCTGCTAATAATGGGTTATAAGCATTAGCCTTATAGGCAGTAAAATAGTTAAATGTAGCACCAATTTGAACCTGCATAGGTTTTCCTTTAAACCAATAATCTCTATAATATAAAGTGTTTCTAGTAACAAGTTCTGGAACTCTAAAAACCGAGGATCCGCCACTCACATTTTGATACATAATAGTATTATCTAAAGCAAATTTCTTATAAGAGAACTCCTTTTTAACTTTTACTTTTAAATAGGTAATATTGTCTATATATTGCTTTGGTTTGTTGTCTTCACTAAAATAAGTATAGTTTTCAATATTAGTTAAATTTACAGCTGCATTTAACCACTTAGAATTAAATTGAAAACCTAAGTCTTGCGTTCTTATATTTTCAAAATCATTTTCCCAGTTGTAGGCATCATAGGTACTTTGATGAAGGAGATAATTAAAGTTAGGAGATTTAGAATTCAATAAAATGCTAGCTTTTATGTCAAACAAACTATCTTTTTTATAAGATAAATTTCCTCGAAGATCAGTTCCAGCCAGTCTTGCTAAACCTGGTGTAATTTCCCCAGTTGCATCTAATTGAAATTTATCTATTTTTGCCCTCCAGTCAGCCCCAAAAGAGATTGCATTTCCTTTTAACTTTATTTTGTTAATATTACTAGCTTGATTTATAATTCTATCATACCCATAAGTGTAATTAATGATGCTCGTCTTTGCTTTGAATGTTCCTAAGACATATTTTGAATTAAATTCTAGGAAAAACTGATTTTTAAAAAATGAGTTTTTTACATCGTCTCTAATATTTCCAGAAAAATTGGTAGTCCCTATTAAATTGCTAGGAGAGTTTTGTCTAAATTCATAAGCTTTTTGACTGCTTAAAAGTATATGACCAATCTTTAGATTCGTAAAGTCTTTTTGATTGACTGAATCTTTAGAAGAAAGAAGTTGATAATCTTGTTCTACATATACTCGAGAAGCTTCGAGGAAATTTTCTGTATCTTCCAAATTAACATCCAGTCTTGCTCTGTCTGAAAAATTAGGGTCGTTATCTACAAAAGCAACTAAAGATTCTGGAGTTAGACCACCACTTTCCTCGTTTAAAACATCTTGAGTAGCTATATGACCTCTGATGTTATATTGATTGTTTTTAGTCTCATAGTGAAACGTTGTTCTAAAATTACCCTGACTTACCAGAGCAGCTCTAAATTTTCCTAAAGAACGTAGACCTGTATATGCGATAGATATATTTAGTCTTTTGGAGAAATTTAAGGTAAAAAAAGAATCTAAAAACCTTCCTTGCTCTAGTGTAGTTAAGAACATAATTTCTGAAGTTGGGGTTGGAACTTCGAAGTAATTGATATCTTTAACGGTGTTAAAAGAAAACTGTTTGGCAGTAAAACCAATACCAGGAAAAGAATTAATTTTATCAAAATCATAGGTTAACCGATTAAAAGTCTGACCAATATTATGAAAAGGCAACAGGCCAAAGTTGTCTTTTCTTAAAAAATTAAACTTGTAGTGTTTTTTTATATTAAGCGTAGTGTCAACGTATGAGGTGTCTTTGAGAAATGAGAAAATTTTATAATCTGTGTATTTTGTTTTAGCACTCAAATTAATTTTCTTTGTTCCACTATTATCTTGAACAATACTATCATTAAATGAGAAATTACCCATCTCCTTCGATTTTCTTTGTTTGCTGAAGGGTATGTCTTTTTGACCATACATACAGGTGGTTGATAGACACATTAAAAAGATGAAGTAAATAATTCTTTTCATTAAAAAAGATTGTGAAAACAAAAGTAAACTTTTAAAGGAAAAGAATTCAAATAATTATCTTCAAAAAATGTTAATTTGCGATGTGTTAAAAAATAATTATAGTGGATATCAATTTGAGGTCGGAACAGATGAAGCCGGAAGAGGTTGTCTCTGTGGTCCTGTGGTTGCAGCAGCTGTAATATTACCATTAAATTATCGTAACGAATTATTAAATGATTCTAAGCAGCTCTCTGAAGCTAAAAGAAAAATACTCAGACCCATCATAGAAAAAGATGCTCTAGCTTTCGGTATTTCATTTATTGATGAGAAGGAAGTCGATCAACTAAATGTTTTACAGGCATCAATTACTGGAATGCAACGGTCTATTTCTATCATGTCAATAACTCCTGAATATATTATTGTAGATGGAAATAAATTTAGACCCTACAAAGATATTCCTTTCAAAACTATCGTTAAAGGAGATGCTAAATTTATGAGTATTGCTGCAGCATCTGTGTTAGCAAAAACATACAGAGATGATTTTATGGCAAAAATCCATATGGAATTCCCAGAATATAATTGGAGAAAAAATAAAGGCTATCCAACCAAAGAACATAGAAATGCTATCAAAGAGCATGGTATTACAAAATATCACAGAAAAACATTTAGACTAGTTCCAACTCAATTAAAATTAGATGTCTGATGCAAATGCTTCTACTTCAAAAAGGTCTTTAAAATGAAAGAGAATTTTACTTTTCACTTCATTTATATCAATTTTTTTCCCTAATTCAACTTCCAAAGAAGTGACTGCTTTCCCTTTAATTCCGCATGGTATTATGTGGTCAAAATAGCCAAGATTAGTGTTAACATTTAAGGCAAAGCCGTGCATAGTCACCCAGCGGCTACTTCTTATTCCCATTGCACAAATTTTTCTTACAAATGGTGTTCCTGTATCAATCCAAACTCCAGTTTCTCCATCACTTCTTTCTCCTCTAACTCCATACTCGGCAAGCGTCTTAATAATTACTTCTTCAAGAAGCCTCAAGTATTTATGTATATCTGTGAAAAAATTTTCTAGATCTAAAATAGGATACCCTACGATTTGACCAGGCCCATGATAGGTAATATCTCCACCTCTATTTATTTTGTAGTAGGTAGCCTCTTTTTCTTTTAATTGTTGTTCATTAATCAAAAGATTACTGAGATCTCCACTTTTCCCTAAAGTGTAAACATTGGGATGCTCAACAAAAAGAAAATAATTTTTTGTAGGATTTTTGGTGCTATTTTTTCTGTTGTATTTTTTTACATTTATAATACTCGTTAATAAAGTTGATTGGTAATCCCAAATGTCTTTATAATCTTTAAGCCCAAGATCTTTTAAAAGTATTTTTCTGTTGGTTTTCATCGACTGTAAAGATAATTATTTATTATATTTACACCTCTCTTCCCTCTAGTTAAAATTATTAAAACCATGAAAAGATTTAATTTAATCTTAATTTTATTGCTAAACTCGTTTTTGTGTTTTTCTCAATCTAATCTATGGAAATTAACTGATACTGAAGTAAGTGATTTTTCCAATGATGCACTTAAACTTAGAAAATCTATTCCAACTAATTTTAAAATTTATGAATTAAATTTTCAAAAATTCAAAAAAGAAAGCTCATTAGCAATATCAGATGAGCTAACTATTATTGAACTTCCAACAGCTAATGGTATTCAAAAATTTTCAGTTGCTGAAGCTCCTTCCCTTGCAAAAGGACTGGCTTTAAAATACCCTATGATTAAATCATATTCAGCCAAGGGAATTGATGATCTTTCAGCAACAGCAAGATTTAGTTTTGGAACAGATGGATTTCATGCAGTTATTTTTTATGCAGACCAAGCTTCTTTTTACATAGATCCCTACACAAAAAACTATAGTACTTATATTTCTTATAGTAGATCTAGTTTACCTCAAAAAGACAATGATTTTAAATGTGAGGTTGATGAGCAGGTAAATAAAACCACAGACTCAAATATAATTTATAGAACACCAGACGACGGACTTTTAAGGACATATCGATTAGCACTTGTTTGTTCTGGAGAATATGCTCAATTCCATTTAAATAACCAAGGGATTTCTAGTGATGCTACTGATGCTGAAAAAAAAGCAGCTGTTTTATCAGCAATGAATACCTCAATGACTCGAATTAATGGAGTTTATGAAAGAGATTTAGGAGTTAAAATGGAAATTGTTGAAGACAATGAACAGATTATATTTTTAGATGCTAATACAGATGGAATTACAGATGGTAGTGCTGGAACAATGATAAATCAGGTTCAAAGTATCTGTGATAATACGATTGGTAATGCTAATTATGATATAGGTCATATTTTTAGTATTGGAGGTGCAGGTCTTGCAGGTCTAGGAGTTGTATGTAGTACCGGTTCTAAAGCAAGAGGTGTGACTGGTATAAGTACTCCCTTAGGTGACCCCTATGATATTGATTATGTATCTCACGAAATGGGACATCAGTTTGGAGCAAATCATACTCAAAATAACAGTTGTAATAGAAATAATTCAACAGCAGTAGAGCCAGGTAGTGCTTCTACTATTATGGGTTATGCTGGAATTTGTGCCCCAAATGTTCAAAGTAATAGTGATGATCACTTTCATTCTGTAAGTATTGCTGAAATGTGGAATAGAATTGAAACATCTGCTAGTTGTGCATCAACAACTTCATCAGGAAATAGTGCTCCAGTAATTACGGAAGGGTTAGATCATTCTATTCCTAAATCAACACCTTTTGTTTTAAGAGGAATAGCTTCAGACGAAGATTCTGAGGATGCATTAAGTTATAATTGGGAACAGACTGATAACGAAATAGCTTCAATGCCACCATCATCAACAAGTACAGTTGGCCCAGCTTTTAGATCTAATTCATCAATAAGTTCTCCAAACAGATACATGCCTGCTTTACCAACAGTTATCGCAGGAAATATCTCAAGTACATGGGAGGTAGTTCCCTCTGTTGCTAGAGAGATGAATTTTTCACTTGTAGTGAGAGATAATGCAGTTGGAGGAGGTAACAGTGCAAGAGATGATATAAAAGTAACCACACTAGATATTACCCCTTTTACAGTAGACGGACCTTCTACCAACGAAGAGTGGCTTGTAGGATCAAATCAAACTATTAATTGGGTTGTTGGTGCTACAAATCAAGTACCAGTTAACACCCAAAATGTAACAATTTTGTTGTCTATAGATGGTGGAATTTCTTTTCCAATAGTATTAAAAGAAAACACAGCCAACAATGGATCAGCTAGTATTGTAGTTCCAAATAATGTTACTAATACTGCTAGAATTATGGTAGCTGCAGTAGATAATATTTTTTATAATGTAAACACTTCAAACTTTACTATTAGTTCTTCCGACCCAACTTTTATTGCTACCAATACTACTGGGTTAGTTGAGATATGTAATTCTAACACGAATGATGTTACTTATGAAATTTCCTTGGATTTCATTAATGATTTTTCTGAAACTGTAAGTTTTTTAGCTACTGGAGAACCATCAGGATCCTCAGTTACTTTTAGTCCATCAACCATCAATACTGAAGGAATTGTTACCATGACACTGGGTAATTTAAACGGAGCACCCGTTAATACTTACCAAATAGATATTACTGCTTCTTCCAATTCAATTACAAGAAACCTTGAAGCAACATTAAATATAGTAAGTGATACGTTTACAGCTTTAAATTTAACATCACCTGGTAACACTGATACTGGAGTTGGGTTAGCTCCTGTTTTTGCATGGGAAGAAATTTCAAATGCGAGTTCTTATGATATAGAAATAGCAACTGATTCAGGGTTTAGTTCAATTTTAGTAAATGAAAATGTAACATCAAATTCATATACTGGAGCTACTTTAAATCAATCAACTACGTATTATTGGAGAGTTAAAGCTAAAAATAGTTGTGGTGAAGGAAACTTTTCTTCAGTAAATTCTTTTACTACACAAAATTGTTCAGTTTGTATATCTACTGGAAATACAGCTTATGTCACTAGTACAACAAGAGTTATTTTTAATACAATAGATAACCCTTCTGGAAAGCCAGGAGCATACAGTGACTACACAAATATTAGTACGAATGTAAAAGCTGATGAAGTTCATGATTTAACTGTTCAAGTAAATACAGATGGAAATTATACAGTTCATACTTTAGTTTGGATAGATTGGAATCAAGATTGTGATTTTGATGATGCTAATGAAGAATATGACTTAGGGACTGCAAACAATGAACCAGATATTGCAACAACATTAAGTCCCTTGTCTGTAACCATCCCTTCAGATGCTTTATTGGGTTCAACAACCATGAGAGTATCAACTAAATACAATTCTGACCCAACTTCTTGTATGACTGGTGAAGATGCAGAGGTTGAAGATTATACCATCGAGGTTGTTGACGCAACAGCTTCTTTGGATAATGATACTTTTGAAGGTTTTAATTTATATCCTAATCCCTCCAATGGAAATTTCAATTTGCAATTCGATACTGCTTCATCAGATAATATTCAACTTCAATTATTTGATATAACAGGTAGATTGGTAAGAGAATTGGTATTTACTAATGAAGCCGCAAGGTTTTCTGAAAGTATTTCATTCGAAAATACAGCAAAAGGAGTGTATCTGTTGAAAATTAAAAACGGAAACAAACAAACCACAAAAAAATTAGTAATTGAATAAGATTTTAAAATTACTTTATTAATTAAAAAAAGTTAAAGGTTGTCTGAAGAGACAGCCTTTTTTTTGAACTATTATTAAATAATTGATGATATAAAATTAAATAAATTACTTTTGTTGTATGTCTATAGAAGTACAATCTGTTTCAAAATCTTATGGAACTCAATTAGCGTTAAATAAAATCAGTTTTTATGCTAATAGAGGAGAGATTATTGGATTTTTAGGGCCAAATGGTGCTGGAAAATCTACCATGATGAAGATTTTAACAGGTTATATTTCACCAAATGAAGGAGCTGTTTTTGTTTCTGGTATTAATGTAGAAAAAAAACCAATAGAAGCAAAAGCTAAAATAGGGTATCTTCCAGAACAGAACCCTTTGTATCAAGAGATGTATGTGAGGGAATATTTGCAATTTCAGGCATCAATACTTAAGGTTTCAAATGAAGCTATTGCAACTGTTATTAAGACTGTAGGCTTAACACCTGAAGTTCACAAAAAAATCAGTCAACTTTCAAAAGGGTATCAGCAAAGAGTTGGAATAGCAGCAGCTATTATTCACAATCCAGATGTGTTAATTTTAGATGAACCTAATACAGGATTAGATCCAAACCAAATCCAAGAAATAAGAATTTTAATTAAAGAGTTAGGAAAAGAAAAGACAATTTTATTTTCTACTCATATTATGCAGGAGGTAGAGGCTGTGTGTGATCGAGTTATCATTATTAAAAAAGGAGAGTTGCTTTTAGATAAATCTATAAAAGAGTTAAAAGAAAGTAATGAACAAATTATAGAGGTTACTTTTGATTACAAGATTGAAGAACAATTTATTCAGAGGCTACCAAATATCATATCTATTAAGAATAATTTTGATACTACTTGGTATTTGACTTTTGACTCACCTGAAGATATAAGGCCAATAATTTTTGATTTCGCCCAAGAAAATGGATTAAAAATTTTAGAATTAAATTCCAAAAATCAAAGTTTGGAAACACTTTTTACTGAGTTAACTGCTTAATTTAATTTGAAATTAATATGCTGATCTTCAAGCTTTTTTAATAGTTCACTGCTAATTTTTATCTTTGTATTCCTACTAGGAACATCCAATTCTATTTCTTCTTCTACATCATAAATTACAAACTTTAAAGATTGTTTTCCTTTGTGATTACTGAATAAGGTATTAAAATTCTGTATTGATTTTTCGTGAACATCTTCTATGGGTATTTTAATGGTCACTTTTTTACATAAATCATCCATTACATCGTGTAATAATTTAAATTCAGTGAATTTTAACCTCGCATCTCCCTCTACACCTTCTTTATTAGTCCATCCTTTTTGAATAGTAGTTCTCACAAATAAGAAAGAATTTGAGACTAAGAAATGTTTAAACTTTAAGTAATCTTCTCCAAATATTCGAAACTCAAAACTATCTAAATAATCTTCAATAAAAAAAGAAGCCCATCCTTTTCCAGCCTTTGAAACCTTATGTTGAACTTCGGTAATAATACCTGCAAACACTAAATTAGAACCCACATATTTTTGTAAGTCACTTTTAAAAAGACCTACACTTGCATTACAGAACTTTAATTCATTTTTAAAATCATCTAATGGATGAGCAGAAATATAAATTCCTACTACCTCTTTTTCCTTAGCCAGTTCCTCCATGTTTCCCCATACTTCACAGTGAGGAATATCTGGTTCAGGGAATTGTATATCTGAAGCTTCTCCAAATAAAGATACTTGTGCAGAATTTAAATTTTCTTGATATTTACTTCCATATCTAATTGCTTTCTCTATGAAGGTTTGTCCCTTCTCATCCTCAGTAAAATATTGTGCTCTGTGTGTGTTAGAAAAAGAATCAAACCCTCCCGCTAAAATTAAACCATCAAAAGCTTTTTTATTTGCAGCACGTAAATCTATTCTTTTGGTTACATCAAAAATTGATGAAAAACTACCATTTTCTTTTCTCTCTTTGATAATTGCTTTAACAGCAGAACTACCAACACCTTTTATGGCACCCATTCCAAAACGAACGGCACCTTGTTTGTTTACAGAAAATTTTAAATAGGATTCATTAATATCTGGACCTAAAACTTCTAGTCCCATAGATTTACATTCTTCCATAAAGAATGAAACAGACTTGATATCATTCATATTATTAGATAAGACAGAAGCCATATATTCTGCAGGGTAATGAGCTTTAAGATAAGCTGTTTGATAGGCTATCCATGCATAACAAGTAGAGTGAGATTTGTTAAAAGCGTAGGATGCAAAAGCTTCCCAATCTTTCCAGATTTTTTCTAGTTTCTCTGATTCATGACCGTTTTCTCTTGCTTGATCAATAAATTTAGGTTTCATTTTAGCTAAGACAGCAGCCTGTTTTTTCCCCATTGCTTTTCGTAATACATCGGCTTCACCTTTTGTAAAGTTGGCAAGTTTCTGAGAGAGTAGCATTACCTGTTCTTGATATACAGTTATTCCATAGGTTTCAGCTAAATACTCTTCCATAGCGGGCAAGTCATATTGAATATCTTCTTTACCATGCTTTCTATTTATAAAAGATGGGATATATTCCATTGGACCTGGTCTATATAATGCATTCATCGCAATCAAGTCTCCAAAAACGGTAGGTTTGAGTGCGCGCATATGTTTTTGCATACCTGGAGATTCATACTGGAAAATTCCAACTGTTTCACCTCGTTGAAATAATTCATAAGTCTTTACATCATCTAGTGGGAAATTTTCTGGATCTAGTTGAACCCCATGCCTAGCTTTTACAATTTTAACAGTATCTTTTATAAGTGTTAAGGTTTTTAACCCTAAAAAATCCATTTTTAATAAGCCAGCACTTTCAACTACAGAATTATCAAACTGAGTAACATACATATTTGAATCTTTTGCTAAAGCTACAGGAACAAAATTGGTAATGTCTGAGGGAGTGATGATGACTCCGCAAGCATGAATTCCTGTATTTCTAACAGATCCTTCAAGTATAGCCGCTTTATTGATGGTTTCAGATTCTATTCCATCTCCTTCTGACATGGCTTTCAATTCGTTAACCATATCCTTTTCTTCAGAACGTAATGCAGCAATTTTACCTTTGCTTTTATCATCTGTTCCAAAAATATTTTTCAGTTTAACATTTGGAATTAATTTAGCAATTCTATCAGCATCAAACAATGGTAAATCAAGAACTCTAGCTGTATCACGAATAGATGATTTTGCAGCCATGGTACCATAGGTAATAATTTGCGCTACTTGGTTTGCTCCGTATTTGCTAATCACATAATCCATCACACGCCCTCTTCCTTCATCATCAAAATCAATATCAATATCAGGCATAGATACACGTTCTGGATTAAGAAAACGCTCGAAAAGTAAATCATACTTTATAGGGTCTATATTGGTAATCCAAAGACAATATGCAACTACAGAGCCAGCAGCTGATCCTCTGCCTGGTCCAACAGAAACATCCATCTTCCTAGCCTCTCTGATAAAATCTTCAACAATCAAAAAATACCCTGGGTATCCTGTATTTTCAATAACTTCTAACTCAAAATTAAGTCGCTCTTTTATAGACACTGTGATTTCTCCATAACGTTTTTTTGCACCAATAAACGTAAGGTGTTTCAGGTAATTATTTTCTCCTCTTTTTCCACCGTCCTCTTGATCTTCTTTAGACTGAAATTCATTTGGAATATCAAATGCAGGCAAAAGAACATCTCTAGCTAGTGAGAAAACTTCAATCTTGTCAACAATTTCCTGAATGTTAGCTATTGCTTCAGGAATGTCTGCAAACAATGCTTTCATTTCATCACTAGACTTAAAATAATATTCGTCATTAGGAAGCCCATACCTATACCCTCTTCCTCTCCCTTTTGGAGTAGCTTGTTTTTCTCCTTCTTTTACACACAATAAAATATCGTGTGCGTTTGCATCTTCTTTGTTTAAATAAAATATATTATTGGTTGCAACAACTTTAATCTTATGATTTTTAGCAAACTTTAGAAGTGTTTCATTTACAATACGCTCATCTTCTTGATTGTGTCGCATCAATTCGATATACAAATCGTTGCCAAATTGTTGTTTCCACCAGATCAGAGCTTCTTCAGCCTGTTTTTCTCCTACATTTAATATTTTATTTGGTACTTCTCCATAAGTATTACCGGTTAATACAATAACATCTTCTTTGTATTGTTGAATAATTTTACGATCTATCCTGGGAACATAATAGAATCCATTGATGAAAGCAATGGAAGACATTTTGGCAAGATTATGATATCCTTTTTTCGTTTTTGCAAGTAAGACAATTTGGTATCCATTGTCCTTTCTTTTTTTATCTAAATGATCTTCACAAACATTAAATTCACATCCAAGAATTGGCTTTAAAATTGTTTCATTTGGAGTTTCTCCATTTTCTTCAGAGATCTCATTTTTAGCTAATGCTTGCTTGTTGTGTTTTAGGATGGCACTCACAAAATGAAATGAAGCCATCATATTTCCAGTATCAGTTAATGCAATTGCAGACATATGATCTTTAGCTGCAGCTTTTACTATATTTCCAATTTGGATAGTAGATTGTAAAACTGAAAACTGAGTATGATTGTGAAGGTGGGCAAATTGAACATTTTCTAATTGAGATAGCCCAGCTGATGTATTAGATGTTGTTTCGTTTTCTTTAAGAGAAGCTAAACGTTTTCTAATTTTTTCACTTTCGTTCTTAAGATTAATGTGTTTTAAACCTATTACCTGAATGGGTTTTGGATTAGCCTCTGAAAAGTTTTTAAAATAATCTTCATCAACATCTAATTTTTCTTTTGAAAATTCCCTTAAACGAATTAATTCTAAAAAACATCTAGAGGTAGCTTCTACATCTGCAGTGGCATTATGAGCATCTCCAAAATTTACACCAAATAAATGGTTGTGTAATTCTGTTAATGTAGGTAATTTAAATTTTCCTCCTCGACCACCTGGAATTTGACATAATTGTGCAGTATGCTCAGTACAAGTGTCTAAAATAGGAAGTTTGTTCAGGCTGTTTGAAATTCCCAAACGATGAAATTCACAACCCATAATATTTAAATCAAAATTTACATTCTGCCCAACAATAAATGTAGTTTTTTCTAGAACTTCGTTAAATAAGACTAAGCATTCTTTTAATGGAATTCCTTGTTCTTGAGCTAAATCAGTAGATATACCGTGTATTTGTTCTGCATCATAAGGAATGTTAAATCCATTAGGTTGAAGCAAGAAATTATTGTGCTCTATCACATTCCCCATATTGTCATGAAGCTGCCATGCTATTTGTATGCATCTTGGCCAATTGTCAGTATTGGTAATAGGAGCATTCCAGCTCTTTGGTAACCCAGTGGTTTCCGTATCAAAAATCAAGTACATAGTTGCGGATTTCTTACCTAGAAATTAGAAAATAAAAATACTAAAAAGTGACAGAAAAACACCTGAAGAGTTATTCGGTTTTATTAACAATTAAGGGTTGGTAATAAATACAATTGTTTTTTCTACAACAAAACTAAAATCTATCGGAAGCTTTGTTTTTGTCCAAGGTTGAGAGGCACCAAAGACATGATTAGATTCTGAAACAACAATGAGTTTACTAGATAGATTCCAATCATGTAGGTTTTGTGCATGCAGAAAAGGTACAGATAAATCATTATCTCCATGAATTATTAGATGTGGAATCATCAATTTTTTTACTGCATTTTCAACACTTAAGCGTTTTTTATTTTTTATAAAATTATCGTAGAATTGAATGTAGTGTGGCATTTTTTGTTTGGTTCTTCCATTTAAAATATACAAGACACCATCCTCTTTCCATTTATCTAATTCGGCC
>CBFHOD010000046.1:0-17944 GCA_965657365.1 Flavobacteriaceae bacterium
TGCTGGTGCTGGAATATTAAAAGATATTGACTTGATGGTTTCTCTCACAGAAGCCATGGTAAAACATACCAATTTACCAATTACAGTAAAAACTCGCTTGGGTTGGGATCATGACTCTATAAAAATTGTAGAAGTTGCAGAAAGATTGCAAGATGTAGGTTGTAAAGCTATTTCTATTCATGGAAGAACCCGTGCTCAAATGTATAAGGGAGACGCAGACTGGAAACCCATAGCTGAGGTAAAAAATAATCCTAGAATGCATATCCCTGTGTTTGGAAATGGTGATGTAACTACCCCAGAAAAAGCTAAAGAAATGCGTGATGTTTATGGTTTAGACGGAGCGATGATCGGAAGAGCTTCGATTGGATATCCTTGGTTTTTTAACGAAGTAAAGCATTATTTTGAGACAGGTGAGCATCTTCCCGGACCAACAATTGCTGAAAGAACAGAAATGGCTCGTCGTCATTTACAAATGGCAATAGATTGGAAAGGAGAACACCTAGGAGTGGTTGAAACCAGACGTCACTACACCAATTATTTTAAAGGAATTCCTCATTTTAAAGAACATCGTTTAAAAATGGTTACCTCAGATGACCCAAAAGATGTATTTGCTGCTTTTGATGTAGTTCAAGAAACCTTTGGCAATGCCATGATTCCAGCATTTAAATAGTATTACTTATCAATAAAGCTGGCAGAAATTCTGCTACTGGCTAGCTTAGCGGCTAAAAATCCTAGTACTGTAATAGTGGTAATTACGACAAGTAAGTTTGACCCCCTTAACTCTACAGGATAAGGTATTGAGGATGTAATCATAAAAATTTGGAATTTTTGTTGAACACATACTGTGATCACTGATAAAAACAACCCAATAGCCATAGATATTATAGTCAATAAAAAACCTTGCAAGACAAAAATCTTTTTTATTTTAGACATCGATGCCCCCAAACTCAACAATGTTTTTAGATTCTTTTTTTTATCAATAATCATCATAATAATAGCCCCAATAATATTAAACATCGCAATGATTACAATTAGTGTAAAAATTAAATATGAAATAAAGTTTTCTGTATTTATCACTTTATAAAAAAGCTCATTTAGTTGAGCTCTTGTCTGAACCCTATATTGAGGTCCTAAGTTTTTTTGTAATTGTATTGAAAAATCAGCTGCATTAGTTTCAGGTCTTAATTTTAGTTCTATTCCAGTAAACTGATCTGCTTTGAAGTTTAATAATTGTTGAGCTTGAGCATTTGAAATAAAAACATAATTGTTTTCAAAATCTTCAGCTCCATAATATATGCCAACGATTTGGGTATTGATTCTCCTGAAACTTCGTGATGGATTTAAAAACCCTGTGCCTGTTTTTGGAACAAGAATCTCTAAATATTCTCCAAAGCTATCAACTCCTGCAGATAATTTATATGCTAAACCATTCCCGACAATACTTGTATTAGTATATTCTTTTTGCAACCATGTACCCACTTGAATTGCTTGATCTAAGGCTACTACGTCAGTATAATTATAATCTACCCCTTTAACGTAAGCAATTTGTTGTTTATTCTTGTTTTTTATAAAAACTCTTTCTTCAATTACTTTTGAAAATACAACAACATCAGAATCCTTGGAAATAATATTTTGTAATGATGCATCGTAAAAAAAACGTTTCCCTTTAGATGCGGTGATTTTTATATCTGGATCAGAAATATCAAGTAAAGAATAATTGAAGGTTCTTAAGCCTGAAAAGGCTGAAAGAATAATAAATAATGCAGCTGTACCAAGAACAACACCTGTGGCTGCAATAATAGCAATAATATTAATTGCATTGTTTCCACTTTTAGCAAATAGGTATCTTTTGGCTATGTATAATGGAAAATTCAAAGAGAATGTTGGTTATTGTTTTTTACGTCTTGGAAGTACACTTGGGTCTTGAATTGGATTTACATCTCCACCTCGTAATGACTTATCTATTTCTTCAATATAATCTAAAGAATCATCTCCAAAAAAAAGAAGCTCTGGCATTCTTCGCAATTGATTTCGAGTTCTTTTAGCGAGTTCATGTCGAATTAATGGCGAGTTGAACTTTACACCTTCAACAATAATGTTTCTTTTGTCTGAAGGAAAAACACTTAAATATACTTTTGCAACTCCCAAATCTGGAGTTACAGAGACTTTAGAAACCGATATAATAACACCTTGCATTCCATCTTGAGCAGCTTTTTGTAAAACATCTACCAAATCTTTTTGTAAAACACCCGCAATTTTTCGTTGTCTATTCGTTTCTTCCATGCTGCAAATCTACAATAATTAACAAAACATTCCTTACTTTTGAGAGACCTAGAAAGATAATGTATCTTTTTAGGGATAAGCTGCTACAGGCACAATCTTATATTCTTTACAAAACAATGGATAAAATAGAACATATTGGAATTGCTGTTAAAGATTTAGAAATATCTAATGCTTTATTTGCTAATTTATTTGGAGTTGGTCATTATAAAGTTGAGGAAGTAGCAAGAGAGGGGGTAAAAACCTCTTTCTTTAAAACTGGACCTAATAAAATAGAATTATTAGAAGCTACAAACCCTGAAAGCCCAATAGCAAAGTTTATAGAAAAAAAAGGAGAAGGTGTTCATCATATTGCTTTTGCAGTTTCTGATATTATATCAGAAATAGCTCGTCTTAAAAGTGAAGGCTTTGTTATATTAAATGAAACCCCTAAAAAAGGAGCAGACAATAAACTTGTAGCCTTTATTCATCCAAAATCTAGCAATGGAGTTTTAATTGAACTCTGTCAAGAAATTACTAATTAAAAACTAGTTGGTTAAAAATTCTGTAAATCTTAAATAAGAAAAAAAGTAATTTAATTTGGGATAAAATTAAGTTTTTCAATTTTTTAATCTTGAAATTTCTGAATGCTAATTTGTATATTGCAAGCATAGAATAATTAATTGTATGTCATCTAATTTTGATTCCTACCAAAAACGTCGATTGAGATCGTCTTACTTTTCTGTAGTAATAAGTATTTCGCTGGTGTTATTTATGGTTGGGTTTTTAGGTCTTGTACTTTTGAAATCTACCCAAGTAGCTAATCACTTTAAAGAGGAAGTTGTAATTACTTTATTTCTAAAAAACGATACTTCAAGTGAACAGATAGAAAATCTAAGAAAATCCTTAACTGAGGAAAAATTTACCAGAAAAATTGTTTATATCTCTAAAGAAGAAGCTGCGAAATTTTATGCGGAAGATTTAGGTGAAGATTTCGTTAATTATCTGGGAACTAACCCCTTAAAAAATAGTATTGATATCTATTTAAATCCTGGTTTTGTAACTCCAGAAAAAATGGAAGAAATTACAGATAGATTTAAAAATAATAATTATGTTTTTGAGGTTTCTTATGATAAACCCTTGGTTACTTTTTTAACACAAAATATCCAGAGAGTAAGTTTTTGGTTGTTTGTAATTAGTTCTTTTTTTGGATTAATTGCATTAATTCTCATCAACAGTTCAATACGACTTTCTGTATATTCGAAAAGGTTTAATATTAAAACCATGCAAATGGTTGGAGCTACGAAAAGCTTTATTAGAAAACCATTTATTCGGAACGGTGTTCAATTAGGTTTTATTGGAGCGATGATATCATTAGTCGGTTTAGCTATGGTGATTTATTACATAGACCAAAAAATACCAACACTTCAACTAACCACAGATTATATTACTTTAGCATATCTTGGCGGTGGAATATTAATTATAGCATTTGTGATTTCATGGTTAAGTACTTTTTTTGCAACCCAACGTTTTTTAAATTTACAAACAGAAAAACTTTATTATTAATAAACTTATGAGTAAAGATAAACAGCCCTCTAAACCCATATTTCTTTTTGGAAAGAAAAATTACCTATTCATGTTTATAGGGATTGCATTCATAGCGATTGGATTTATTATTATGTCTGGAGGGGGTAGTGACGATCCAGCAGTTTTTAATGAAGCAATGTATAATTTTCAAAGAATTCGACTAGCACCAACGCTAGTTATTATTGGCTTAGCAATAGAAATTTATGCCATACTGCTCAATCCTAATAAATAACAATGAGTCTTATTGAAGCTATTATCCTTGGAATTATTCAAGGACTTACCGAATTTTTACCTGTATCCTCAAGCGGACATTTAGAATTAGCTAAAGTTATCTTAGGAGACAACTCTATTCCTGAAGAAAGCCTTTTATTTACAATAGTATTACACTTTGCTACTGCATTAAGCACATTAGTCATCTTTAGAAAAGAAATCCTTGAAATTTTTAAAGGGTTATTTAAATTTCAATGGAATGAAGAAACCCAGTTCTCTTCTAAAATTATTGTTTCAATGATACCCACTGTTTTTATTGGGCTTTATTTTGAGGAAGAAATTGCTTCTTTGTTTGGAGGGCAAATTCTTTTGGTAGGCTGTATGTTACTGATAACATCGCTACTTCTTTTATTAGCAGATAAAGCAAAAGACACCACAAAAAACGTCACCTTTAGAAATGCCGTTGTGGTTGGAATATCTCAAGCTATTGCCATTTTACCGGGAATATCTAGATCTGGAGCTACAATTTCTACAGCTGTTTTATTAGGAATAGACAGAACAAAAGCTGCTAAGTTTTCATTTCTAATGGTAGTTCCTTTAATTGTTGGTAAAATGATCAAAGACATCTCTAGTGGAGAAATTGACAGTATTTCATCAGATATAACTCCAATGGTTATTGGTTTTTTTGCTGCATTTATAGCAGGCTTAGTAGCCTGTAAATGGATGATCGCATTGGTCAAAAAAAGTAAATTAATCTATTTTTCTGTGTACTGTGCAATTGCCGGAACTATTGCAATTATATATGCCTTTTAACCATGAATAAAGAAGACTACTTAAATGGTCAAGTATTATTAATAGATAAGCCCCTAGAATGGACTTCTTTCCAGGCCGTTAACAAAATACGTTGGCATATCAAGCAAAAATTTGGATTAAAGAAAATAAAGGTTGGGCATGCAGGCACTTTAGACCCTTTAGCATCTGGCTTGCTCATAATTTGTACTGGAAAAGAAACTAAAAATATTGCTACCTATCAAGAACAAATTAAAGAATATACAGGAACATTTACCATTGGTGCAACTACACCAAGCTATGATTTAGAGACTGCTATTAATGAAACATTTACTACAGATCATATCACAGAGAAATTCTTAACAAAAACTACCCTAAAATTCATTGGTGAAATAGACCAAAAACCACCTATATTTTCAGCAATAAAAAAAAATGGAAAACGATTGTATGAATTGGCAAGAAAAGGTGAAACCACTGAAATAGACACAAGAAAAGTATCAATTTCTGAGTTTGAACTTACAAAAACCTCATTGCCAGAAATAGACTTTAGGGTAGTTTGTAGCAAGGGAACTTACATAAGATCTTTAGCTTATGACTTTGGATTATCTCTAAACTCTGGAGCACATCTTTCTAGTTTAAGAAGAACTAAAATTGGTAAATTTTCTGTTGACAATTCACTTTCTATTGAGAGATTTATTAAAAAATTAGAATTGGACTAATTATTGTAACTATAGGTTAAACCTATTTTATGAAGAAATTTATTTTTCTATTCCTTACTGTCTTTAATATTTTAATTTTATTCTCCCAGCAAAAAAAAGGGATTACCTTTTTTAATACCAATGCTAATTTGACATTTAAATTAAATGAGAATTTTGAATTTGGTAATACTAATGACGAACCGTTCTTTGTACCCTCAGAAACTTTGCTTCGTTTTGGTATTGGTTATGAATATAAAAATAAAATCGCCTTAAGTTTTAATACAGGTTTTGATTACCATTTTGATTATTTCATTGGATCAATTCCAACATATTTTACTTTTCAGTACAATCTTTGGACTAAAGAAGACGATGCTTTTTATTTACTTTTTAATACTGGTAGATTATGGAGACTTGCTGAACGATTTTCTGATGGAGACTATAGGGGATTTGGTATTGGTTGGAGATTTGATTCTGACAGAAAATTAAAACCAACATTTAAAATTATTTACCACAGTAAGAAAATTAAAAATTTTGAAAATGGCAATTATGATAATCTATCATTAGGAATTGGGTTTACTATTTTTAATTAAAAAAACCTATTATACCAACTCTCTTCAATTGGGATCTCCCAATAGTTTTGAAAATCATGTTTGTTTGTGATTAAATTATCAAAAACAATGTTTTTGGCAGTTACAGCTTTATTCTTAACTAGTTGTTTAAACTCTTTTAATTCTTTATACTGAACATATTCTCCTTGTTTAAAACAAACATTCATTTTATCTAATAATGACACCTTATAATTATTTTGAAGGTCAATAATAAATTCTACTTGAGAATCCATATCCAAATTCGTAACTGAAGAATTCTCATCTTCAGCAGCAATAATTATAAATCTGTTGTATAATAATTGATAAGAGCATTTAAAATTAATAGCTTCTTTTTTCCAACTACTTACAAAATTTTTGATTTTTAACTCAATTTCATCAATTTCATTAGCATAAAATTTTCTACTCGATGGGTATACCCAAATTTTTGCTTCTTCTGATAATAAATTAAATTCTGTAATCATAGCGCAAATATAGTGAAAGAAATAACCTCTTAGGGCGAATTAATTTGCTAGTAAACCTACCATGTTTTCTTGAATATTAACACCTTTGTCTTTATTGTACCATACTTGTAACTCTTTTTTGAAAGTCTTATCTAACTGCCCATGTTTATTTTTATAATCCTGCACTATTTTTGATGCAATAGAAGGTCTAGGACCCCAAGTATTGATTACTTCATTTTCAGAATTTAAAACAAGTAGTTTAGGGATAGATCTTCCTCCATTAGTTAAAAAATGATTCATCAGCTCCTGATGTTCATCTCTAAAAATGATTTTTAAAGTAATTAAATTACATTTATTTGCAATTTTAGAGATAACTGGAAGTATTTGTGCGGCATCTCCACACCAACCCTCTGTTAACACCAACCAAGTAATTGGAATATCAATTTTTTTTAATGCAAGAAGCGTTTCTTGGCTAAGTTGTATTGTTTTGTCAAGTCTCCTCATTCTTCGATCATTTAACTTACTATAATTCAATAGTTCCTCAGACTGAATGGGTCCACTTGATTTTCCAGATGCTATTAAATCACTTACAAGTGTTCTGTAGGATGAATAAGAAATTGCTTTTTGAAGCCCTTCCTTAATATTTTTTTTCATTAATTTTTTGTTTTTTTTAATAGCAATTGAAAGTAGTCTTATATTTTTAATTATAAACTTATTAAGCCA
Source organism: Flavobacteriaceae bacterium (assembly GCA_965657365.1). Classification (GTDB taxonomy): domain Bacteria; phylum Bacteroidota; class Bacteroidia; order Flavobacteriales; family Flavobacteriaceae; genus Polaribacter. Next base: position 7,315 of record CBFHOD010000046.1, read on the forward strand.
ATAAATTTTCGAGAATATCTTTTGTCATTTTTGAAAGCGTATAATTTGGAGACCAACCCCAGTCCTCTCTTGCATTGCTATCGTCTATTGAATCAGGCCAACTATCAGCGATAGCCTGTCTATAATCAGTCTTATAGGTAATTGTAAAATTTGGGATATGTTGTTTTATCTCAAAAGCTAATTCTTTTGGTGTAAAATTCATAGCTGATACATTATAAGAAGTTCTGATTTTTATTTGCTCAGGTTGTGCTTGCATAATCTGAACAGTTGCATGAACAGCATCTTCCATATACATCATAGGCAAACAAGAATCTTTACTTAAAAAACATTCAAAATTACTTTGTTCTATAGCATTAAAAAATATATCCACTGCATAGTCAGTAGTTCCTCCCCCTGGTTTAGTTTTCCAACTAATAATTCCAGGATACCTGAGACTTCTTACATCTACACCATGTTTTTCGTGATAATAATTACACCAAAATTCTCCTGAAATCTTACTAATTCCATAGACTGTGGAGGGCTCCATAGCAGTTTGTTGTGGAGTATTTATTTTTGGAGTTGTTGGCCCAAATACTGCAATAGAGCTTGGCCAAAACACCTGATTAATATGTTTTTCTTTGGCAAGATCTAACACCGCTAACAAAGAAGTCATATTTAAATTCCATGCTTTTTGAGGGAATTTTTCTCCTACAGCCGAAAGCATTGCTGCTAATAGGTAAATTTGAGTAACTCCATACTTTTTCACAACAGCTAAAATTGCCTCTTTATCAGTTGCATCAATGATTTCAAAAGGCCCTGAATTCATTAATGATGTGGCTCCGTTTCTAATATCAGATGCTACGACATGAGTACTTCCATAGATTGTACGAAGTTTTTCTATTAATTCACTTCCAATTTGCCCACTAGCACCTAATACCAGAATAGTTTGATTCATGCTAATTTGTATTTTTCATAAAATCAAAGGTAAAAAATTTAGCTATTCATAAAAAACAATTTATTTAAAACAATTTATTAAATTATCTTTAATAAAATTAAAAAAAAGCTGTTTTTATATAGGTTGAGATTTTTAAGGTATTTTATGTATTTTTAAAGACTGATATGTAATCCATGAGATTTATTTTTTATTGCCTATTTATTTTATTGATAAGCTCTTGTAATGATAAAAATACAACTGCTAAAGAAGTGATTGAAAGGCCGGAAACTAGTCGTGTAAAAAAACACAACCAAGTACCAAGTATTCAGCCAAAATTTCAAACAGCTATTGATGCGTGGAATGAGTATGAAAACTTAAGGGTTTTTTTACAACAATTCACCGCTATTTCACCTAATGATGCATTAAATAATTCCAGAGAGTTAAATGACATTACGAAAAGCATTATTGATAGTGTTACTCCACAGTTTTTAGAAACTGATGCTTTTAAATCTCGCGCAAATTTATTATACAATGAAACGTTGAGACTCTATGATATGTCCTCTATTCCAGCAATTAAAGCCATAGAAGTGAATAATCAAGTAGCTAAAATTTTAAACGCATTTTCATCTGTTAATTTTAAAATTAACACTATTCTCACCCAACGAGAATTAGAAAAAGACATCACTGAGCCTGATTTTAAAAGAGATGTTCTTCAGGATTTGAATATAAATTATTACAATTCATCTCAACCTATAAAAAAGGGATCTACAAGAAACTTAAAGAATCAACCAAAAAGTAAATTTTTTAAAAATTCCGATCAAAAGATAATGCTCGAGGAAGAATATTTGCAAGAGAGAAAAAATAATCAACGAAAACTAAAAAAAGAGAAAAAAAATAATTAATTATTTTTCTTTAATCAAATACATATATACTGGATAATGGTCACTATATCCCCCAGTATAGGTTCCAAAAGAGAAGCTTCTAAAAGGATATCCTTTATAACGACCCTTTTTGTTAGTCATAAAACTTTTATTAAATACCGCTGGATTAAACATTTTATAACTAGAAAAATCTTTTCCTTCTTGATTTAACAATGCTGAAGTAATTAAGATTTGATCAAACATGCTAATATTATCTCTATACCCACCCGTGTTGTATCCTTTTTTAAATAATTGTTCAAAAGGGTTATACAAATCTCCATCTTCAACTTCTTTCTTTTTTCCTTTTGTTTTCAGAACTTTTTTAAAGCTACTATTAATTGGGTCATCATTAAAATCCCCTAAAACTAAAATTTTGGGATTTTCTTCTTTTTCCTTAATTTGATTGATAATTTTGGTGTTCTGATAAGCTGCTTTCTCTCTAAGTGGTCTGCTTTTCATTTCGCCTCCACTTCTAGAAGGCCAGTGATTAACTATAATATGAATTAACTCATCATCTAAATACCCTGAGACTAGTAATTGATCTCTTGTGTAAACCTTTCTATTGTCTCTGTAAATATTTGGATTAAAAGATTCGTGATGAATTGGCTTAAAATAGCGATGTTGATACAAAAGCGCAACATCTATTCCTCTTTTGTCCGGAGATTCGTAGTGAATAATCCCGTAACGTTTAGATTTTAATCTATCTGAATTAACTAGGTCTTCTAAAACAGCTCTATTTTCAACTTCGCATACCCCTAAAATTGCCGGACTAGTATTGGATTTATCTTTTCCTATTTGTGAAATTACTGATCCTAATTTGTCAATTTTATCCCAATAGACTCTAGAACGATTCTCTTTTAATTCCATCATTGGACTTGCTTCATCATTTTTTGTAATATCATTAATTGTATCAAACAAGTTTTCAAGATTATAAAAGGCAACAGTTCTGATAGTATATTCTTTACCTTTATTTTGACTATGGGTAATTGAGGAACAAAATATTACAAATAAAAAAAATATTTTTTTCATGTTTAAAATAATTTTATAGTACAAACATAAAGAACTAATTTATAGCTTTCCATTAAATATTTTAAATTTAACATATACATGAATTAATTTTGGTAATTTTGAACTTAATTAGGAACATCTAATTTAAACTAAGTAATCAATGAAAAAATTTATTACAACTTTATTACTTTTTTTTGGCATCATTTTTAGCACAGTTGCTCAAAATGTAATTAAGGGAGTAGTTGTAGATAGCGAAAAAAACACTCAACTACAAGGGGTTGCTATCAACGTTAAAAAGAATATGGTTAGTACTCTTACTAACGAAAACGGTGTTTTTATTCTTCAGAATCTAATAAATGGATCATACGTGCTTGAAATTTCCTTCAAAGGATATGAAACACAAAATTTTCCTGTCGAACTTTCTGGAACTACTGTAGATTTAGGAAATATTTTATTATATGAAGACTTCACAGAAGAGGAAGATTTAAGTACTGTAACTTTAACTGATGATGAGTTAAATGATGATACTAGTGCTGCAGATAATATATCTGGATTGCTTCAGGCATCAAGAGACATATATCTCAGAACTGCAGCTTTTGAATTTAGCTCCTCTTTTTTTAGAATAAGAGGTTTAGATTCAGAGAATGGAAAAGTTCTTATCAACGGAATTGAAATGAACAAGCTCTACAATGGAAGACCACAATGGAGTAATTGGGGAGGGTTAAATGATGTTCTAAGAAATCAAGAGTTTAGTAACGGATTAAGAGCATCTGATTATACTTTTGGTGGCATTCTAGGGTCAACAAATATTAATGTAAGGCCATCAGAACAAAGAACCGGCACACGAATTTCATATGCCTCTTCAAATAGAAGCTATATACACAGAGCCATGGCAACCTATTCTTCAGGGTTATCAGAAGATGGATGGGCTTTCACTGTTGCTGCTAGTAGAAGAGAAGGTAGAGAAGGATTTGTGGATGGTACTATGTATAATGCTACATCCTTTTTTGGATCAGTTGAAAAGAAATTTAACGATAAACATAGCCTCAGTTTTACCTCTATAACTGCTTTAAACAGAAGGGGTAAGTCTGCACCGCAAACGCAAGAAGTATTTGACTTAAGAGGTATTCAGTACAACTCTTACTGGGGAACTCAAGATGGAAAAATTAGAAACTCTCGTATTAAGGAAGTTTCTGAACCCATATTAATGTTAAACCATTACTGGGATATTAATGAAACTACGTCACTAAACACAAACGCTTCTTATCAAACTGGAAAAATTGGAAATAGTAGAATTGATAATAACGGAACAAAAGTAGATGGGAATGCGGTTGATGGTGAGGGAAATCCATATATCATCAACTTAGGTGCTTCCAATCCAGATCCTACATATTATCAAAAATTACCAAGTTACGGTTTAAGACAAGGGTATTCAAACATTTATGAGATCGAACAAAATTTCATAAACGATGGACAACTAAATTGGAACAGTTTATATAACGCAAATGCAAATACAAATAACAATGGTAATTCATCTTACGCGCTTTACGAAGACAGAAATGATGATACTCAATTTACAATAAATACCATTTTAAATAAAGATATTTCTGATAATGTAAAATTAAATGCACGTATACAATATACACAGTTAACATCTAAAAACTTTGCTGAAATTATAGACCTCCTTGGAGGAACAGGATACTTAGATGCAGATGCATTTGCCGATACTTTCGAGGAGAAACAAAATAATTTATTAAACCCACTATACATTGCTGGAGTTGGAGATGCATTTAAGTATAACTTTAATTTATATTCAAATGTAGTTGATGGCTTTGTTCAGGGGCAATTCAAATTTAATAAAGTAGATTTTTATCTGGCTTCATCCATTTCTAATACTTCACACCAAAGAGACGGATTATTTCAAAATGGTGGTTTTCCAGATAATTCATATGGAAAGTCTGAAGAGTTAAACTTTACAAATTATGCAACAAAAGCAGGGATGACCTATAAAATTTCAGGACGTCATATTGTTGATATTAATGCTGGATATTTGACAAAAGCTCCAAACTTAAGAAACTCCTTTTCTAATTCTAGAGAAAATAACAACACCGTAGAAAATTTAACCAGTGAGAAAGTTCTTTCTGCTGATGCAAGTTATGTATACAGAGGTCCTTTCCTACAAGCTAAATTAACAGGATATTACACTAAAATACAAGATGCCACGGAAATCTCATTTTTCTTTGCCGATGGTATAGGAGGAGACAACACGGCCTTTGTTCAAGAAATTTTATCTGGGATTGATAAAAAACACTTTGGTGCTGAATTTGGTATAGAAGCTCAAGTAACACCCACAATAAAATTAAAAGCTGCTGGTAATTTAGGACAGTACACCTATGATAATAATCCTAATCTTTATCTAACTACTGAAAATAATACTAGATCTCAAGATGCCGGTTTCATTGATGGTCGTAAGGTCTTTGGCACTTCTAACCTAAAAAACTACAAACTAGCTGCAGGTCCACAAACAGCGTACTCTGTTGGTTTTGAATACAGAGATCCTGACTATTGGTTTGTAAGTGCTACTGCTAATTTCTTTGATAACGTTTATGTTGATATTGCTCCATTAACCAGGACTTCAAATTTTGCTGACGATGGAGGTATTCCGTTTAATGATTACGATGAAGATATTGCAAGACAGCTTTTACAACAAGAAAGATTTGATAATTATATGGTAGTAAATATGATTGGAGGAAAATCCTGGAAAATAGGAAATCAATACATCAGTTTATTTGCAAGTATTGGAAATATATTTGACACCAAATACAAATCAGGTGGTTTTGAACAGGGTAGAAACGCAAATTACAGACAACTAAAAGAAGACAAGAGTCTTGATATTCCTGTATTTGGAAATAAATACTGGTTTGGTAGAGGAACTACTTATTTCTTAAGCCTTAATTACAGATTTTAAAAACATTGAAAATTTTATTAATAAATATACTTATGAAAACAACTAAATTTTATGGCATTATAGCATTCTTATTGATAGCCATTACAATCATCTCTTGTGTTGAAGATGGTGAATTTGATGTGCCAAATATAACGGTAGAAGAACCAAATATTACAGCAAATTCTGATATTTCAGCAATTAAAAGTGCATTACAACAAGAATATAATGCTAGTGGTGATTTAATTTACACCTTTTATGATAATGAGAGCAACCCAACTTATATTGAAGGGTATGTAGTCTCTACAGATGCAGCAGGAAATTTTTACAAAAAAATAATTATTCAAGATAGCCCTGAAAATGCTACTGCTGGAATTGAAGTTATCTTAAACAAAACTTCCTTAAATGAAACCTATGATCTAGGGAGAAAAGTATATATAAAATTAGATGGTTTATCAGTTTCATACGATGACGGTGAAAGTGCTAATTATATAAATCCAACAAATAGTATTCCTGGAAAATATGTTTTAGGTGTTCTTGATGGAGATCGAGTAGATGACATACCGTCTACATCAGTTGCAGATCATATCTTCAGATCAGCTACTGTTTCAACTATTGTTCCAAACACTATTGAATTATCGGCAATTACAGGAGATCATATCAATACTATGATTCAATTAACTTCTGCACAAATCGCAAAAGCTGATTTAGGTAAAACTTTTGCAGGTGAATCAGATGACGAGTTTGATGGATTCAGAACAATCTTTGAATGTGGTACAGAAAAAACGATACCACTACAAACCAGTACATTTGCAAGTTTTAAATCAAATATTGTTCCTACCGGTACCGGAGTATTTAGAGCTGTGTTGTCTAAAGACTATAGATCAGAATTCTTAGTTGCCATAGTTAATGCTCCATCAGATTTAGAATTTACAAATACTGAACGATGTGATCCTCCTGTGTTGGAATGTGGTGAAGGAGCTGTTGGTGGAAGTGTAATTTTATTTGAAGAAGATTTTGAAAATATTACTTCCACAAATGACATCACTAATGCAGGATGGACAAATGTAAATGTAAATGGAGGTACAACCTTATATTCCTCAAGAAGTTACAGTGGAAACAGATATGTACAAATTTCTGCATACAATAGCGATGAATCTCCTCTACAGGCATGGTTAGTGACTCCAGAAATTGATTTAGATGGTACTACAGACGAAGAATTAACCTTTGATACGAATACAGGATATGATAATGGAAGTGCTCTTACAGCTTATGTATCTTCAAATTTTACTGGAGATGTAACAACTGCTACCTGGATTAAAATTGATGCGCAATTATCAGAGGGACCCTCTAGTGGATACAATAGCTTTTCAAGTTCAGGGTCAATTAATATCTCTTGTTTAACTGGAAAGTTTCATGTAGCCTTTAAATACGAAGGAGCAGATGGAGGAGTTACTACTACCTTTCAAATAGATAATGTTAAGATTACTGGTAACTAAAACAGTATTAAATCAACTAACATCTCAATTTGAGGTGTTATTGATAGAATTTATACTACTAAAAAACCTGAACTACATATATAGTTCAGGTTTTTTATTGTTTACTATTGTTATAGTGCTTAATCAACTAAAATTATAGCTTTATTGTTTTTTAGTTCAATAGTTCCAGAATTGACGGCAATAGTTAACACTTTATCATCATCTTGTTGAGCAATGATTTTTCCATGTAACTCATCTAATTCTAAATGTTCCTGAGTATGAACATGAATTTTTATAGTCCCTTGTTTTAAGGTAGACACTACAGCGGCATGATTATTCAACATTTGAAATTCTCCATCTGTACCGGGAACAGATATAGAATCTACGGTAGATGAAAATAACACAGCTTCAGGTGATACTATTTCTAAGTGCATAGTTTCTTGTTTTAAGCTTCAGCTAACATTTTTTCTCCTGCCTCAATAGCTTCCTCAATAGTTCCTTTCAAGTTGAATGCTGCTTCAGGTAAATGATCTAACTCACCATCCATAATCATATTAAAGCCTTTAATAGTTTCTTTAATATCTACTAATACCCCTGGTATTCCAGTAAATTGCTCAGCAACATGAAAAGGCTGTGATAAGAAACGTTGAACTCGTCTAGCTCTGGAAACAGCAAGCTTATCTTCTTCAGATAATTCCTCCATTCCTAAAATGGCGATAATATCTTGTAATTCTTTATAGCGTTGTAATAACTCTTTTACTTTTTGTGCACAATCATAATGCTCATCACCCAAAATTTCAGCTGTTAAAATTCTAGAGGTAGAATCTAAAGGATCTACTGCTGGATATATTCCTAACTCAGCAATTTTACGAGATAATACGGTTGTTGCATCTAGGTGGGCAAATGTTGTTGCAGGTGCTGGATCTGTTAAATCATCTGCAGGTACATAAACAGCTTGTACGGAAGTAATAGACCCCTTTTTTGTTGAAGTAATACGTTCTTGCATCGCACCCATTTCAGTAGCTAATGTTGGCTGATAGCCTACTGCAGAGGGCATACGCCCAAGAAGTGCTGACACTTCAGAACCTGCTTGTGTGAAACGGAAGATATTATCTACAAAAAACAATACATCTTTTCCTTGAGCTTCTCCAGCACCATCACGGAAATATTCTGCAATAGTTAAACCAGATAATGCAACTCTAGCACGTGCCCCTGGAGGTTCGTTCATTTGTCCAAATACAAAAGTTGCTTTAGAGTCTTTCATCCCGGCTTTATCTACTTTAGACAAGTCCCATCCTCCTTCTTCCATAGAGTGCATAAAATCATCTCCATATTTGATAATTCCAGATTCTAACATCTCTCTTAATAAATCATTTCCTTCACGGGTTCTTTCTCCTACTCCTGCAAATACAGAAAGACCACCATGTCCTTTTGCTATATTATTAATTAATTCTTGAATTAAAACAGTTTTACCTACTCCGGCACCACCAAATAATCCAATCTTACCTCCTTTTGAATAGGGCTCAATTAAATCAATTACTTTTATTCCGGTAAATAACACCTCAGTAGAAGTAGATAAATCTTCAAACTTTGGAGCGGATCTGTGTATTGGAAGACCTTGTTCTCCTTCTTTAGGTAAGTCTCCAAGACCATCGATAGCTTCACCAGTTACATTGAATAACCTTCCATAAATATCTCCTCCTATTGGCATTTGAATTGGGTTACCAGTAGCTACAACTTCTTGTCCTCTTTGTAATCCATCAGTGGCATCCATAGAAATTGTACGAACAGTATCTTCTCCAATATGCTGTTGAACTTCTAAAACTAGAATAGAACCATCAGCTTTTTTTATTTCTAATGAATCATAAATATTAGGAAGTACAGCTGACTCTGTGTTAAACTCGACATCAATTACTGGACCTATAATTTGAGATACTTTACCTGTTATTGTAGACATTATTCTTACTTTAAATTAATTTCTTAGAAAGAGCTAAAAAAACTCTTATTTTAGGCTGCAAAGGTAAAATATTTACCTGACGTTAAAAAGCTTTTTAATTATAATATTTAGAAAAAAGATCAAAAAAAAGCCTCATCTTTCGATGAGGCTTTTGATATATTTAAATTAAATATTACTCATTGGTAACTTTAATTTCTACTCTTCTGTTATTTGCTCTTCCAGCTCTTGTTTTGTTAGTGTCAATAGGACTATCTTCTCCAAAACCTTTAGAATCTAATCTAGAAGCATCTACTCCGTTTTGAACTAAATAGTCTTTTACCGCAGCAGCTCTTTTAGCAGATAGTTTATTATTTAACCCTTTACTCCCAGTACTATCAGTGTGACCTTCAATCATAAAAGTAGCTTTTGAAAACTCTTTCATAATATTAACGATTCCGTCTAATTTATCAGAAACTGTAGGTAAGAATGTTGCTCTTCCAGAATTGAATAAGATTGTTTTCGCAAACTCTCCCATTTTCTTTTCAGCAACTTCTGTAATTATAGGCTCAGGACATCCATTATTAGATGCAGGACCAGCTTCATTGTTGCAGTTATCATCTTTGTCTAACACTCCGTCTCCATCAGTATCTGGCCATGGGCATCCTCCATTAGCTTTAGGACCTGAAACAGAAGAACATTTGTCATCTTTATCAACAATCCCGTCTCCATCAGTATCAGGGCATCCGTTATTTGCTTTAGTTCCTTTTGCGTTTGGACACATATCATCTTTATCTGCAATTCCATCTGCATCTGCATCAGGACATCCATTTAATGTTGCTAAACCTGCAACACTTGGACAAGCGTCTTCACCATCGATGATTCCGTCTCCGTCAGAATCAGGACAGCCATTAAATTCTTTTAATCCAGCAACTTCTGGACATGCGTCATATTTATCGTAAATTCCGTCTCCGTCTGTATCAGTTCCTCCAAATTTAACAACTAATCCTAAACCGTGTTGAAAATGTGTTGGAATTATGTTTGATGAAGCTTGTTTAACCCCACCTTGGTATGTTAGGCCAATAGTTTCGCTTAGCCATACATTGAATCCGTAACCATAATTAATCATTCCGTCTCCTTCGCTATCTAGGCTAGTATAACCACCACCTACATAAACAAAAGGGCTAAAGTATTGTGTACTATTTCCGAAAATGCCTTTGACAACTCCATCTAATCCATACTTTAAGTTTAAATCTATAGAAGAATGCACTAAATCTGCGTCATCTCGCTGATTAACTTGAGTAATTCTATTTAAAGAACCAGCCAATTGTAGGGTAAACCCATCAGATAAATATCTTTCAGCAGTGATTCTAGATATCGTAGGAATAAGATTCCAATCTCCAGGATAAAGAAGGTCTTCGCCAAATGAAGATG
>CBFHOD010000047.1:0-5967 GCA_965657365.1 Flavobacteriaceae bacterium
GGATATGAGTAAAGTGACTGATATGGATAGAGCCTTTGATGGAAGAGATGTCTTTAATGTAGATATAAGCAACTGGGATGTGAGTAACGTAACTAATATGTCATCAATGTTTATTAACGCAACGTCATTTAACCAACCTTTAAATAATTGGAACGTTAGTAATGTTACTAATATGTTTCAAATGTTTACTGCTGCATCAGTTTTTAATCAAGACTTAAATTCTTGGGATGTGAGTAGTGTAACTAATATGTCATCAATGTTCTTTTTCGCAACGTCATTTAACCAACCTTTAAATAATTGGGATATAAGTAGTGTGACAGATATGCAAGTAATGTTTGGTTCCGCAACGTCATTTAACCAACCTTTAAATAATTGGAACGTTAGTAATGTTACTAATATGTTTCAAATGTTTACTATCGCATCAGTTTTTAATCAAGACTTAAATTCTTGGGATGTGAGTAGTGTAACTAATATGTCATCAATGTTCTTTTACGCAACGTCATTTAACCAATCTTTAAATAATTGGGATATAAGTAGTGTGATAAATATGCAAGAAATGTTTTCATACTCAAGTCTATCAACAGATAATTACGATGGTGTATTAAATAGTTGGTCTCAACAAGATGTTATATCTGGTGTTATTTTGCGTGCAATAGGAGTAAATTATTGTAATGGAGAAGATGCTAGGCAAAACTTAATAGATACCTACGGATGGATAATAACTGACGATGGTTTAGATTGTGCAACTGCTGGAGTAGATGACCAAAATCAATTAGATATTTCAATCTATCCAAACCCTTCATCAGATATGGTATACATAGACGGTAATTATACGCAATTAAAAGTAGTGATGTATGATATTTTAGGTAAGCAAGTGATGAACAAGGCTATTACAAACAGCATAGATATTAGTCATCTAGAAAAAGGAGTTTACATGCTACAACTTTCTGATGGTGTTAAACTCACTACACAAAGAATACTAAAGAATTAAACAATATTTTCAGCATGTTTCTATGGCTTAGTTGAAGATTTAAATTTCTATAACTATTCTCTGAAATAATTTACAAATGCATAATCTACTACAATAACCTTTTCATATTTAGGATGAAAATCTATACCTACACCAATTCGAGTATATTTAGGGTTAAGTATATTCTTTCTGTGCCCTAAATTTGACACACCCTCATCAATTAGTAATTGATTAAGAGCATCCTTACCATTATAAACACCATAACCACAATTTTCAGCGGTTCCAAAACTACTAATTAACCGTCCTAAGTCTTTTTCTACCATAGCATCCTTACATTTTTTCCTAAAATGACCAGTTTTGCCGGTTTTACTTTGCTCTTTTGCAAGACACTTAGCAGATAGATTAAGGCTATTGTCAAAAACTAATTTTGGTAAAGGTTTTTGAGTTGATAATTTTTTTATTAAAGACTTAAAATATTTAGAATTAATATTCTGAGGATTCCAGGTAAAATCAAATTTCAACTTGTCTTTAGGCTCTATATCTTGAGTAAAATTTTGTATTTCAACTTGTAAATATTTTTGAGGAAATAGTCTTACGAGATTATGATATAATATTACATCTCTCTCAAATTCAGAAATCGTTAAAATATTTCTTGCTACATCAGCTTGTTTAATTTCAGAATTAGTCCATTCAGGATTAATTTGTGAATATCCAAGTAAAGATGAAAAATATAAATATATACATAATAAGTTTCTCATAATTTCAAGTATGGTAAATATTAGTTTAAACTAGTTATGTAGTCTAGAATTCTCAAATTTAAACTAGAAGATATGCCTATGGTTTAGGTTTTTGGTTCCATACATCTGTTGGAATAATATACACGAGTACCATAATACAAATAGGTCCAATAACATCGATAATAGCACCTTCTCCTTGAAATAATTTAACCATACCATCAACTGTCCAAGCAATAAGTATGATTAGTACAATCCTACCCAAAAGTTTTAAAAGTTTTTAATGATTCATGCCTATGGTTACTTATTCTTTGCTCAATGAGACTAGCTTATAATCATACAATTGTGTAGCCACTAAAATGTCGCTATTATATTCTCTAACAGAATGAATCAAACCATCCTTCATTTTAAATACCCATACATATTTGTTGTCGTATTCTCCATTCTTGCCTTCTGCATCTCCTTCTTGAATTATGGCAACACCATTATCGTCTGAAATAGCATCAACTGTTTTTAAAACAATACCATTAGGAAGTATTTCTGGAATAATATTTTTAAAATATTCATCAAACAAATTGTCTCTATTCCATATTTTACCACCTTGTTCAATAATTCCCATCCAAGCAAAAGTAAAATCTTCGTGAAGTAAACTTTTTGCAGTATCTGGGTTTGTAATAATATTATCAAGAAATGATTGAGCAGTTTCTAAATTCTTTTTACCAAGAATATTTTCTTCAATCGAAGGAGAACAAAAAGAGAATAAGAAAGTAATTGAAATAATAATAATTTTTTTCATTGTATTAGATTAACATTTATAGTAAACTAATATACACAATCGTATGCTAAAAAATAAAAATATTTCAATATTCAACCGATATTTTTTGAATTGATAAGACTTAATAACGTATTTTTTCCGTTTATTAATTCTAATCTTAAAATGCTGTGTTTGTAAAAAATGATACTCAAACAAATTTTTTTTATAATTGTTGAGGGGAAGGGGTAGAGAAATTAAAACCAAAAAAAAAGCCCTACATTTCTGTAGAGCTTTTAGTAATTTGTGGACCCACAAGGGCTCGAACCTTGGACCCCCTGATTATGAGTCAGGTGCTCTAACCAGCTGAGCTATGGGTCCTAATTACAGTCGACAAATGTAACACTTTTAAATAATTTTAATTGTCAAAAAAATAAAAAATTTATTTATCTCTTGCCATTAAAAAAGATCCAAAATCTTTAAGTTTTTGTCTATTTAATTCACTGATATTCATGTTTTTTAGAATATCAAAAGCGGTTTCAGTGTATTCGTGAATCAAGTTTTGAATTAAAGTTGGGATGTCACACTGTTCAAAAATTCGCTTTACTTCATCAATTTTAATGGAATTATCTTCTAATTTTTGTTTGTAAAAAAATTCTAGCTTTTGTTTGTCTTCTTCATTTGAAACCTCCATTGCTTTGAGGAATAGAAAGGTTTTTTTATTTTCAATAATATCTCCACCTACTTGTTTTCCAAATGTATCTGGATCTCCAAAAGTATCAAGATAGTCATCTTGTAATTGAAAGGCAAGACCGAGATTTAAGCCATATTGATATAGTAAATCTGCATCTTTGTCTGAGGATTCTGCAACAATGGCCCCCATTTTTAATGCAGCTGCGACCAAAACCGATGTTTTTAGACGAATCATATTAATGTATTCGGCTATAGTAACATCATTCCTAGTTTCAAAATCTATGTCTAATTGTTGTCCATCACAAACTTCCAAAGCAGTTTTACTAAATAGAACTGCTAATTTTTGAAATACAGTTGGTGGATAACTTTCAAAATATTGATAAGCCAATATTAACATGGCATCACCAGAAAGGATTCCTCTATTCAAATCCCATTTTTCATGAACTGTTTTTTTGCCTCGCCTTAATGGCGCATCATCCATAATATCATCATGCACCAGGGTAAAATTATGAAAAACTTCAACTGCTAAAGCAGCAGGAAATGCTTTCTTATAATCACTGGATAAAATATCAGCAGCCATTAAAGTTAAAATTGGTCGAATACGTTTACCTGAAAGCTGAATGATATAGTTGATTGGCTCATAGAGATTTTTTGGCTCTCTAATCCATTCTTTTTTGTCAAGATACTGTTGAAATTCCTTTTGATATGATGTTAAATCCAAATTTTGAAAAGTTTAAACAAAAATAAGATTAAAGATTTATTTTAATGTTAAGAATGTTAAAAAATCATTAAACTCAGGAAACTATTTTTGTTTCTAAAGTTTCCATTGTATTTTTGCCATGTTTTTTATGAAAAAGAAAATACTACATAACGCCACAGAGATGTTCTTAAATATAGGTTTTAAGAGTGTTACTATGGATGATATTGCTACAAATTCAGGAATATCCAAAAAAACAATCTATGCTCATTTTGCGAATAAAATTCAATTAGTAGAGGCTGCTACACTTCATATATTTGATGTTATTTCAAAAGGGATCGATATTATTCACGAACAACAACAAAATCCAATTATAGAATTATTTGAGATAAAAAGGTTTGTGATGAAGCATTTAAAAGATGAGAAATCTTCTCCTCAATATCAACTTCAAAAATATTATCCAAAAATTTTCAAGAATTTAAAACACAAACAATTTGAGTTAATGCAAGAATTGTTTAGAGAAAATTTAACAAAAGGCATTGAGCAAAAGTTATATAGAAACGACATTGATATTGATTTTACAGCGAGAATTTATTTTAACGGAATGTTAGGAATTAAAAATAAAGATTTATTTCCTCTTGTTAATTATTCAATGAATACACTCACTTCCTATCATTTAGAATATCATTTAAGAGGTATTTGTTCACAAAAAGGCATAAAAGAATTAGAAAAACAATTATAAAATTAATTAATGAAAAAGAATTTAATACTTATCCTAACCCTATTTTTTAGCTTCCCTAGTTTTGCTCAAGAAACAAAGATCTTGTTGTCTTTAGAGGAGGCTATTAAAATGGCATTGGAGAATAGTTACAACACAAAAGCATCAAAAAATAATGTCTTATCAGCCAAAGAAACTGTTTGGGAAACAACTGCTACAGGTCTGCCACAAATAGATGCAAAAGTCAATTATCAGAATTTCATAAAACAACCTGTCTCCTTATTACCCGCGGCAGCTTTTGATAATACGGCCTCTGTTGTTCAGACAGTTGAAGACTATTTTGATATCCCTTCAAACAGAGCGCCAGAGTTGCCAGAAGGGTTTATACCCGTTGTGTTTGGAACTCAACAAAACATTAATGCATCTGTGACAGTCACACAGTTATTATTTGACGGTTCTTATTTAGTTGGCCTACAAGCCTCCAGAGCTTTTTTAAAAATTTCTGAACAAGCCAATGAAAAAACTGAAATTTTAACAAGAGAGGCTGTAGTAAACGCTTATGGAAATGTTTTAGTGACAGAAAAAAGTATTTCTATTCTTGAAGGAAATCTTAAAATTCTTAAGAAGAATTTAAACGATGCAAAAATAATTTATGAGAATGGGTTTAATGAACAAGAAGATGTTGAGCAGCTAGAAATCACTTTTGGAACTTTGAAAAATCAATTGTACAACTTGCAAAGAATGAAAGGAATTGCCTATCAAATGTTAAACCTCTCATTGGGAGTTTCCATTAATACTGCTATTAGGCTGACTGATAGTTTAGATTCTTTAGCAGAAACTAATATTGATTTAGCACTTATTTCTAAACCATTTGAATTGTCTAATCATATAGATTTTAAAATTGCTGAAAATGACAGGGAATCGAAAAGACTCCTGATGCAACTAGAAAAAAGTAAAGCTTTGCCAAGTCTGTCAGCTTTTGTAAACTATGGTAAACAAGCCTTTTCTGATACATTTGCTTTTTTTAGAGGTAACCAACAATGGTTTGACTCTTCGCTTATGGGAGTGAGTTTAAATGTTCCTATTTTTAGTAGTTTAGGTAGAAAAGCTAAAACATCCCAAGCAAGAATAGCTCTAGAAACAGCTGATATTAGGTTGGAAGAAACCAAACAAAGACTAGGTTTACATGCAGAAAAATCTAAAAACGAATACCAATTAAGCATAGAAAATTATAATACAGCAAAGAAAAATGTTGAGTTATCTGAACGTATTGAAAGAAAACAGCGAACCAAGTTTTTTGAAGGGATTTCTTCAAGTTTTGATTTATTACAAGCTCAAAATCAATTATTTACCCAGCAACAAAATTATGTGCAATCCATGCTAGATTTGATCGCCAAAAAAGCG
>CBFHOD010000047.1:6065-17763 GCA_965657365.1 Flavobacteriaceae bacterium
GGCATTAGAAACTGCACTAAACATTCCAATTAAATAAAAAAATATTATGAAAAATATATACTTACTATTCTCAGCGGCATTTATTTTAAATGCTTGTAGTACTAAAAAAGAGCCTTCATTAGAAGAGATTTTAGCTACAAATAACATAGAACAAATCACATCAGAAAAAATAAAAATTGATGCAACTTTACAGGAATTAACTGCCAAATTAAACAAGTTAAATAGAAAGTTAACTAGTTTAAATAAGGATAAAAACACACCATTAATTACAACGTTTAAAGTACAGGAAGAAGTATTTACTCATTTTATAGAATTGCAAGGAAATGTTCAAACAAAACAAAATGTTTTAGTATATCCAGAAGTACCTGGTATTTTAAAAGAGGTTTTAGTAAAAGAAGGGCAGCAGGTAAAGAAAGGTCAACTTTTAGCCATAATTGATGATGGTGGATTAGCTCAACAAGTCCTGTTATCACAAACTAATGAACAATTAGCAAAAACTACTTTTGAACGTCAGAAAAGATTGTGGAATGAGAAAATTGGATCTGAAATACAGTTTTTACAAGCAAAAGCATCTTACACATCTCAAAAAAATGCTACAAATCAATTAAAACAACAACTAAAGAAATTTACTGTTTATGCCCCTTTTTCAGGATTAATTGATGATATTTTTAAGGAAAAAGGAACTGTAGTAGCTCCTGGGCAACGATCAGAATTGTTTAGAGTTATAAACCTTTCAAACATGTATATTGAAACAGATGTTCCAGAAAATTATATTACAAGCATTACAAAAGGCAAAAAGGTAGAAGTTAATTTTCCAATATTAGGAAAAATAGTTAATTCAAAAATCAGACAAGTAGGAAATTTTATAAACCCCAGTAACAGATCCTTCAAAATAGAGATTGGAGTTCCAAACCAAGATTTAGATATTAAACCAAATCTAACTGCAAAATTAAAACTAAACGATTACACTAACACAAAAGCAATTTTAATCCCACAATCTATTATTTCTGAAAATGCAGAGGGTCAACAATTTATTTATGTTGTAAAAGATAAAAGAGAAAACAATTTAGCTATTGCAGAAAGATTAGTGATTGAAACTGGAAAAACACAGGGAGATTTTATTGAAGTAACAAAAAACCTCAATACAGACACAGAGATTATTTTGGAAGGTGCGAGAAGTGTTAATAATGGTCAGGCTGTAAAAGTGATCAATAAAAACTAATTAGAAATGGCCAAAATTAATAATAAAGTAGACAAAGAGTTTAAGCTTTCGTCCTGGGCAATCAACAATAAAACAACCATTTATGTTTTAATGTTTCTATTTCTCTATCTGGGAATTACCTCTTATTTCAGGATGCCAAGAGAAAATTTCCCAGAAATAAGTGAAACAAAAATTTACATTAGTTCTGTATTTCCAGGGAATACTGCAGAGGATATAGAAAAGCTAATTACAACTCCACTAGAAGACAAATTAAAATCGGTAAGTAATGTTGTAGAAATTATCTCCACATCACAAGAAGACTATTCCATTATTACTGTAGAGTTCGATGAGAATATTGAAGTTGATAAGGCAAAACAGAAGGTTAAAGACGAAATAGATCAAGAAACAGCAGGTGAAGATTGGCCTACATTTAATGGGGCAAAAGTTACACCCAATGTTTTTGAACTGAGTATGTCTGAAGAAGTTCCAATATTAAATATTAATATTTCTGGGAATTACCCAGTTTCTAAATTAAAAGAATTTGGAGAGTATTTACAGGACGAAATAGAGGACCTGCCTGAAATTAAGAAAGTAGCTATTCGAGGTGCCCAAGATAAAGAAATTGAAGTAGCGGTAGATATATTCAAAATGATGTCTGCAAAAGTTAGTTTTGATGATATTACAAATGCTATTAATCGAGGAAATATAACCATGTCTGCTGGTAATTTTATCACCAGTCAGCAGCGAAGAACAATTAGAATTATAGGAGAAATTAAATCACCTAAAGATCTGCTTGATTTTGTGATTAAATCTGAAAATGGGAATTCTATTTATTTAAAAGATGTAGCTAAAATTTCTTTTAAAGACAAAGACAAAACAACATATGCTAGAGAAAAAGGTGCTGCAGTTGTAATGTTAGATGTGAAAAAAAGGAGTGGTGAAAATATGGTAGCGGCTGCTGACAAAATAGGAGAAATAGTTGCTCAAGCAAAGAACAATAATTTTCCAAAAGATTTGGAGGTAAACATTACAAATGATCAATCACCCAAAACAATTGGTCAAGTAGATGACTTAGTTAATAACATCATTTTTGGGGTTATTTTAGTTGTGATTGTTCTTATGTTTTTTCTTGGATTTAAGAATGCGATTTTTGTTGGTTTTGCAATACCAATGTCAATGTTTATGTCTTTGATGATTTTAGGCATTCTAGGATACACATTAAATACCATGGTGCTATTTGGTCTAATTATGGGACTTGGGATGTTGGTAGATAATGGGATTGTAGTTGTAGAAAACGTATATCGATTAATGGATGAGGAAGGAATGAGTAGAGTTGATGCTGCTAAAAAAGGAATTGGAGAAATTGCATTTCCTATCATTATATCAACAGCGACAACAGTTGCAGCCTTTATTCCTTTAGGACTTTGGCCTGGAATTATGGGTCAGTTTATGGTAATCTTACCAATCACACTGTCTATTGTTTTGGGGTCATCATTGTTTGTTGCCATCTTCTTTAATTCAGTTTTAGTATCACAGTTTATGAGCACTGAAGATAAAGATATGCCATTAAAAAACATTGTAAAATTAACAAGCATAATGGTCATCATTGGCCTATTCTTTTTCTTTATTGGTGGAGCATATAATGCTTTAGGAACTCTCATCATATTCGTTGCAATTATGTTTTGGGTGTATAGATTTATCCTAAGAAAAGCAGCTAATTATTTTCAAAAACACACACTAGTAGCTTTAGAAAATTGGTATGAAAGACAATTAAAAAAAGCGTTAACTGGTTGGAAACCCTACATTCTAGTTACAGCAACTTTTGTGCTATTAATTGTTGCTTTTAGTGGTTTTGGATGGTCTTTAAAAGAGGAGAGAACTAAGGTTGAGTTTTTTCCAGACAATAAACCCAATCAAATTATTGTCTATATAGAATATCCTCAAGGAACAGATATTGAAAAAACAAATGAAATTACTACAGCAATAGAGCAAAAAGTTTTTGAGGTCTTGAATAATGAGATGTACACTGAAGATGGGTACAATTTCTTAGTAGAAAGTACTGTTTCTCAAGTAGGAGAAGGGGCTGGAAACCCTGAAAAAGACGGTGGTTCTTCTGCAGAAATGCCACATAAAGGTAAAATTACGGCATCCATGCGTGAGTTTAAATACCGAAGAGGTGAAGACAGTGAATTGTTACGACAAAAAGTTCAAGCTGCCTTAGTAGGCATATATCCAGGAGTTCTAATTTCTGTAGAGAAAGATGCAAACGGCCCCCCTGCCGGGTCTCCAATTAATATTGAACTTAATGGAGAAGATTATGAACAATTAATTTTTACAGCACAAAGAATGCGAGACTATTTAAACACACAAAGCATTCCTGGAGTAGACGAGCTAAAAATTGATGTAAATAAATCCAAGCCTGGGATGCAAGTTTTAGTAGATAGGAAAAAAGCAGGTGAACTAGGGGTTTCTACGGGTCAAGTCGGTCAACAATTAAGGGCTGCTATATTTGGTAACAAAGCAGGAATTTATAAAGAAAATGGAGAAGATTACGATATCTATGTTCGCTTTAATAAAGATGACAGATACAATACAAGTGCAGTCTTCAATCAAAAAATTACATTCAGAGATCAGGCAACTGGTAAAATTAAAGAGGTTCCTGTTTCTGCTGTGGCCTCTCAGATGAATAGCTCAGGATTTAGCGCGATTAAACACAAGAATACTAGGAGAGTAGTTACAGTTTATTCTGCCTTATCACCAGGGGAAACAGATGCTGGTGCAGTGGTAGCGAGAATTGAAAACTCAATGAAAAATTACAAAGATTTCCCTAAAGGAGTAAAAATAGACTATACAGGCCAAATTGAAGAAGAGAAAAAACAAATGAACTTTTTGGTTGGGGCCTTCATAACAGGGTTGTTATTAATTTTCTTCATCTTAATTATTCAATTTAATTCAGTTTCAAAACCAGGAATTATCATGTTGGCTATTTTTTTAAGTTTAATAGGTGTTTTTGGTGGTTTAGTGCTGTCTGGAGCTCCTTTTGTAATCATGATGACTATGGTTGGAATTATTGCCCTTGCAGGAATTGTAGTAAATAATGGTGTTGTATTATTAGATTATGCAGAGTTATTAATACGTAGAAGAAAATTACAAGACGGCATACCTGAAGCTGATTACTTACCTCTAGAAAGCTTGTATGAAACAGTAGTAAAGGCAGGTAAAGCAAGATTACGCCCTGTATTATTAACGGCTATCACTACTATTTTAGGATTAATTCCCTTAGCAATTGGTTTAAACATAAATTTCTTCACCTTGTTTAGTAGCTTTAATGCAAATATTTATATGGGTGGAGATAATGTTGTTTTTTGGGGTCCACTAGCTAAAACAGTTATTTACGGTCTATTAATAGCAACATTTTTAACACTAATTGTGGTGCCAATTTTATTTTATCTTGTCACTAAATTTAAAATGAGGACAAAAGGATTATTAAAAACAACATAAGAACACTAAATAATTCCTAGAACATCACATAAAGAGGATGCGACCCTATAGGTTTCATCCTCTTTTTGTATTTTCGGAAATCATGATGCAGAAAAAAAAATCATATACCGTTGATGAACTTCAAAAAAAAATGGAGTATTACTGCGTATACCAGGATCGTTGTCATCAAGAAGTAGAGCGGAAAATGAATGAGCATCAATTAATACCCGAAGCCAAAGAAAAGATTTTACTTTATTTGATGCAACATAATTTTTTAAATGAAGAACGTTTTTCAAAAAGTTTTGCTCGAGGAAAGTTTAGAATTAAAAATTGGGGCAAACAACGAATAACTAGAGCGTTAAAAAGTAAAAATATTTCTGCTTATAACATAAAGACTGCCTTAAAAGAAATTGAAGAGAAGGAGTATTTAAAAACTATTTACAGAATAACTGAGAATAGAAATAATAGCATAACGGAAAAGAATATTTATAAGCGTAAAAAAAAGTTACAAGACTTTCTTTTACGGAAAGGTTTTGAATATGACTTAATCTTTAAAACTGTGAATGAAGTCTTAGGATAAGGGTTTAAAACAAAATTAAAGAGATTTTATTTGATGTCTTTTATTAGAAGTTGAATTGAAGTATTTCCGTTCCACTCATTTTCATCAATAGTATACGCAATATCAAAATCGTTTTGGATTGAATTTATTTTATCACCAAGGCCAAAACCAATGGCATTATATGTTTTTTGATCAGCTCCGTTAATGATATTTAATTTTAAGTGACTCTTGTCTGCACCAACCCTTTTACCATAACCATTGTCTCTTACTGAATGAGTTGTAAACACAGGTTTCATATTTTTTGGACCAAAAGGTCCCATTTGCTTGAGTATTCTAAAAAATTTTGGAGTAATATCTGATAATTCTAGTGGGGAATCAATGGTAATTTCGGGGATTAATAATTCTTTATCTATAGTTTTTTTAACCACTGCTTCAAATTTTTCTTTAAAAGGAATATACTGATCAGGGCTTAATGTTAAACCGGCAGCGTATTTATGCCCACCAAATTGTTCTAGATGTTCTGAGCATTGTTCAAGGGCTTCATAAACATCAAAACCTTTTACAGATCTGGCTGAGGCTGCGAGTTTTTCACCACTTTTTGTAAAAACTAAAGTAGGCCTGTAATAAGACTCTATGAGTCTAGAAGCCACAATGCCAATAACACCTTTATGCCAATCTTCAGAATAAACAACCGTTGAAAATTTTTCTTTTTCATCAGCATCCTCAATTTGTTGTAAAGCTTCATAGGTAATTTTTTTATCGATTTCTTTTCTTTCTATATTGAATTTTTCAATGGAAGCAGCAAAACTAATTGCTGTCTCATAATTCATTTCAGTTAATAGTTCTACGGCATAATTTCCATGTTTCATTCTTCCGGCAGCATTAATTCTTGGAGCAATAATAAAAACAACATCAGTGATGGTCAATATGTTTTTTTTTACTCCCTGAATAATGGCTTTAATTCCATTTCTTGGATTCGAATTTATTACTTGTAGCCCAAAATAGGTAAGTATTCTATTCTCGCCAGTTATAGGTACTATATCTGCTGCAATTGCAGTAGCTACTAAATCTAAGTAGGCAGTTAAATCTTCTAGGGTTTGCCCTCTTTTTGAAGCTAAGGCTTGAATTAATTTAAACCCTACTCCACAGCCACATAACTCATCGAAAGGATAGGAGCAATCTTTTCTTTTTGCGTTTAAAACTGCTACTGCCTTTGGTATTTTATCGCCAGGTTTATGATGATCACAAATAATAAAATCAATATTTTTTTGTGAAGCATAATTAACTTTCTCTAGAGCTTTAATTCCACAATCTAGTGCTATAATAAGCGAAAAATTATGATCTGCTGCAAAATCAATTCCTTGGGTTGAGATTCCGTACCCTTCATTATACCTGTCTGGGATATAAGTGGCTATTAGATTTGTGATTGTTTTTAAATAGGATGATACTAAAGAAACAGCTGTTGTTCCGTCTACATCATAATCTCCATATATAAGAATATTTTCATTGTTGGCAATTGCCTTTTCGATTCTAGAAACAGCAATATCCATATCTTTTAACAAGAAAGGATCATGAAGGTCATCTAATGATGGGCGAAAAAATTTTTTAGCTTGCTCAAAAGTATGAACCCCTCTTTGAATTAAAAGCGAAGACAATACTTTATCAATAGAGAGAACCTCAGATAGTTCATCAACTAAGGGTACATTAGGTGCAGTTTTTAAAGTCCAATGCATAGCAATTTTTATTGCTTATGAAGATACACTTCTGTGGTTACTTTTGCAAATTGACGAAACATTTCCATCACACCACAATATTGATCCACAGATAATTTAACAGCTTTATTAATTTTATCCTCTTGTAAATCACTTCCGTAAAAATGGTAAGCTACAACTACTTTGTGGTAATATCTTGGGTGCTCTTCTGTAAGTTCTCCATGAACAACCATTTTAAAATCGTCTACCTCAGCTCTCATTTTTTTCAATAATGATACCACATCCAAACCTGAGCATCCTGCTAAAGAAGATAGCATTAATGCTTTTGGGCGTAATCCTTTGTTTTCAATTCCTTCATCAGGAGCATCCATAAAAAGGGTTTCACCACTAGGATTGTCTGATTCAAATACCATATTTTCTTTCCAAACGGTTGTTACTATATTGTTTGCCATAAATTTTTATTTTTAACAAAAGTAATAACAATGATTCAATAAATCTTACGTTATATTTACGTTTGATTATAAAATCTTATTTTAAAAAAAAAGCTATAAAAAATTCATTTCATGAAAAATAAATTTTTTCACATTATTCTTTTTTTCTTATCGTTATCTTCTTTTTCTCAAACCCCTGAAGATTCGAAGAAAAAATATCCCATAAGAAATGTCATTAAAAAAAATAATACAGTAGTATCAACTAGTGCAAATTCTTCTTCTGATTACAATTTCTGTGATGACGATGGTGACGGCATTATGACAATTGATCTAACCACCATATTAGATGAAGTTCAAGTAGCTGTATCTGGAGATTTACAGGTAGCTGACCCTAAACTTCTTATCGGAACCTCAGATGAAAAATTATTAGAAATAGATAATATTTTACAAAATCCAATTACTACAGTATTATGTGAATTACCCGATAACACTTATGATGTTGCGATGAACTCAAGTTTGCACTTTTATTCAACAAATTATAATTCTATTGATTATGTAGATGATCTTACTTGTCAGTTAACTTCTCAATTGAATATGGGAGGGAACTCTTTATCTTTTGACACCCAAGATAATCTTTATTTTAATGCCCTTGGCGCTGGTACAACATCTACTTCTGCTGTTTATAGGTTAGATTCAGGATCTAATGTTCCATACATATGGCATGATTTTAATTCAGGTACTGCAGGTGGTGATTTTGTTATTTTTGGGAATTACATGTACATCGCTTGGAAATTTAATGAAGATGTTTTGTTAAAGGTAACCATAGACGATGATATAAATTATGTTTCACATGAAGTATTAGGGCCTTTAAAATTTAACACTTTTGGTTTAGCTAGTGAACAAGGGGTTTTGTATGGGATTACAGAAGGCGAGATTTATAAAATAAATCTATCAACTTCTCCACCCTCTTTTGAGACCATACTTCAGAATGATTATACACACGGTGCTTGGTATGGTTCTGCTGGTTTTAGTGAAGCAATTGCCTTTTCATCTTCAGCTCATATTAGCCAATTAGATGCAGATAATAATGACAATCCATTACCAAACCCATGGATAAATACGGTCCCTGGAGAACAAACTATTTTCATCAGAACAGAGGAGGTTTCAGAAGATAGTAACTATACGGTTACTCCTATCACGATAACCATCTCCCCAACTCCTTCAGTTGCAACCACTCCACCCGATTTGGAAACTTGTGATTTTGATGGTAATGGAATAGAATTATTTGATTTAACATCACAAACCAGTCTAATTTTTGGGGCTCAAGATTCAACCCTATTTGAAGTTATTTATTCTACTGAAAATACGTTTACTAATCTCATAGCAACTCCTCAAAGCTATTTATGCACTTCACCCCTAGAAACCATTTTTTTTAAGATAATAAATAGTAGTGAAGCCACATGTTTTTCTGAAGGAGAATTCAAACTAACGTTTACAGATGAAGTGAATTGTGTTCAAAATGAACCTCCTGTTCTTTCTGCAGATTCAAGGGAAGCGTATTGCCCATTAAGTGAAATTAAAATTGCAGAAAATTTCACAATTACTGATCCTGATGATACTGGATTAGACTTTTT
Organism: Flavobacteriaceae bacterium; assembly: GCA_965657365.1. Classification (GTDB taxonomy): domain Bacteria; phylum Bacteroidota; class Bacteroidia; order Flavobacteriales; family Flavobacteriaceae; genus Polaribacter. The sequence continues at coordinate 15,083 of CBFHOD010000047.1, forward strand.
CACGGTTCAAATATCTACAGGATATTCAAATCCTGAAGATATTTTGACATTAACAGGAACTCATCCCACGATTTCAACCACATGGAATGCTATTGAAGGGAAGCTTATTTTAGAGCCAAATGCTCCTGCTACTCAAATACTGTACGAGGACCTTCAAACAGCAGTAAGAGAGATTGTTTTTAGCAGTACAGATCCCAATATTACTGGTGAAAAGTTTTTTTCTTTAACTATTGGAGATGGAAATTACCTACCCTCTACTGAACATTTTTATGTGTATGAGGAAAATATTGGTATTACATGGTCAGAGGCTAAAAATTTAGCTGAATTATCCTCTTATTTTGGTTTGCAAGGCTACCTTGCAACCATTCTATCAGTAGAAGAAAATCAAATATCAGCAGAACAAATATCAGGTACTGGTTGGATTGGTGCAAGCGATGAAGGAACTGAAGGGGTTTGGAATTGGGTTACTGGTCCGGAAGCAGGAACTAATTTTTGGAATGGGACTTTTACTGGTGGCCCTGCAGGAGGACTCTATAGTAATTGGAATACTAATGAACCCAATCAATCAGGAGATGAAGATTATGCTCATATTACTGATAACTCTGTTGGAATTCCTGGTTCTTGGAATGATTTACCAAATGCAGGTGGAGGTGGGGCATACGAACCTAAAGGTTATATTGTAGAATATGGAGGTATGCCAGGAGATCCACCGCTCAATATCTCAGCTAGTACCAGTATTTATATCCCTGAAATTACAGGGACTATAAATGACAGCACTTGTACAGGTGGCAGTGTATCCTTGTCAGCTACAGTAACAGAAGGAGAAATTTATTGGTATGATGCTCTTGTAGGTGGAAACCTTGTATTTACAGGAGATACATTTAGTACACCACTGCTTAACAGTTCTACAACCTATTATGTAGCTGCATCACCGGAAGGATGTGCTACTACAGGAAGAATTGCAGTAGAGGCTATTGTAGACACCACACCCGTTTTAATTCCCTCACCATTAGACATTAATCGTTGTGATGAGAACAGAGTTGGTTTTGTTGATTTTGATTTAATTGCAGATCAAACCCCTCAAATACTAAATAGCTTAGATCCAATTTTAAACCCAGATCTTACAGACTTTGAAGTATTGTATTTTGATACTCTTGCAGATGCGGAGGCCAATAACACTGCTACTATCATTGCGAACCCTTATCCAGTAAATACCTCTGACAATCCTACTATTTATGCAAGAGTTCATAATATAAATTCTAACACATGTTACACTATTGTTGAATTTAAACTAAAAGTAACAGATACGCCTATACCTACTCAACCCACAGAATACAGACTTTGTGACGATACAACTTCTGCCGGAGGAGATACTGACGGAGTTTCAAGTTTTCTTTTAAACACAAAAGATGCAGAGATTTTAGCCACTGTTACCAATCCAGCAGAGTATACGCTATCTTATCATACTAATTTAACAGACGCACAAACAAGTAGTACCTCTAATGCTATTGATAAAAATACTGACTTTGAAGTTACCAATTCACAAAGGGTATATGTTAGAATTGAAAATATAGACAATGTAGCTTGTAATACGATTTCAGATGACAGTCCTGGGAGTACTTTTACTTCTTTTGAATTGATTGTAGACCCTTTACCTGTTATCAATGATCCAGTAGCCCTTAAGCTCTGTGACGAAGATCAAGATGGTTTTACAAGTTTTGACCTTACCCTGGCTAATGCCTCAATCTCCTTAAATTCTGCCAATGAAACTTTTCAGTACTACCCCACAGAGTTAGACGCAGAGAATACTACCAATGAAATTTTAGATTTCACTAATTATTCAAATGTAGTGGATACTAATGATGTTGTTTGGGTACGAACAACTAACATAACTAATTGTTACAGGATTTCGCAAGTAAATCTAGAGGTTACAAATACAGAAATCCCTACTACTTTTCAACGTAGCTTTTCTGAATGTGATGACTTTTTAGATATCAATGGAAATGATACGGCCAATAATGACGATACGGATGGAGTTTCAAGTTTTGATTTTAGTTCAGTAACCAACGAAATAGTTGCTTTGTTTCCGGCATCTCAAACAATTAACGTTTCTTATTATGAATCTTTAGCTGATGCAAATGTCCCTATAAACCCAATTTTTAATACGATTGGCTATAGAAATATTGCCTCACCCTTTACACAACAAATTTTTATTCGAGTAGACAATCCAGCCAATGTTAGTTGTGCTTATGTAGGAACTCACATTACATTATCGGTGAATCCTGTTCCAGAGATAGATGTTATCCCTAATCTTGACATTTGTGATGATGAAAATGATGGAGATGACACCAATGGTTTTGTTCAGTCCATAGACTTAGAAAGTCACACTCCAATCATTCTTGGAACTCAAGATCCAACCAACTTTACAGTGACTTACCACTCAAGTGAATCTGATGCTATATCAGGGTCCAGTTCATTAAGCTCACCTTTTACCAATACAACAGTAGATCAACAAAGAATTTATGTTCGGGTAATAAACAACTCAACTGGATGCTTGGTAGATCGACTTAGTTTTGATGTTGTCATAAATCCGCTACCTATCATTACAGATGCAGTAGAGCTCAAACAATGTGATGATGATACGGATGGGTTTTCATTATTTAATTTAAATGAAGCAGCTA
>CBFHOD010000048.1:0-14696 GCA_965657365.1 Flavobacteriaceae bacterium
AAGGTCTCCTTTTTCAGACTTTACAAAATACCAACTTCCAGTAGATTTATAAACTGTTCCTGTCATCTAGCAAAGTAAATCAATTCTTAATTAAAATATTGTACATTTAAAGTGTAATTTTAAAAAACTCCCATATTATGAAAAAAACTTATTTATTGATAGCTGCTTTATGCTGTGTTTTTTACACAGAAGCTCAAACATACGAATATCAAGTAATTACTAGCGTAGAATCTATTATTCCTAGTGGTACAGGTAGATCTAGATTGATTAGCACTGATGAAGCTCGTAACTATCAAGATTTTACTTCAGAGAGAACAGATGGAAAAACAGTAAAAGACAAAAGAAATAAATCTGACAGAAGTGATATTAGAGTAAAGAACTTTGAAGAAACTAAATTGTTAAATTTTTATAGTATAGCTGGTATTCGTTTTCAAAACATTGCTGCAAATGACGCCGTGATTACCTCTAAAATAAACACCATGACACAAGAAGGATGGGAATTGGCTTTTGTTTCGAGCGCGGTTGAAAGTGATGCAGGAAAAAATGATGGAAGAGGTATCTTTATAACTCGGTATATCTTCAAAAGGCTGAAAGAATAATAAAAATTAAAAAGCGGCTAAAAAGCCGCTTTTTAATTATCCATTCATTATTTTTTCTTGATGATTAATAGATTCTTGGTGAATGGCTTTAAATACTCTGAGAATAAATTCTTCACTTAGTTTGTTCTGTTCACCTTCTAAAATCATTTTACCTAAAATTTCATTCCATCTCTTAGATTGTAATACCGCAACATTCTTGTCTTTCTTGAGTGCTCCAATGGCATCTGCTATTTTCATACGTTTCCCTAAAATATCTATCAATTGATGATCTATCACATCTATCTGAGTTCGTAATGTATTTAATGCATTTCTATAATCAGCTTCTGTATCTGTTTCTTTTCTAATTTTTAAATCATCCATCATTTGAATAAGCGTATCAGGAGTTACTTGTTGTGCAGCATCACTCCATGCATTGTCTGGATCTACGTGTGTCTCAATCATTAAGCCATTAAAATTTAGATCTAATGCTGTTTGTGACACTTCAAAAATCATATCTCTTTTACCTGTAATATGAGATGGGTCACATATTAGTGGTAAATCTGGAAAACGATTTTGTAATTCTATGGCAATTTGCCACTCTGGATTATTACGGTATCTTGTTTTTTCATAGGTAGAAAATCCTCTGTGGATCACACCTAAATTTTTAATATCTGCAGCGTATAATCTTTCAATTCCACCGAGCCAAAGAGCTAAATCTGGATTTACTGGATTTTTAACTAATACTATTTTATCTGTTCCTTCAAGAGCTTCTGCAATTTCTTGAACAATAAAAGGACTCACTGTAGATCTTGCACCAATCCATAATAAATCTATATCATGTTCTAAAGCCAACTTTACATGCGCTGCATTGGCAACTTCTGTAGCGGTTTTCATACCTGTTTCTGCCTTTACTTTTTGAAGCCATTTTAATCCTAATGCTCCTACCCCTTCAAAGTTTCCTGGACGAGTTCTCGGCTTCCAAATTCCAGCCCTAAAATAGTTTACATCAGAATCTTTTAGTTCGTGCGCGATCTTCAATACTTGATCTTCTGTTTCTGCACTACAAGGCCCTGCTACTACGAGTGGGTGATCTAAGTTTAAATCATCCAACCATGTTCTTAATTCTTTTGTATTCTTCATCTTTACTTATTAAATTATACTACTTATTTGTTATTAATTATCTTTTATTTTATAAAATTAATTGTGTTTTATTTAATCCCTTTAAGAATCGTTGCAATATGGTTTGTTTCCTGCATCTCTTGAAAAACTTGATCAAATTTATGCTCTTCCATTAATTTTTTAAATTGTTTTAAATTTCCAATGTATTCCTCTAAAGTTTCAACAATATTATCTTTATTTTGTTCGAAAATAGGAGCCCACATTGCTGGAGAGCTCTTCGCCAACCTTACGGTAGACTCAAATCCACTTCCAGCCATATCAAAAATATCACGTTCATTTTTTTCTTTCTCAATAACTGTTTTACCTAACATAAAAGAACTAATATGAGATAAGTGAGATACATATGCAATATGTTTATCGTGTGAAACCGCATCCATATATCGAATTCTCATTCCTATTCTAGAGAAAATCTCTAATGCTTTTTCTTGTAATTTAAAAGCTGTTTTTTCTACTTCACAAATGATATTTGTTTTTTCTTTATATAAACCTTGTATAGCTGCTTTTGGACCTGAAAATTCTGTTCCAGCGATTGGGTGAGCTGCTAAAAAGTTTCTTCTTCTCGGATGATTTTTAACGGCTTCACAAATACGTTGCTTGGTAGACCCAACATCTATAACTAAAGAATTATCATGAATTATATCTAATACTTTAGGCAATACATTTAACGTAACATCCACTGGAATTGTTACAAATACTACATCTGCACTTTGCACATCCTCAAAACAAGCTTCTTCATGAATAACTCCACATTCGAGAGCTTCTTTAATGTGTTGAGCGTTTAAATCTACACCATAAATAACAGCCTCAGGATATTCTTGTTGAATATCTAATGCAAAACTCCCACCTATTAATCCTGTTCCTATGATAAAAACCTTCATCTTATAATCTATCTAATGCTTCTATTATTTTTTCTTCTGGCACACACAATGAAAATCGAATATATCCCTCTCCACTACTCCCAAATATAGAGCCAGGTGCTATAAATATATCTTTATTATATAGTAAATCATCTAGTATACTTTTTGCTTTTACTCCATCAGGAACTTTTGCCCAAACAAACATACCAGAAGTATTTTTATCATAACTGCATTCTAAAGCATCAGCCATTTTCCAAACAAGTTTTCTTCTTTTTTCATACACATCATTTATTTCAGAGAACCAAGATGAGCTAACTTTTAAGGCTGCGATAGCTCCTTGTTGTATTCCATAAAACATTCCAGAATCCATTTGTGTTTTTACCTTTAGAACCTCTTGTAAAATAGAATTTGCTCCCAACAACATACCTACTCTCCATCCTGCCATATTAAAAGACTTACTTAGAGAATTTAATTCCAAAGCGGTTTCTTTTGATCCGTTTACGCCTAAAATACTAAGTGGGTTTTTATTTAATACAAAACTATATGGATTATCATTTATAATTAAAATCTGATGTTTTTTGCCAAAAGCTATCAGTTTTTCAAATAGTTTTTTGGTTGCTTTTGCTCCAGTTGGCATGTGAGGGTAATTTACCCACATCATTTTTATATTAGACACATCTTCTTGTGCTAGTAGCTCAAAATCTGGCTCCCAATTGTTTTCTGAAGTTAATTCATAAAAAACAGGAGTAGCCTCAACTAAATTGGTAACAGACGTATACGTTGGGTATCCAGGATTTGGTATTAACACCTTATCCCCTTTGTTTAAAAAAGCCATAGAAATATGTAGAATTCCTTCCTTACTACCCATCAGCGGCAAAATTTCATTATCTGGGCTTACATCAACATTATACTTGTTTTTATAAAAATCTGCCACTGCTTCTCTAAACTCAGGCAATCCTTGATAGCTTTGGTATTTGTGAGCCCCTTTAGTAACTACTGCCTGTTGAATCGCTTCAATTACTTCTGTTGGAGGCTGTAAATCTGGACTTCCAATTCCCATATTTATAATGGGTTTTCCTTGAGCAGAAAGCGCTCTAACCTCTCGAAGTTTCTTAGAAAAATAGTATTCTTGAACGGTATCTAACCTACTAGCTGTTTTCATCATTTTCTACCGTTTTTATAGGTTCCTAAAATTTTGAATTCTTCGGCCATAATTTCAATGATTTTCACCAGTTTTTGGTAATCTGTAATCTGATCAAAAGTTACATCTACAAAGAAGGAATATTTCCATGGAGTTTCAATTACAGGCAAAGATTGGATTTTAGTTAAGTTCATTTTACAATCACTTAATACATTTAAAACTGCTGCTAAACTTCCTCTTTTATGACTTAATTGAAATTTTAAAGAAGCTTTATTAATGCCATCAATTGCATGAGTTGGCAACTGGGTTTGAACAATTACAAACCTTGTAGAGTTATCTTTGATGGTTTGTATATCATCTTCTAATACCTCCAACCCAAAAATTTCTGCAGCTATTTTTGGAGCAATTGCAGCAACTCCTTTTATATTTTCTTTCGAAATTCTTTTGGCAACTTCTGCCGTATCTACATCTTCAACTAGCTTTATGTGTGGGTACTTTTTAAAAAACTCTTTACATTGCAGCAATGCCATTGGATGCGACCAAACCTCTTTAATACTTTTAATTGTTTGACCAGGTAATGCCATTAAATGATGATGAATATTTAAATATTGTTCTCCTACAATATGTAAATTATTTGAATCTATAAGTGCATAATTTGGTATTATGGAACCTGCAATCGTATTTTCAATAGCCATAACTCCATCAGTTGCAGAACCCTCTATTAAAAGAGCTACTAAGGCATCAAAAGACATGCATTCTTTTAATAAGATATCATCTCCATAAAAGTCTCTAGCTACTTTATGATGATTTGAACCCTCTGCTCCTTGTATGGCAATAATTTTATTCATTTTTATCAAAAAAAAAATCTCGAATTAAATTCGAGACTTTCTGCTATATAGTTTTAACAATATATGAAGAGTCTCAGCTTTTACTAAAAAAGTAGAAGTAGAAAAAGAAACTAGTCCAAACGTATTGCATGATATAATTTTTTGAGTGAACAAATCTAAGTATTAAATTTACATAAACAAATAATAGTCTCTTGATTTTTAAATAAATACGAAATTAATAAATTAAGATGCATTTTTTTAGCATTTTGATAAATAAGAGGTGAAAAAAGCTATTTGATAAAATAACAGTATTATGAATTTGTTATGTATTAAATTGCAGATTTTTGTCTTTATTTGCCTTTATGAAGAAGAAGCAACTCTTTCTAAAATTTACTTTAGTTTATATCACTAAACTCTAGAAATTTAAAAAACTGAAAAACTTCAAAAAAATTATTTTAAAGAAAAATAAATACCCACATGAAACCGATTAACAGCTTCATTTTATTTCTGTTTATTACTTGCACAAACTTTGCTCAAACTGTACCCTTTTTTAAAAGTTATAATTGGGAATTAAACCCGAAGTATAGTATAAAGTCATCAGATAAAGATATGATTGCTATAAAAGATAAAGTGATAACTGAATTTATCTTTGAAGACCAAAATTTAATAGAATACTATCTAGAGCACAAAGTATTGTGGTTAAATTCTGATGACAGAATTGAGGAGTATACTAAAGTTTATTTACCCATTACTAACGATGCATCTCATGTGGTAATGAATGTTCGTATTATTAAGAAAACAGGAGAGATTGTTGTATTAGATAAATCAAGAATTTTACGGTCTGAAGAGGAAGAAACAGGGAGGAAATTCAATTATTTTTCTATAGATGATATTGAGAAAGGGAGTGTAATTGAATATTATTATGTAGCAAAAAGACGTCCCAAATTTCAAGGTGCAATGGTGGATATTGAGAGTAATTACGACAAACAAACCGTAGAGTTTGATTTGTATGCTCCCAGCAATCTAGTCTTTAGCTTTAAAAGTTTTAATTTAGAAACAACTGTGAAAAAAATTGAAAGCTTTGCAGAAAAAACACATTGGAAGTTCTCGGCCAAAGACATCAAGGCGGTTAGAAAAGAAGAGAAGGCTCCTTATAACGCTGCAATAGGTTTTATTATGTATAAGTTACATGAAAACACTGCCAACAAAACTATTATTACTTCTTATCATAATGTAGCTCAAAATTTATTTGATTTCTATTATTCAACATATAGCGAATTAGAAAAAAAGCTCATCCATAAATTTGCTAAAAATTTTAAATTTGATGAGGATTTAAATGACGAAAATAAAGCAAGAATTATTGATTTATATATTAAAGAAAATATATACATCTCAGAGAATGATTCTGAAAACTTAACAAACGTATTAAAAACTAAAACTGCAAATGAAACAGGGATTATAAAACTATACATTGCCTTATTTGAAAAATTTGATATTACACATGAAATGGTGCTCACTAGCAACAGATTACTATTGAAATTTGATAAAGATTTTGAAGCTACCAATTTTTTACAAGAATTTTTATTTTACTTCCCTGCTTCAAAAAAATATCTAGCTCCTAGTAAATTTGGTACTAGATTTGGTTTTCCACCCCCTTACTTCATGAATAATTTCGGTCTTTTTATAACTGGATATGATATAGAAGGTAAAAGAAAAGCTTTTTCAGAAGTGAAATTTATAGAAGGTATTCCTGCAAGTTTATCTAGTGATGAAATGTTTATAGAGGTAAATTTTAATACAGAAGATTTAACTAAAAACACGATATCATTAGAGAGAAAATTAAATGGGTATTATGCCATGAACTTACACCCTTTTATGAATCTTATTCAGACAAACCGTAAAAATGAGGTAATAGACCAATATTTTGTTCAGAATAGTGACAAAAACGCCAAAGTATTAAAAAGAGAACTTATTAATGAAGATCCAAGTCTTTTTGGTGTGAAACCTTTTGTGGTAAAATTTGATATTAGCTCAGAATATTTTGCAGAAAAGGTAGGAGACAAATACCTTTTTAAACTTGGAGCTCTAATAGGTCCTCAAATGGAAATACAACAAGACAAAAAAAGAATTTTACCTTTGGAAGCAGAGTTTAACAGAAGTTATTATAGAACCCTAAAAATACATATACCTAAGGGGTACCAAGTTTCAAATTTAGAGGACATTACCATAAAAAATAGCTATGCTAAAAAAGACAAAGAACTGTTTATTTTTGACTCTTATTATACTTTAGAAGGAGATGTATTAACCGTTACTGCAGATGAGCATTACAGAGAAACTTTTGTAGCACCAGAAATATTTGAAGCCTACAGAACTGTGATTAATAGCGCAGCAGATTTTAATAAAGTTACTCTTATTTTAGAACCTAAATAAATTATACTATTTTTAGCTCAGGACTTTGTTCCAAGAGACCTAATTAATTATAGTATATGTATGTACTCGTTATCATCTTAGTGGTATTGGTGTTTATTATATTAGCCATTGCTAAGTTTAAAATACATCCATTCATTATTCTGCTCCTAGCTGCTGTGATGGTTGGGTTTTTAATTGGTTTAGAACCCCAAGAAATTCTTGGCACCATAAGTCAAGGATTTGGCAATACATTGTCTAGTATTGGAATTATTATTGCCTTTGGAGCCATCATAGGAACCTTTCTAGAAAAATCTGGAGGTACAAAAAAGATTGCTAGTACCTTACTTCGTATTATTGGAACAAAAAAATCTCCATTAGCCATGAACATAACCGGTATGATTGTATCTATACCCGTTTTTTGTGACTCTGCTTTCATTATTTTATCTTCATTAAACAAAGCTTTAAGTAAAAAAACAGGCATCTCGTTGGTGGTATTTGCTGTAGCCTTATCTTCAGGGCTTTATGTATCTCATGTATTTATACCGCCAACACCAGGGCCCCTTGCCGCAGCAGCAGCCTTAGAGGCAAATATAGGCCTAGTCATACTTTTAGGAATTGTGGTTGCTATTCCTACGGCATTGGTAGGATATTTTTGGGCGTTACGGTGCAATACACCCATCGCTACAACTCAAAATATTACCTCAGACAACATAGAAAAACCCACTGAAAAACTACCATCTTTACTAACGGTTATAGCCCCAATTCTTATTCCTATTTTACTCATTGCTCTACAGTCTATTGCTAGCTATCCATCCGCTCCTTTTGGTAATGGAACACTAGTAGATGTACTGGCGTTTATGGGCCATCCTTTAACTGCCCTTTTTATAGGAATTCTATTTGCAGTTGCATTGGTGTATAAAACTACAAATGGTCAAGAGCGTTTGGGATGGATTAGTACTTCGTTACAGGATGCAGGGATTATTATTTTAATAACTGGGGCTGGAGGGGCGCTAGGAAATATCTTAAGAGCTGCAGAATTAGGAAACCTTATAGAAATTCATTTTTCAGAAATACAACTAGGACTTTTTTTACCATTTATCTTGGCAGCCATTTTAAAAACAGCCCAAGGATCATCTACTGTAGCTATTATTACCACGGCTACCATTATTGCCCCATTAACCCCATCATTAGGCTTAGATACAGAAATAGCTAAGGCATTAGCTGTACTTGCTATTGGAGCGGGTTCTATGACGGTTTCTCACATTAATGATAGCTATTTTTGGGTGGTCTCTCAGTTCTCTGGGATGACAACCAAAACCACCTTGAATAGCCATACGCTAGCCACTTTTTTTCAAGGAATTGTAGCCATTACACTTTTATATATCTTACAACTAGCTTTCAAATAATTACCATATGAACATTTTAGTAGCTCCAGATTCATTTAAAGATAGCCTCCCCGTTAGCGAGGTATCTCGCATCATTTCTGAAGCTATTACCAGTGTAATTCCTAGAGCAACCATACATCAAATACCCATTTCTGATGGTGGAGAAGGCTTATTGGAGGCCTTAGTGACACCTTTACAAGGCAACTTAGTTACCATAAGTGTTAAAGGCCCATTGCATAGAACCATTAAAGCAACCTATGGTCTAATAGACCAAGGTCAAACAGCTATTATAGAAATGGCTACTGCCTCCGGTCTAGAACTTTTATCAGTTGAGGAAAGAAACCCACTTATTACCTCTACCTATGGTACCGGTGAACTCATAAAAAATGCGCTAGACAAAGGATGTACAAAGATTATTATTGGACTTGGTGGAAGCGCTACCAATGATGGTGGAATGGGAATGATAAAAGCTCTAGGCGGTTTGTTTTTAGATCAGCACCAAAAAGAAATTGGAGAAGGCGGAGGAGCCTTAGATACCCTTTACAGCATAGATCTTAGCGGTTTAGATAAGAGATTACAACAGGTAGCACTTGTTTGTGCCTGCGATGTAGACAACCCACTTACTGGAACCACAGGTGCTTCCTATGTGTATGCCAAACAAAAAGGAGCTTCTGACAATATGTTGGCAGTCTTAGACAGCAATCTTAGCAACTATGCTGCCGTTATAAAAGCCTCATTAAATAAAGACCTAGAACATATTCCCGGTACTGGTGCAGCAGGTGGTACCGCAATGGGCTTACTTGCTTTTTTAGACGCAACACTAACCCCAGGAATTGCTCTCATTACAGAGTTATTACAATTAGAAAAACATATAAAAGAGGCACAACTGGTAGTAACTGGAGAAGGAAAAATAGATGCACAAACCTTGCATGGTAAAACCATTATGGGTATAGCTTCCATTGCGAAAAAACATGGCGTACCGGTTCTTGTTTTTACAGGAAGTATTGGCCATGGCATCTCTGAAATTTATAACCAAGGGGTAACAGCTATTTTTTCTATTGTTAATGAACCAATGAGTCTAGAAAAAGCCATTAAAAACGCAGCTCAATTGCTTGAAGCTTCTGTCACTAATGTTTTTTCTAGCTTAAACACCCAACTATAAAACCTTCTCTTGTCCTTAAAAATAGGGAGCTAAACATTTCACTAATTATGGGGATTGTATGAGTCGTGTATTTTTTAGATTTTTATTAAAAATTAAAACTCTTAGAAAAAGAAACTATTTTATCATTTTTTTTTAAAGATAAAAAAATTGAAAAGTTGTGTTATCCCGAAATATATAGTTTTTAACACAATCTTTTGTTTGGATATAACGAGTTGTAAACAATTAAAAAAAATATGAAATATCTAAAACCGTTCTTAATCTTACTTACTTTTATTTTCATTATCTCTTGTAGAAAAGACGATGATTCAACCATTGATAATCGCCCGCCTAATAATTTCCGGTTATTACAGGTTGAAAATAATGCCATAAATATTTCGTTAAATCCTCTATTGACATGGGAAAATTCAGAAGATCCTGATGGGGATTTAGTGACTTACACATTATTAATTGACCAAGGACAAGTTAGCCCAAGCACAGTTATCTCCTCAAATATACAAACTACCAATTTCACTCTTACTACGAGTTTAGATAATAACACAATACATTCATGGCAAGTAATTGCAACTGATAGTAATGGAGGTACTACATCAAGTGAAATTTTCCAGTTTACAACTCAAGAAAATCAGCCCCCCGAAAATTTTAATTTACTACAAATCGCAGATAATGGAACAGATATTAATCTAAATCCTGAACTAACATGGGAAAATGCTATTGACCCCGAGGGAGACGAAATGACATATCAAATATTACTTGATTTGGGCTCTACATCACCAAGTACTATAATTGCATCGGGTTTAGAATTAACAAATTATACTATTGATAATCCCTTAGAATATAAAACTGAATATTCTTGGCAAGTTATAGCAAGTGACACTTATGGTAATAGCACATCAAGCGAAATTTTTTCATTTACCACAAGAGAGATACAGGCAATTAATGCAACTGAGAATGCTGGATTTACAGAAAGAGAACACCAAACATTAGTTAGTTTTAACAATCGAATATGGATTATTGATGGTGCCGAATTAGGAGATGTTTGGTCTTCTAATGACGGTATCAATTGGGCAGAAGAGATTTCAAACGCAAACTTTCCTAATAGATTCGATCATTCTTCTGTAGTATTTAATGGAAAAATTTGGATAATTGGTGGCACAGGAAATAATGTAGTTTATAACGACATTTGGTCAAGTGAAGATGGAATAAACTGGATTCTAGAAAATAGCAATGCATCTTTTACTGAGAGATATGCCCATACTTCTGTGGTATTTAACAACCGTATTTGGGTAATTGGAGGAGAAAATGGAACTTTAGAGTTTAATGATGTTTGGTCAAGTTCTGATGGAGTAAATTGGGTTCAAGAAAATAACAATCCACCTTTTTTATCTAGATTTAATCACTCAAGTGTTGTTTTTGACAATCGCATTTGGGTAATTGGAGGAATTAATTCTATTCAAGGTAGTGGAGTTGGAGACTTAAATGATGTCTGGTCTAGTGTTAACGGTGTAAATTGGAACCAAGAAACGTCTGAAGCTGGTTTTTCTGCTAGATATGGACATACTAATGTCGTGTACGATAATAAGATTTGGATTATTGGTGGTTCTAGCGGATCTAATAATATCTGGTCAAGTTCTGATGGAATTAATTGGAAGGAAGAATCAAATAATGCTGCATTCTCTGGCAGAATGAATCATGGAAGTATCATATTTGAAGATAAAATTTGGATTACTTCTGGATGGAGTGGAGGTAGTTTGCTGAACGATGTTTGGTTTTTAGAATAATAAAAAAGTAAACTGTTTACAACAATGGCTATAAGTAATTGCTTGTTCTCACCTACTTCTGAAAATCCTCGCGGATTTTCAGTCTGGTGTGTACTTGCAAAGTTAAGTGCTAAACCACGCAACTACTTCTAGCCGAATCCGTTGTGTTTCATGCAGAGCAATGGATTGTGCAGAAAACAATACTTTTATAAAATCCATTTAGAGTAAATTATGAACTTAAGAATAATAATAGTTTTCACACTTACATTATTAATGTCTAGTGTTTTCGCTCAAGAAAAAAATAATTACAAAACAGAAACTTCAATCCATTATTACAACATAGATATAATGAATGGTGATGAGTATATGCAGCAGATTTTAATAAAGTTACCCTTATTTTAGAACCTAAATAAATTTATACTATGATTAGCAAAAAGCAAGTGATCACATTCATTCTTATTTTATTTATTCAATATGGGTATTCTCAAAATAGATTTGAACAAGGGTATTATATTAGTAATAACGGTAGTAAAACAGATTGTTTAATTGAAAAAAAAGAATGGGCAATTTGGTCCAATGATTTTTTTTATGCAACTATAGATGGTACCGTTAAACAAATCAAAATAGAAGATGTAAAAGAATTTGGAATAGAAAATAAATTGAAGTTTATTACTAGAGAGGTAGAAATTGAGAGGTCATCAGATAACATTAATAAATTAGATAAATCGAGTGATTTCGTCTTTAATAAGGAAAGGATACTTTTAAAAGTAATTGTAGAAGGGGATTTATCACTTTATCAATATTTAGACTTTAATGTAAAAAAATTATTTTTTAAAACTATTACTGGAAACCTAACTCAATTAAAATATAAACGATATTCTAACGAAACTAATAAAACTATTAATGCCATTATTGAATATAAAAATCAATTGAGAGAAAACATGAAATGTTCTAATATTGATTTTAAAGAATTAAATTTTGAATTAATTTCTATTAAAAAATATGTTTTAAATCAAAATAAATGTTCAAATTCAAAAATAAACTTTATAGAAAAACGTGTAACTCAGCCGAAATTACTCATTTCTGGTTCAGTTGGACTAAATACTTCAAATCTAAATATTAATCGGTCTCAAAAAGTATTTTCTTTAAATTCAACTGACCCAACCTTCGGGATCGATTTTAATTTCTTAATTCCAACAATTAGAAATGAAATGGAAGTAAATTTTAAAACATCTTATAACGCATTTAAAATTAAAGAAGATGTCAACTTTGGCTCATCTTCAAGAGAAATAAAAGTTAATTATTCAGAGGTATTATTAGGTATTGGAGGTGGATATCGTTTTCACATTGATAATGATAAATCAATATCTTTTAGGAGCGGCATTAATTACCCTATACTCCTCAGTAATACAACATACATAGAAACAGGTAGTAATTTGGATTTATCAACTAAAAAAGCAAATCCGTTTTTAAGTATTTCTTCAAGTATGCATATAAAAAAGATAAACTTAATGGCCGAATATTTCTTTAAACGAAATATTATAAAAGGTATCGACAATTTCCAAATGAATTTAAATAGAATTGTATTTAGAGTTAGCTATGAACTGTTTTAAAAAAACTTAATACGATTCATTAATTTTGCGCGACAAGGTATGAGAAGAATTACTAGGAATCTGCTCTAAAAATAGAATTTTAAGCCTTATTTTTAACCTAGACTTTAATAACCCCAAATGAAAAAATTAGAAAAAGAAAAAATCAGCTTCATTTTAAAAAAAATAGCTTTCATAATTCTATTATGTTTGTGTTTTAACACCACTGCACAAACCAATTCAGACATGATCTCTATACCCACAAAAAACAATGTTTATTTTGATACAGGAATTTTTCCTGGTGCCCATGTTTTTATGAATTATGAACGAAAGGTTCACGAATCAGACAAGATTTCTTTGTATGGGAGAGTAGGTTTTGGTTATGCTGGAATGATTTTAGGTGATGCAGGTGGTGGAGTATTAGGTGCAGCAACCTTGCTTACTGGAAAAAGAAATTCTCATATGGAATTTAACCTTGGGATTTTTTCTGGAAAAGATAATAACGATCCTTTTATACTGCCTTTATTGGATGTAGGATACCGATATCAAAAACCTGAGGGAGGGCTAATTTTTAAGATAAAAGCTGGTGTTTTGGGCATCTTTAGTGTTGGTCTTGGATATGCTTTTTAATTCGTAAATTTATTATGGAGAGATTTTACAAAAAACATTTGAAATTCTATGGAACTTAATATTTTTGGAGACCCACTTATTCCGTGTTGTTCAGATCCTATGACAGGATATTTTAGAGATGGCTTTTGTAGAACCATTTCAGAAGACACCGGAACCCATACGGTTTGTGCAGTAGTAACTAAAGCGTTTTTAACATACTCTGCTTCTAGAGGAAATGATTTAATGACTCCTATACCTCATTGGAACTTTCCAGGTCTACAACCTGGAGACAAATGGTGTTTGTGTATTTCTAGATGGTTAGAAGCTGAAAAAGTAGGGAAAGCACCGCCTATTGTTTTAGAGGCTACCCATCAAAAATCATTACAGTATGCTTCTTTAAAATTGTTACAACAATATGCTTCTGTTTAACAGAGACTTTCTTATTTAAGGGACGCTATAACTTGTAATGCAGCTTTTTCTCCTGCGATCATAGCGGCATTTAAAGAGCCATTTAACTGTACATCTCCTGCTAAAAAAATACCAGAAGACAGCTGTGTTTTTGAGGGTGATACCTCATATTTTATATTTTTTAAATCTGGTAATGCTTTTTTTATGTGATAGATAGCTAGGAAGCTAAGGTGTTCTATATTGCACTCTTCTTTTAATTGCTTCGTAACAGTAGTTATTAATTGTTCTTCAGATAACTGATGTGCTTTCACAACCGTTACCGATAGTAATTCTTCGGTATTATTACTATGTGTGGCAACACTGGTATGATAAAAAATATTATTGATAAGACTATCTTCCTCAGAAACTAAGCCAATCATAGGTTTTTCTATTACACGTTTGTTTGCGTTAAAATAAAGGGTTTGGCAAGATTTCCAAGAGCAATTTTTTGATGGTGCATTTTTTACAAGCTTGCTGGCATCTGTAGCAATAATTGTTGCAGTGCTTACCAACTTTTCTCCTGTATACAAAACAATTTCCTTATTAGACACCGAACTTACTTGGGTGTTATATTGAAAAGTTGTGTGCTTTAAATTTGACACTAACTGTTTCGAGATTTCTTCCATTCCTCCTTTAGGAAGAACCGCCAAACCTTCTCCAAACATTTTAAACACAAATTCAAACATTCTACTAGAGGTTGTTAGCTCATTTTCTAAAAATATTCCTGTGAAAAATGGAGTAAAAAACTGAGCTATA
>CBFHOD010000049.1:0-2152 GCA_965657365.1 Flavobacteriaceae bacterium
GTCTTTTAAGACTGCTTTTTTGTGTGGCCCAGAGGAAATGATAAAAACTGTTTCAACTACATTAAAAGAAAATCACTACAAAGAATCTCAAATTTTATTTGAATTATTTACAGCATCAATTAATGATGAAAGCAGTTCTGAAATAAAAGATGGTCAAACAGAAGTTACTGTTTTGCTTGATGATGAAGAGCTCTGTTTCACTATGGATCAAAAAGACGATATTTTAGCTGCTGCTTTAAGAAATGATGTTGACGCACCATACTCTTGCCAAGGAGGTGTGTGTTCTAGTTGTTTAGGGAAAGTAACCCAAGGAACTGCAGTAATGGTTAAAAACAGCATTCTTACTGATGATGAAGTTAACGAGGGATTTATTTTAACCTGCCAGGCACATCCAACTTCATCAAAGATATCCATTGATTTTGATGATGTCTAAAAAATGTATCTTTAACCTGTGGATTTATATGACATAAAAAATGCAGTTTTTTTTGGGTTCTTTCTTTCTTTTATGATTGGACCTGTCTTTTTTATGTTAATTCAAACGAGTATTGTAAAAGGAGTAAGAGCTGCTATTGCTTTTAATTTAGGGGTTATTCTTGGAGATGTGGCATTTATAGTAATTGCCTATTTTGGAAGTAGGCACTTACTTGAAAGAATAAAAGATGATCCGCGTTTGTTTTTTATAGGTGGTCTCATTTTGATTGTTTATGGCGCTATAACCTATTTAGATAAATCTGAAAAAAAAGAAATTGAAGAATCTGTAAAATTACCTACAAACAATAATTATTTTAGATTGATTTTTAAAGGTTTTTTTTTAAATTTTATTAATATAGGTGTACTTGCATTCTGGCTAGGCTTAATTGTGGTAATAGGACCAACCCTAGACATGAATCCAACATATATTTTTTATTACTTCAGCATTATTATTTGCAGTTATTTTATCACTGATTTGGGTAAAATAGCTTTAGCAAAACAATTAAAAAATAAAATGACCTCAACCGTAGTTTATAGAATAAAACGATTTATGGGTATCTTATTAATTGTTTTTGGGGTGGGTTTAATGCTTAAAGGGTTTCTTCCAAAAGATAACAAGATTAATACACTGTTAGAACAGGTAGATAAAAAATAAAAGCGACATAAAACGTCGCTTTTATTTTTTTAAGCTATGGTATTCTCTTACTTCTTATTGTCCGATGGATAAATGTCTGCCATCAATTTAGAAGGGTCTATTTCTACTGATTTAATTTCTTTTAAAACCTCAAATCTATAGATGGGGTGAGCCCAAGACCAATCTTTTAAAATTGTAGCGCTTGTGGGCTTATTGCCTCTCATCATTTGTAAAGGAATATTAAAATCTTCTGAAGAACCATCTTTATAAGTTACTCTTACATCTATTGGCATTGGCATTTTACCATGCCTTTGTAAAATAATTGTTTTGTTCCTAAAACCTCGAACACTATAATCAATTGTATGAGTGGTTTGAGTCCATTCATTTAAATACCAATCTAAATGAATCCCGGAAACTTTTTCCATAGATCTTTTAATATCATTTGGTGTTGGATGTTTAAAACTAAAATCATTAAAGTATTTTTTAAGTCCTTTCTTAACATTCTCTTTCCCTATAACATACTCTAATTGAGATAAAAACATATTTCCCATACTGTAACTCGCTGTACTGTATGAAGAATTTAAATGATACCTGTCTGCATGGGTTGTTAAAGGTTCTTCTTTTCTGTAGGAAATCATTTTATAGTACCTATTGTAGGCCCCTAAATGAGGGTTTTCTATTTTCCTATCTAAAATTTTATTCATCGCAATATTAGAAATATAAGATGTAAACCCTTCATCCATCCATGGATGCTTACTTTCATTACTCGCTAATAAAAACTGAAACCAAGTATGAGCCATCTCGTGAGAGGTTACCCCCAACAAACTACCAAAACTTCTCTTACCAGTTATTAGCGTTGACATCGCATACTCCATGCCTCCGTCTCCTCCTTGAATTACAGAATATTGTTTGTATGGATATTGCCCAATGTTTTCACTAAAAAAATTCATTAATTGAGCTGTTTTAGGTTGTAAGTCTTTCCAATTTTTCAGATACTTTTCTTCTAGATTACGCTTATAAAAAAAATGCAAATCAACGCCATTGGCT
>CBFHOD010000049.1:2249-5302 GCA_965657365.1 Flavobacteriaceae bacterium
CTGTTTTTAAAATATCGTGAGAATACTCAGGATCTGCAGCCCACATAAAATCATGAACGTTTGGTGCTTTAAAGTGCCAGCTTAATTTTTCTTCCGTAGGAATTTTTATTTTTTTGGATTTATCTTCATAACCATGTCCAATTTCTTGAGGGTTTTGTAGATATCCTGTTCCTCCAATCGTATAGTTTTTATCAATATGAATGGTAACATCAAAATCTCCCCAAACACCATGAAACTCTCTTGCTATGTAGGGAGGTGTATGCCATCCTTCAAAATCATATTCAGCCATTTTTGGGTACCATTGTGCCATAGAAAGCACAACTCCTTCTTTATTTGTTTGACCTGAACGTCTAATTTGCTTGGGAACTTGAGCATCATATGTCATGTCAAATGTTGAACTTTTACCAGATTTTATTGGCTTGCTCAGGGTTACTTCTAAAATAGTTCCTACAACTTTATATTGAACATTTTTTCCATCTTGTTTTAAAGAACCTATCTTAATATAACCAATCTCTTCAGGTTTTAATTTGCTAATCCTATTGGTAACTCTTCCATCTGGGTCTTGAATATTTCTAGAACGAACATCCATTTGAGAATTGGGTTGAAAGGCATTGAAATAAAGATGATAATACACATGAGATAACTCATCTGGCGAATTATTTGTGTACACTAGTTTCTGAGTTCCCTTGTATTGAAACTTAGTAACATCTACATCAATATCCATGGTATAATCAACGTGTTGTTGCCAATAATTGTGGTTTTGTTGACCATAAACACTCAAACTAGTTGAGATACATAAAAATAGGATTATTTTCTTCATGGATGATTCGTTTATTAATTCTTACCATTTACCATATAATCTGCCATTTTGAGGGCATTATATGCATTAACAACTCGTCCTGAAACTGACAGCTCAGCAAACGGAACTTTTTCTCCTGTTGGTGTTTCTCTAGATCTTGAACCTGGCTTAATTACATCAAGATTAATCATTGTTCCAGAATTCATTAAAATATGTTTTACTTGACTAGCGGATAATTTTGGATAATAAGAGCGTATTAATGCTGCAACACCTGCTGTTGAGGGCGCTGCCATAGAAGTCCCACTAAACTTAGCATATCCTCCTTCTGGTGTTGTTGAGTAAATTTGTACTCCAGGTGCAAAAACATCAACATTAATCTTACCGTAGTTAGAAAAAGATGCAGGTAAATTTTCATCATAATTTGAACTCATAGCACCAACCGTTAAAACATTATCAGAAATTTCAGTTACTAAATCTCTAGAATCATTTGGAAATGTTTTTTCAACGTCCATGTTTTTACCGTCATTTCCTGCAGCATTTACAATCAAAACATCTTTAGAGGCAGCATATAAAATTGCTTCATATACCCACTCTTTCTTTGGAGAAAAGCCTTTACCAAAACTTGTGTTAATTACTTTTGCTCCGTTATCTACAGCATAACGTAAGCCCAGAGCAACGTCTTTATCATATTCATCTCCATCTGGAACAGCCCTTACTGCCATAATCTTTACATTACTCGCTACACCATTCATCCCTATATCATTATTTCTTGACGCACCAATAATACCAGAAACATGTGTTCCGTGAGCTTCATCTTTTATAGAATGCCCTGTAGCTGCATCACCGTAAGATTTGTTTTCCATTGTATTTGGATCATCTCCTAAAACACTTCTATACTCATTTTTTAAGTCTTCACCACTTAACATTGAAGTAGCATTTTTAACTAATTTAGACAGTTCTTGTTTTGCTTGAGCTAAAGAGCTTAAGCCAAAACCATACATTTGTTTTGCAACTTCTATATTTTGTTTTAAAGCCGTGTCTTCGGTTACCACTTCTGTAACTTCATCTTTAGAATAATCATTTTTATCAAAATATTTAGAAAGTGCATCATCAGCATTAGTTACCATTTTCAGCATTTGACCATATCGTTTTTCATTTGCCTTGGCTGCTGCCACTTTTTCATCATAAAATTTAGTAGCTTCTTTTACTGTTTCTTCATTTGCTATGGATGGATCTTTGACAATACGTTGATACTCTAGATGTTCCTTATAAATAGATCCTAAAAAATTCCATCCATTAATGTCATCAACATAACCGTTTTTGTCATCATCTATTCCATTTGATGGTATTTCTTTAAGGTTTACCCAAGCTACATCTTTTAAATCTTCATGTAATAAATCTGTTCCAGAATCTACAACACCAACTACTACTTCAACTCCTTTTTTCCCTTGTAAAAAATCATAGGCTTTGTTTAAGCTCATTCCTGGTATTGAATCTGTAGCTAAATCACTATGTCCCCAGAACTTGCTTTCTTCCTCTGTTAAAGGAATCTTTTTTGCAGTTGCTGTTACACTATATGAGGAAGGTTTTGGAACTGGAATTGTTGAAATAGATTTACAGCTTCCAAGTAAAAAAGTAAAAATTATAGTAAAAATTATGGGTTTTAAAAATTTCATGGGTTGTTTATTTTAATTAAATATATCTTTCAATTTGTGTGTTTCTTTTAATCTAACTCCTTTTTCAGTATGTTGTACAGTACAAATTTCAGAATAGGCATCATGCTCTAAAAACAGAAAATAATTATGGTCTGCGGCTTCACTTAAAAAGGCTTCTTTTTCTTTTATTGTTAACAATGGTCTTGTGTCATAACCCATAACATAAGGTACAGGTATGTGGCCTATAGTTGGTAACAAATCTGCCATAAAAATAATGGTTTTTCCTTGATAAAAAATTTTAGGTAACATTTGTTTTTCTGTATGACCATCCATTTTTAAAACATTAAAACCAATTTGCTGAAATGAATTTTCAGAAATAAAATTTAATTGACCACTTTCTTGTATGGGTAAAATATTTTCTTCTAAGAAAGAGGCTTTTTCTCTAGGATTTGGATGAGTTGCCCAGTTCCAGTGTTCTTGATTACTCCAAAATTTGGCATTCTTAAAAGCGGGTTCATAGCCTGTTTGATTCTTATTCCATTGAATTGAACCTCCACAATGATCAAAATGTAAATGCGTTAAAAAAACGTCTGTAATAT
>CBFHOD010000049.1:5312-14682 GCA_965657365.1 Flavobacteriaceae bacterium
GGCAATAAGCAGTCTGATAAATTTTTATTTATGATAATAACTTTTATTGCCCATCCCAGTATCAATTAAAACAAGTTTTTGACCATCTTCAATTAACAATGAGCGCATTCCCATCTCAATCATATTATTTGAGTCTGCAGGATTTGTTTTTTGCCAGATTGATTTTGGAACTACTCCAAACATAGCGCCTCCGTCTAACTTAAAATTTCCAGTTTGAATGGGATAAATTCTCATGATAAGCAAAGATGCAAAAAAACATCAATATCTATGAATAAAATAAATTAAAACCAGTGTATACATTTTAATAAAAAAATAAGCTCCATTAACGATGCTTATTTTTGAGGTGTCGAGCGCATTTCTTAACATTAAAAACTACTATATACCAAATGTGTATGTTTTACTAAAGAATATCATTAATGATTTTTTTTGATTCTGATAATGCACCAAATGCACGAAATGAAGCCTTAAAAACAACTTTATTTTTTTACGAAAAGGTTATTAATTCTTAATTTAAGAAAAAATGTAGGTTAAAAAAAAATTAAAAACTTTAATTAGTTGTACTTTAAAATTAAAAAAATTATATTAATTTTGATTTTAAATCAATAAAAAAAAATGAAAATGAAAAAAATTATCGCATTATTGCTATTATCTAGTCTTGTTCTTTCTTGTGTTAAAGAAGATGAAGGCCCACAAACAATGTTTATGGGTAGTCAATTGAATATTGGAAACGGAAAGGTATGGACTTTTGTTGAATTGGATGCAACCTCTTTAGAACCAACGAAAATGGGTGTTCAATTTGATGCTACTGCTTTAGAGAACTTACCACCACCACATAACGATGGACATACGCATGGAAATGAATACCTTATGGATTTACCGGAAGTGCCGGATGTTGATTTAAGTCTTTATAAAAATATTTCTTTTGATTGGCAGGCGGTTGGTCATTTTCCTCCTGGAACTTATGATATTTCTCACTTTGATATTCATTTTTATATGATCAGCGTTGCCGAAAGAGCCTTGATTGTTCCCCCTCTTGATTCTGATAAATTTATGGCCCCAATGAACCCCGAACATCTTCCAGAAACCTATATAGAAATTCCTGGAGGTGAAGTAGGGCAGGGAAATCATATGATTTCATCGTCCTTTCCAGAAATTAACGGAACAGGGATATTTACGCATACATTTATCTATGGAAAATACGAAGCGCAAATTAATTTTTTAGAGCCTATGGTAACACTAGATTACCTCTTAAGTAAAACAAATATTACCACACCAATTGGACAGCCTCAAGAGTGGCAGCAAGCTGGATATTATCCAAATGAATACACGATTCATTACGATGAAGCTACTGCGATTTATACTATCAGCTTAGATCAATTGACTTGGTCTAATTAAAATCTTATACAGACTGTATTTGCGAAATATTGGACACTTTGGAAGACCCCATAATACTTGTAGGTCACAGCAAGGGCGGAGTAATTATGAGCCAAGTTTCAGAATACCGACCAGAAAAAATAAAATTATTGATTTATATTTCAGCTTTTGTTCTAAAAAATGATGAAGCAATATTATCATTTATAAGAAGAGATAAAGAATCATTACTAATTCACAATATTAATTTCAGCAAAGATATGAGTATTATGGAATTGAAGGAAGGTGCTATTAAAAAAGTCTTTTATCACGATTGTCCTGATGAAGATATTTCTCGTGGAAAATTACTGGTAGTTCCCCAAAAAACACATTAAAATATTCTAGCAGTACAATAATCGTACAAATTTAAATACTAAAAAACCTCAACGTATTGAAAATCAATATTATGAGGTTTTATTTTGAGGTGTCGAGCGGATTCGAACCGCTGTAGATGGTGTTGCAGACCACTGCCTAGCCACTCGGCCACGACACCTTATTAGAGCGCAAATTTACATCAATTATCTAGTATTCCAAGTTTTTTTGAACTTAACGTTCTTTTGTAAGAATAATAACAACTTCTTTAACATTTCCGCCAATTGGTGGATTTATTTTAGCAACACTAACCGTGGCGCTTTTTATCATTTTTAATTCTAAAAAAAATCGATCTAAAATTCTTTTAGCCACTTCTTCCAATAGCTTAGACCTTATTCCCATTTCTTCTTTGACAATATGATTTAAATGCACATAATCTACTGTATCTTCAAGGGCATCGGAGATAGAGGATTTGGATAAATCTACTTCAACTTCAATATCTACTCGATACCAAGAGCCAATTATAGCCTCCTCTTCTAGGCAACCATGATTGGCATATAGTTTAATATTGTTTACTTGTATCTTACCCATAAGCTAAAGTTTCTCCCACATTTTTTGAGAATTTAATCTAAAGGATCCTAAATATTTAAAATTGCATTGGTCTGGCTGTATGATAGATAAAAAAGATTCCTCTTTTTTATCATTATAAAGATAATACACTTCTCCAATGATGGGCTCAAAGTTAAATTTAGCATTATAAACTAAATCATTATACTCAAACTGCTCCATCATTGCTTCATATTCCTTTTTTAGTTCATCAAACTTACTTTTGAATTGTTTGTTAACTCTATCTACACCATCATTTCTCCAAGTTGCAGTATTTAAGGGTTTGATAACTGGGGAGCTTGAACTTGTCCCATAGGGTTTTATCGCGGCATCATATTGCTGCGTTTCAGAATCAAAAACTACTAAATCTGGTTTTTTTGCCATCTATAATTTGTCTGGTGTAAAATTACTACAATTAAATATTTTTTTTTCTTAAAGTAATCAAAATTATAATGAGAGCGTAATCCGCTTATTTTGCTTAATTTTGTCATCTCAATTTTAGGTAAAACTCAATGTCTGAAGAAAAAAAATCGCTCAATTTTATTGAGCAAATCATTGAAGAAGATTTAGCAAACGGAATGCCAAAAGAAAATTTACGCTTTCGCTTCCCACCAGAACCCAATGGATATTTACATATAGGTCATACTAAAGCCATTGGCATTAGTTTTGGTTTAGGAAAACAATATAATGCGCCTGTAAACCTTCGTTTTGATGATACAAATCCTACAAAAGAAGAGCAAGAATATGTTGATGCCATTAAAAATGATATTATATGGTTAGGGTATGAGTGGGCAAACGAATTGTATTCTTCAGATTATTTTCAACAACTATATGACTGGGCCATTTTGATGGTTAAAGAGGGGAAGGCCTATGTAGATAGTCAATCATCAGAGGAGATGAGAGAACAAAAAGGAACTCCAACAGAAGCCGGAACCAATAGCCCTTTTAGAAATAGATCTGTAGCTGAGAATCTTGATTTATTTCAAAAAATGAAAGCAGGAGAATTTCAAGAAGGTGAGCACATTTTACGTGCTAAAATAGATATGGCTAGTCCAAATATGTTGCTTCGTGACCCGATAATGTATCGAGTTTTGTACAAAGAACATCACAGGACAGGAAATGACTGGAAGATATATCCAATGTATGATTGGACTCACGGAGAGAGTGATTATATAGAGCAAATTTCACATTCTTTATGTTCATTAGAATTTAAACCGCATAGAGATTTATACAATTGGTTTCGAGATCATGTCTATGAATATGGAAAAGAACACTTTCCAATTCTTCCAAAACAACGTGAGTTTTCACGTTTAAATTTGAGTTATACTATTATGAGCAAGCGTAAATTAATGCGTTTGGTAGAAGATGGTATAGTTTCTGGATGGGATGATCCAAGAATGCCAACCATTTCGGGATTGAGAAGACGTGGATATACCCCCGCATCTATTAAAAGTTTTATCGAAACCGTTGGAGTTTCAAAAAGAGAAAATAGTATTGATGTGGCTTTGTTAGAATTTAAAATTCGTGAAGACTTAAATAAAACAGCAAAAAGAGTGATGGGGGTTTTAGATCCTGTAAAAGTGGTCATTACAAATTACCCTGAAGATAAAGCAGAAATTTTAGACGCAAGTTATAATGATTATGAAGAAGGTTTTGGATCTAGAGAAGTTCCTTTTTCAAGAGAAATCTATATAGAAAAAGAAGACTTTAGAGAAGAAGCTAATAAAAAATTCTTTCGATTAAAATTAGGTAAAGAGGTTCGATTAAAAAATGCATACATCATTAAGGCTGAAAGTTGTACCAAAGATGACGAAGGTAATATTACTGAAATTCAATGCACCTATGATCCTTTGAGTAAATCTGGAAGTGGAACCGAAGAAAGTACTAGAAAAGTAAAAGGAACTTTGCATTGGGTGTCTTTAAAACACGCCATCAAAGCAGAAGTAAGATCTTATGACAGATTGTTTTCTGACGAAGCACCAGACAGCCATAAAGATATAGATTTTATGGAATTCTTAAATCCAAATTCACTTGAAGTTATCAATGCTTTCCTAGAACCTAGCTTACAAACAGCAAGTATAGGAGAACGATTTCAATTTCAACGTTTAGGATATTTTAATGTTGATGATGATACAACATCAGGTAGTTTGGTTTTTAATAAAACTGTTGGACTAAGAGATAACTGGACTGCTAAACAAAATAAATAATAAAATATAAAATTCTATTATTACGGAGCAGGGTTAGGTATCATCGCATGTACTTCTTGAATTTCTTTTAGGGTTTGCTCAGACAATTCTGTATGAATACTTCCTATATTTTCTTTGAGTTGACTCATTTTAGTGGCACCAATGATATTACTGGTTACAAAAGGTAACTGATTTACAAAAGCCAACGATAATTCTGACAAGGTAATTCCATTATTTTTTGCAATTTCTTGGTATCTTTTTACGGCCTCACTAGATCCATCTCCCATATAACGGGCTATAAACCTAGGAAATAAATTTCCTCGTGATCCTTCTGGACTTTTTCCATCTAAATATTTTCCAGACAGTACGCCTTGTGCTAAGGGAGAATAGGCCAATAAACCAATGTCTTGTCTCATAGAAACTTCAGACATTCCAACCTCATACCCTCTATGAATTAACGAATATGAATTTTGGATGGTAACAGGTCTTGCAAGATTATGATCCTTTGCAGTTTGTAAGTATTTCATAGTACCCCAAGGTGTTTCGTTAGAAAGACCAATTGCTCTAATAGTTCCTGCCTTTACAAACGCGTTGAGTGTTTCTAAAATTTCTAAGTGATTTTCAGCTTCTTTTGTAGCGGTTTGATAAGGATAATCTCTTACACCAAAACAATTTACGCCTCTTGAAGGCCAATGCAATTGATACAGATCTAGATAATCTGTTTGCAATCTTTCCAAGCTTCCTTCTACAGCTTCCGTAATATTTTGTTTGGTAAAACCACCGGTTCTTATGTGTTTTGTATAGTCTCCACCTCCTGCAATTTTACTTGCCAGAACAATGTTTTCTCTGTTTCCTGTTTTTTGAAACCACTTCCCAATAATCCGTTCTGTATCTGCATAGGTAGCAGGAGTTGCAGGTACTGGATATAGTTCTGCTGTATCAAAGAAATTAACTCCTTGTTCTATGGCATAATCCATTTGTTCAAATGCTTCGTCTTGGGTGTTTTGGTTACCCCAAGTCATGGTTCCTAAACAAATTTTTGAAACTTTAATGCTAGTTTTAGGTAGTGTAGTATACTTCATATTTTATTTTAAAAACTAATATGATTCGCTATAAAGCGAATCATATTAGACAGTATGGTTATTATTACTGGGTTAAATATAAGAATATTCTCTAAGAAAGTATAGCGTCAATACCAGGTAAGTTTTTTCCTTCTAATGTTTCTAACATGGCTCCCCCACCTGTAGACACATAACTCACTTTATCTGCAAAACCAAATTGTTTTACCGCAGCCACAGAATCTCCACCACCGACTAAAGAAAAAGCTCCGTTTTGGGTTGCTTTGTCTATAGAATTACCAAGTGCAATGGTTCCTTTAGAAAAGGTTTCTAATTCAAAAACGCCTAAAGGGCCATTCCATAAGATGGTTTTACATGAGTTGACAACCCCATCAAAAATTGCCTGAGATTTTGGGCCAGCATCTAATCCTTGCCAGCCATCAGGTATTTGAGTTACGTCTAACACTTGAGTATTGGCATCGTTAGAAAAATCATCAGCTGCTAACACATCTACAGGAAGGTGAATTTGAACATTTTTTGCTGCTGCTTTTTCAAGAATTTCTAGAGCCAACTGCATCTTATCATCTTCACAAATAGAATCTCCAACACTACCTCCTTGTGCTTTTACAAAGGTAAAAGTCATTCCACCTCCTATAATTAAATGGTCTACTTTATCTAATATGTTTTCTATAACAGTAATTTTTGAAGATACTTTTGCACCTCCTAAAATTGCCAAAACAGGCTTTTCACTATTCGTTAAAACTTTATCAATACTTTCTATTTCTTTGGCTAATAAACTACCAAAACACTTATTTTTTGAAAAATATTTAGCCACTATAGTTGTAGAAGCGTGCGCTCTATGCGCAGTACCAAATGCATCGTTAACATAGATATCTCCATTTTTTGAAAGTTGTTCTGAAAAACCTTCGTCACCTGCAGTTTCCTCTGCATAAAAACGAAGATTTTCTAACAATAAAATTTCTCCATTTTGTAAATTATTTACAGCTTTATTTACTTTTTCTCCGATACAATCAGATACAAAATTTACTTGGACACCAATAACATCAGCTACTTTTTCTACAATATGTTTTAATGAATAATTAGCATCTACGCCTTTTGGCCTTCCCAAATGTGACATCAAAACTACAGCACCACCATCCTCTAAAATTTTGATAATTGTAGGTTTGGCAGCCTCTATTCTAGTAACATCTGTTACTTCAAAATCTGAATTTAAAGGCACATTAAAATCTACACGTATTAATGCTTTTTTATTTTTAAAGTTGAAGTCTTCTATGGTTTTCATTATTAATTATTTTGCACAAAAATAGCTAATAAAAGGGGTTCATAGCAATTGAAAACTGAAAAGTTAATATAACGTTTGCGTAAAATTATCTCTTATATTTGTGTTATGCTTTTTAATCAAATTATTGGTCAAGAACACATCAAAAACCATTTACTAACTTCTGCTAAAAATGGAAGAATCCCTCATGCACAATTATTTATTGGAAAAGAGGGTTCAGGAACTTTACCAGTTGCTATTGCGTACGCACAGTTTTTATTAAGTCATTTTTCTGACAATCCTGAGGCAAGCGAATTAAAAGTAGACAAACTACAACATCCAGATTTACACTTTGCCTTTCCAGTAACCACCAATGATTCTGTTAAAAAACACCCCGTTAGTAATTTATTTTTATCTGAATGGAGAGATTTTGTGAAAAATCAACCTTATGGGAGTCTTTTTAATTGGCTACAATCTATTGGTGTAGAAAATAAGCAAGGAATGATTGGGGTAGATGAAGCATTAGAAATTGTAAAAAAATTACAACTTAAATCTTATGAAGGCGGTTTTAAAGTAATGATCATTTGGATGGCAGAAAAAATGAATACTGCGGCTGCAAATAAATTATTAAAGTTGATTGAAGAACCTCCTGACAAAACAATTTTCTTATTAATTACTGAAAATGAAGATCAAATAATTAACACCATTAGATCGCGTTGCCAAGCATTGCACTTTCCTGTTTTAAGTGAAAAAGATATTGCCATGAGTTTGGTAGCAAGAGAAAATTCATCAGAAAGTGAGGCTTTAAAAACAGCAACACAAGCTGAGGGAAATTATAATAAAGCGATTCATTTGTTAAACAAAGATTCTAATGATCTCATTTTTGAGGAATGGTTTATTGATTGGGTTAGAACTGCATTTAAAGCTAAAGGAAATGCTGCTATTATTCAGGAACTAGTGGTATGGTCTGAAACTATTGCAAAAAGCGGAAGAGAAACCCAAAAACAATTTTTACACTATTGTTTGCAATTTTTTAGACAGGCGTTATTATTAAATTATAAGTCTCCTGAGTTGGTTTTTTTAGAGACCAAAACACCAAAATTTGATTTACAAAATTTTGCTCCTTTTGTTCATAGCGAAAATATTTTACCCATTGAAAAAGAGTTAAGTGATGCCATATATCACATAGAAAGAAATGGAAATGCTAAAATTATTTTGTTAGATTTATCTATGAAGCTAACACGTTTTCTTCACAAAAAAGAAACTACAATATAATTAACTAAACACCCTTGCTAATTCTTTTAGCATTATATAAATCTGCAATTGTTGGGTTTTCTGGATTTTTTTTAATTGGCAAGAAAGTATCTCCAGCTTTTACATTTCCGGTTTGAACTACTTTAAAATATACTCCACACATGGTGGTATTCCAGAATTGCTTCACAATGTTCATGTCGTTAAAACGAACTCCTAATTTAACACAAGGGTCTCTTTGTTTAGTAGCTTCTAAGATACAATCTCCAACCCTAAACGTATCGCCTACATGAATTTCTGTTTCTTCTAGGTGGTCTATGGTTAAGTTTTCGCCAAACATCCCATACTGCCAATCCAATGATGTATATCGCGCTTTCCAGAACTCGTAATGTGATTGAGAATAACCATAAACTGCTTGCTCAATACCTCCATGGTGTTTTCTATTGCAAATAGCATCTCCTTTTACCTCTTCTTTATCAAGAAATATAGGAATATCAACTGGAAATTTAAAAATTCCAGTAGTAATCATTTTCCCTTTCCAATCGATGTCTTGTCTTTCGCCTATGTTGGTTGAAATAATTTTCATTGGTTTGTGATTTTTTTTTGATACCCCTTAAACTAGCCTTTTAAAAAAGAATTTAAAACCTCTGCTATTTTTCTATTGTCTGATAATTGTGGAATTTTATTTTGTCCTCCAAACTTACCTATAGATTTCATGTATTCATGAAAGCCTCCTTTTTTAACTTTTCGCACAATTAAAGGTCGTAATATTTTACCTTCAATTAGATCAGCATAATATATATTTTGAGCCTGCATAGATGCATCTATTTTTGATGCAAAATCATTGATATCTTCAGGTTCATTTTCAAACTCAACAAACCACTCATGATAAGGTAATCCTTCAATTGGATTTACTTGAGGAGCTACTGTAAATTCACTAACATTAATAGCTGTTCCTTGTATAGCATCATTTAATGCTTTTTCAACTTCCTTTCCAATCACGTGTTCTCCAAAAGCAGAGATAAAATGTTTAATTCTACCAGTTACTTTAATTCTGTAGGGCATTAATGAGGTAAACTCTACAGTGTCTCCAATATTATATCCCCACAAACCTGCATTAGTATTGAGTATGATCACATAATTGATATTCAATTCAACATCTTCTAAACAGACTCTGGTTGGATTTTCATCAAAGTATTCGTTAGTAGGAATGAATTCATAAAAAATTCCACTATTTAATTGTAGTAACATTCCTGGCTCACTTTGAG
>CBFHOD010000050.1:0-8678 GCA_965657365.1 Flavobacteriaceae bacterium
ATATAGGTTTGAGATATAAGGGCATTGGGCGTATACACCGTCTATATAATCAATAATTCCGTCCTCTTTGGCCTTTAGAGCAGTTGCAATTGTTAAATTACCACCTCCAGACTCTCCCGATACGATGATTTTTGAAATTCCTAATTCTTCTTTATTTTGGTGTACCCATTTTAGTGCGTAGACACAGTCATTTAGACCCGCTGGGAAAGGATTATTTCCGAGTACACCCCCAATGTTTCGAAATTCAACACCCACCACAATTAGGTTCTTAGCCGCTAGACTTTGCCTCCAATGAATGTAATTGGGATCATTTGCAGTTAATATAGCCATTCCACCACCATGAATATGAATTACACTGGGTAGTTTACCACTTATATTTTTTGGTTTACTGATATAAAGTTTAATTTCGTTACCGTCTTCATCTTTTATTATTCTTGTTTCATTAATTACATTGTTAGGTAAATCAATGGATTGGTATATGCCTGCGAAAAGGCCTCTGTAAAGAGGTTCCGAAGCTGCAATAAATTCGAGTCGTTCCTCCACTGAAGAGGATACACTTACAGGCGGGGGAGGGGCAATACTATCTAAACCAAATTCAGAAAGACCGCTTAGTAGTTGAGGATTCAATCTTTTGTCATTTTTTAAAGCCAAATTTTCACTTCCAAGTCTTCCAGGAAGTATATCTTGGTTTTTGTTTTGTTGAGGTCCGCAAGAGATAAATACTACTACTACTACTACTAGGTAAAATAATTTTTTCATTTTAATTGATTTTATAATTCAACTAATATAATAATTCGTTTTGAATTTTTGTTTTTCGAAACATTATAATTGAAAGAAGAGGAGTTCCTTATGGTTTTAAATAAAACGTCACTTAAGTTAATTAGAGGCGAAATACAGACTTTATATTATACTTAATTTTTTAATAATCCATTATGCGGACTGATATTACATCAGATATTATTTTAAAATCAAAATCAAATATTGTCTTTATCCTATTTTGTTTAGAAATAACTCAACTTAAGAGGGGAAGATATGCCTATGGTTTATATTTTGTTTGCTTTTGAGAATATCCAGACTCAAAATTAACTCTCAAAAATTGATAAATTTCTCACTACAGATTCCTCAGGGTTTTCACCGAGCTCAGATAGTGCACTTTGATATTCATCACTTTTATAACAATCTATAGCATCTTGCAGGCTATTAAATTCTACAACGGCAGCAAACATTAAATCTAAGCCCTGGATTTTAGCTTTTGGCTGACCCACAGCTACTGGTAAAAAATTACCTGTTTTATTCTCTAAGTGGTTTTTTACAATCTGAGTGTATTTTGTCAGATAATTAATCCACTTTTCTTCGTCTTTTATTTCAAATACTTGACCAGTCCAATATCCTTTTTTCATTTTTGTTGCTTTAGTTATTTTAAAAGTAGTATCAAAAAACCATCTATGCATTAATTAAATGTTAATTTATCCCTAACCTACTTAAGAGGTTTAGAAATAGCTGAATTAAAAGAAGAAGATATGCCTATGGTTTCATTTAGTTAGATTTTTATTCTTCTTGACTCCATTTTCTCACTCCTTCAATTTTACCATCTCTGATATAATGTCTTTCAAAAAATCTATATTTTTCAATCTCACCATCCTTTCTATATCTTGTTTCAGTAAATGGAAACATTACAACAGTTAAGTTCTCATCATAAGATGGGATTACAGGAATTACATCATAAACACTTCTTCTAATTGAATCATATGGTTCGTGCATAGATTTTGCAAGTTCAATTAAACTAGGTAAATCAAATTCAAGTCTATCCAATCCTTTTTCAGGATAAAAAAAGACAGTTTTTTGATAATTTTCTTCATTTACAAAATCCCAATCTTGATTTACAAATGCATTTGAAAAATCTAGTGCTAGTTGAGCGTGCTCCATACTTCCAATAGAGTAAGTACTACCTTTATTATTTCCGCTTAAAATTTCACCAACATTTTTATTAACAACAGGTTCATTATTTTGGCAACTAATTATTAAAAAGGTAATTGTAAGAAGTAGAGTGACTTTTTTCATTTTAATAGTTTTTGGTTAATAAACACTAATATAAAAAAAAATCTTATTACAATGTTAGTCTAACCTATTTAAGAGGTTTAGAAATAGCTGAATTAAAAGAACAGGATATGCCTATGGTTTAATCAATTGCCTTTCTAGAGCCGTAGAACCCTAAAGCTGCAGCTGACACTATTAGAATTAAAATAGGAATAGGTGGTCCTCCGCCTCTGAATAAGTGATTAAATAAAGCCACGACTAAAACTACACCTCCAAAGACTGAGTAAGCAAGAAATATTTTTTTGTTTGATTCATTGTCAAACTTTAACCTCCATAAGGAAAAAACAAACAGGCCTACTCCAATCATATGCATTGCAGTAACATCAATAATACCCTGCGAAAAGAAAATTAAATCAGCGGTTATTTCACCTTTAAAAAAGGGCTGCATTAGTCCTGTAGGGTCAAGAAAAACCCCCATTAATAGTCCAACTCCCATAAAAATTTGAATGAGACTAATTATAGGGAAAATAAATTTTGATTTCATTATGAATTATTTGTGGATAATAAATCTAAAGTAACACAAAATAATTACATGTACGTTAAGTAAATTTTAAATGTATCCCTGACCTACTTGAGTGGTATAGAACCAACTGACTGAATTGAAACAATTAATTTCTTTTAAAGTGTATTATAATGTCTGCCAAATGTCTGTCAAATATTATAGAAAATAAAAATTAAATTGTTGAGCAGTCGGGTAGAGCAGTGAGAGCCAATAAAAAAGGCTTACATTTCTGTAAACCTTTTTGCTCCCCCTCTTGGGCTCGAACCAAGGACCCTCTGATTAACAGTCAGATGCTCTAACCAACTGAGCTAAGGAGGAGTTTGCTTAAATAAATTTATTTTAGCGTTTGCAAATATATATCTTTTACAAAAAGCACAAAAACTTTTTTTGTAAAAAAATACTCAATCATATGATTATACTTAAAATCTTTAAATCCAATTAAGACTTACTATTTTAAGAGGTTTAACAATATTGTATGAAACTATGTTTAGATGTATTTAATGCCTAAATGAATCGCTATTTTTTGTAAAAGTTGTATTTTTACAATCAATAATTAGCTCAGAGATATAGTAATCTATTTTTATGGATAAGTTTTCCTTCTTAAATGCAGCACATACTGGCTATATAGCCGATTTATATGATCAATATTTACAAAACCCTGATGTTGTAGAACCTAGCTGGAGAAGTTTTTTTCAAGGCTACGACTTGGCCAATGAAAATTTCTCTTTGACCGATGATTCTGAAGCATCATTGGAAATTCCAGAATCTGTTAGAAAAGAATTTCTTGTAGTAGATTTAATTAATGGATACAGAACTAGAGGGCATTTATTCACAAAGACAAATCCAGTTAGAGACAGAAGAAAATACAAGCCTACTCTAGCTATTGAAAATTTTGGACTTTCTGAAAGTGATTTAGATTGTACTTTTAATGCAGGAGAAATTGTTGGGATTGGTCCAAAAAAACTTTCTGAAATTATAGTTCATCTAGAAAGAACCTATTGTGATTCTATTGGAGTAGAGTATATGTATATGCGAAATCCTGAGAAATTAACGTGGTGGAAAGATCAACTCATAAAAAATGACAACCATCCAAACTACAATCAAGATGCAAAAAAGTATATTCTATCAAAATTAAACCAAGCGGTTACCTTTGAAAGTTTTTTACAAACAAAATACGTAGGTCAAAAAAGATTTTCTTTAGAAGGAGGAGAGGCTTTAATTCCTGGAATTAGTGTAGCTCTTAGAAATGCAGCAGAGGTATATGGAGTAGAAGAATGTGTTTTAGGAATGGCTCATAGGGGTCGTTTAAATACCTTAGTAAATATTTTTAAGAAGCCAGTAAGAGACTTATTTAGTGAATTTGAGGGGAAAGACTTTGAAGACACTAACATCGATGGAGATGTAAAATATCACTTAGGATTAACCCTTAGTAAAACGTTTAGAAACGGGAAACAAATAAAAATGAATTTGGTGCCTAATCCCTCACATTTAGAAACTGTTGCAGCAGTTGCCGAAGGAATTACAAGAGCTAAAATAGATAGAAAATACAACGGAGATGAAAGTAAAATTCTTCCGATCATTGTGCATGGAGATGCGGCTATAGCAGGTCAAGGAATTGCCTATGAAGTTACTCAAATGGCAAAATTAAACGGCTACAAAACCGGAGGAACCATTCATATTGTTGTAAACAATCAGATTGGTTTTACCACCAATTATTTAGATGCACGTTCGAGTACCTATTGTACCGATGTAGCTAAAGTTACATTATCTCCAGTATTGCATGTTAATGCAGATGATACGGAAGCAGTTTGTCATGCCATGGAGATGGCCTTAGATTTCAGAATGAAATTTAAAACAGATGTTTTTATAGATTTATTAGGCTATAGAAAATACGGGCATAATGAAGGTGACGAGCCGCGTTTCACGCAACCTAAATTATACAAAGCAATATCTAAACATAAAAATGTTAAGGATTTATATGCAGCACAGTTATTAGAAGAGAATACTATTAATACTGAGTATTTAAAAAAGTTAACTTCAGATTTTAAAGAATTATTAGAAACAGAATTTAATGAGTCTAAAAAAGTAAGAACTTCTAAAGTTAAAGAATTTATGCAATCTACCTGGAAAGGGTTTGAGCGTCAGCAGTTAACTTCGATGTTGCAGACAGAGAATACTTCCTATCCGGTAGATAAATTAAAAAATATTGCGAAAGTAGTCTCTACTGTTCCTGAAAATGTTCAGTTTGTTAGAAAAGCACAGCGTATTTTACAAGGAAGGGCAAAAATGGTTTTTGACACCAATACCCTAGATTGGGGTATGGCAGAAAATCTTGCTTACGGAAGTTTATTAGAGGAAGGATTTAATGTTCGTATTTCAGGGCAAGATGTAGAAAGAGGTACTTTTTCTCATAGGCATGCCATTCTAAGAGATGAAATTTCTGAAGAAAGAATTAATTTATTAAACAATAACCCAAACAATTCTGGAAAAATGACGATTTACAATTCGTTATTGTCTGAATATGGTGTATTGGGTTTTGATTATGGGTATGCCATGGCAAATCCAAATACATTAACCATTTGGGAAGCTCAATTTGGAGATTTCTCTAACGGAGCTCAAATTATGTTTGATCAATATATTTCTGCTGCAGAAGACAAATGGAAAATGCAAAATGGGATTGTAGTATTGCTTCCGCATGGGTATGAAGGCCAAGGGTCTGAACATTCATCTGCAAGAATAGAGCGTTACTTACAATTGTGTGCAGAAGATAATATGACTGTAGCTAATTGTACAACTCCAAGTAATTTCTATCATTTGCTACGAAGACAAATGAAGCGTAATTATAGAAAACCATTAATAGTTTTCACGCCAAAAAGTTTATTACGTCATCCAAAAGCAGTAAATACAATTGAGGATTTAGCCACAGGAGAATTCCAAGAAGTTATAGACGATACCCTAAATCCATCTAAAGTTACGAAGCTTGTTTTTTGTATGGGTAAATTTTATTATGATCTTTTGGCAGAACGTGAAATTTTAGAAAGAGAAGATGTAGCCTTGGTTAGAATAGAACAATTATTTCCGTTGCATTTAGAAAAAATACAACAAGTCATTGATCGTTACCCATCTGTAGAGGACTATATTTGGGCACAAGAAGAACCCAGAAATATGGGTGCATGGAGTTTTATGTTAGAACGATTTGATTTGGTGAAATTAAATGTACGTTCGCGTAAATATTATGCTGTTCCAGCAGCGGGGTCTAGTACACGATTTAAAAAACGACATAAAGCTGTAATAGACAGTGTTTTTTCAAAGTAAATTTTGTTTTTTTATTAGTTGCATAAAACAATTAATTTTTATACTTTAGTCAACCTTAATGTATAATGATTAAAAATTTTATAACAATGAAAAAATTAACGTTTATTTTAGTTGCACTCATCACATTTTCAATGAGTGCTCAAAAAAAGAAAAATGGTGTTGTTTATGACAAGCACCCTGGTATTGTATTAATTGAGGCATTTAATAAAGCCTTTGTAGAGGCAGATGTTGAAAAATTATCTTCAATTATGCACGATGATTTTAAAGCTTATAATGCACTTTCTTCAAACAAAGATCAAAAGGGAACTCCTAAAAAAAATTTTATTGGACAATCTAAATGGTGGAA
This sequence comes from Flavobacteriaceae bacterium, assembly GCA_965657365.1. Classification (GTDB taxonomy): domain Bacteria; phylum Bacteroidota; class Bacteroidia; order Flavobacteriales; family Flavobacteriaceae; genus Polaribacter. The sequence continues at coordinate 6,261 of CBFHOD010000050.1, forward strand.
TGCAAATATTGACTATTTGAAAATTACACAAGATAAACCTGCTTATCCAGATGCTATTGAGTATAAAGGTGATCAAACCTGGGTTCAAACTTGGGAAAGAGTTTACGGTGTACATAAGCAAACTGGTGTTGAACTGGATATGCCTATACACAGACTCTATAGACTTAATAACGATGCTACAAAGATTGTAGCATTAATGGATTATACAGATAGAATGAATTACATGAAAATGTGGGATGCGTGGCCAGGAAATGATAGAAAAAACGGAGAGATATATATCAATCATGAAAATATTAATACTGTTAGAAAAGTAATGTATTCGTTTTTAAATGGAGATGCTGAAAAGGCCTATAGTTTTTTTGACGAGAATGCTGTTATTGTCGACATTAATGAGTCAAAAAATTTAACATTACAAGAGGGTATGGAGAGAGATAAAGTGATGTTTTCCGAATGGTCTTTAAACGCAATTGATGAATCAGGGTATCCTGATTATTTAGAATATGACTGGAGACAAAGCAAGGTGGTTCAATCTTGGTGGAACTTTAGAATGACAAATAACAAAACAGGAAAGGAAATTGTTTTAAAAGTTTTCCTTCTTGACGATTTTAATAATGATGGAAAAATTATAAAGAGAAATGCCTACTATAATGGATCATTATTAAAATAGTTCTCAATCTTTTTAAATACAAACCCGCTTCAAGCGGGTTTTTTTATATGATAAATAAAAAAATCATCCATAAAATAGACATCATAGTATGTAACTAAAAATATCTACAAAAAGGTTGGGTGGGTTTTTATTATAATATTAAATTTGAAGTGTTATTCATTTATACTATTTTAGTTACAAAATAGTTTATATTATGTTAGACTCATGGGGTGCAAATAAATGGACTAAATCAATGTTTAAGAAATATTGGTGGCTCGTGTGTTTAATTATTGTCGGGTATGTATTGATCGCAATTACGGCAAATAGTTCTATATAAAAGACAAGATGTTATGGTTTTAGAAATGAAAGTTCCTTCACCGGGAGAATCTATTACAGAAGTAGAAATTGCAACTTGGTTAGTTGAGGATGGAGACTATGTAGAAAAAGACCAACCTATTGCAGAGGTAGATTCAGATAAAGCAACCTTAGAATTGCCTGCCGAGGAAAGTGGGATTGTTACTTTACAAGCTGAGGAAGGAGATGCTGTTGCTGTTGGAGCTGTAGTTTGTTTAATAGACACTGCCCTAGCAAAACCAGAGGGGTCATCTACCATACCAACTTCAACTTCAGTAGAAGAAGCACCTAAAGCTCCTCCAGTAAAAGAGGAAGTTACTACAACGTATGCATCAGGAACAGCATCACCAGCAGCTAAGAAAATCTTAGCGGAAAAAGAAATAGATGCGTCTACAATTAAAGGAACTGGAAAAGCAGGAAGAATCACAAAAGAAGATGCTGTAAAAGCAGTTCCATCAATGGGTACTATGCCAGAAGATGGTGCGAGAGGAACAACCCGCAAGAAAATGTCTATGCTACGAAGAAAAGTAGCAGAACGCTTGGTAGCTGTAAAAAGTGAAACAGCGATGCTAACTACCTTTAATGAGGTAAATATGCAGCCAATCTTTAATCTAAGAACCCAGTATAAAGAAGATTTTAAAGCCAAGCACGGTGTAGGTCTAGGGTTTATGTCTTTCTTTACATTAGCCGTAGTAAGAGCTTTAAAAATGTATCCAGATGTAAATTCAATGATTGATGGAGACTTTAAGATAGAACACGATTTTCAAGACATATCTATTGCAGTTTCAGGACCAAAAGGTTTGATGGTGCCTGTCATTAGAAATGCAGAAAAATTGACCTTTAGAGGTGTAGAAAGTGAAGTAAAACGTTTAGCAATTAGGGCAAGAGAAGGCCAAATTACCATAGACGAAATGACAGGAGGTACCTTTACCATTACCAATGGTGGTGTTTTTGGGTCCATGCTGTCTACACCAATTATTAACCCACCACAAAGTGGTATTTTAGGAATGCACAACATAGTAAATAGACCTATGGCTGTAAATGGGGAGGTAGTAATACAACCTATTATGTATGTAGCTTTGTCTTATGATCATAGAATTATAGACGGTAGGGAATCTGTTGGGTTTTTAGTAGCGGTAAAAGAAGCATTAGAAAATCCAGTTGAGTTTTTAATGGATAACAACCCAACAAGTGCTTTAGAAATGTAAGTTACTTTATCAATATATAATAAAACCCAATTAATTTTGCTGGGGTTTTTTTAAAATAATATGTTGATTCAGACAATTAAAATGTATTCAAAAATCATAATAATTGAACTTTTGCCACTACTTTTTGAACTTTTCTAAATACTAATCTTCGCTTTTAAATTTTTAATTTAGCAATGTATTATTTAATTACTTATTCTTAATTGTAAATAC
>CBFHOD010000050.1:8775-12686 GCA_965657365.1 Flavobacteriaceae bacterium
ACCCTATAAATAGGGAGATAAAAATTTCATTATTTGTGGGTATTGCGAGTTTACTATTACTTTAAGAAATTTACAAAAAAAAGTCCCTCATACTATGAAATCACTTACTTGTACAATACTTGGCTGCAATTGGAGTAAAATAAGAAGAAAAGTCAGATCTAAATCAAAACAAAAAAAGAAAATTGATATTAAATATTGCTGGCATCAAAAATGCCATCGATGCAATAAAGTTAGGCCTGTAAATGTTCATAAAAAAACCAAACCAGTTTTTGTTACAAATGCTGAACAACTTCAACATCAAGGAGCCTAAAACTAGATCTTATTTTACATAAATTTCAAAATTACAATACACCAAATGTATAGTTTTTTAATTTTTTGAGGAGGAAATTATAATACTTTTTTGGCACTAAAAGGCAGATAGCAGATACGTTATTTGCCTTTCTTCATTTATTAAATAGTGTATTTATCTTTCATTTTTATTGTCTTTTTTCATCACATATATTTTATTAAGTATCTTGCTTTTAAAAAGCTACCATGCCTAAAAATACTGAGTTAGAACTTGCGCTCCAGTTTATTGAGAATACCGATAGAAACTTGTTTATAACAGGTAAAGCAGGTACAGGTAAAACTACTTTTTTACATAACGTAAAGAAAAAATCTTTAAAAAGAATGGTGGTGGTTGCTCCAACGGGTGTGGCTGCAATTAATGCAAAAGGAGTTACGATTCACTCTTTTTTTCAAATGCCTTTCGGGCCTATTTTACCCAATCAAATTTCACACGCTTCAAATCAACAACGCAGGTTTTCTAAGACTAAAATAGATATTATCAAATCACTTGATCTTGTTATAATTGATGAGATAAGTATGGTGCGTGCAGATGTATTAGACGGGATTGATCAAGTATTAAGAAGGTATAAAAATAAGCATAAGGTTTTTGGAGGTGTACAAATTTTAATGATTGGAGATTTGCAACAATTGGCGCCCGTTGTAAAACCTAATGAATGGAGTTTACTTAAAGAGCATTACAATACCGTATATTTTTTTAGTGCAAAAGCGTTTCAAGAGGCGTCTGTGATTTCAATAGAATTACAGCACATTTATAGACAAAAGAATGAAGATTTTATTAAGATTTTAAATGAAATTAGAAATGATCAGTTATCAGAAACTTCTGCCAAGATTTTAAATAATAGATACCAGCCTACATTTTCTCCTCACAAAGATGAAGGGTACATAACGCTTACTACTCATAACAATAGAGCTAGTTTAATAAATGATTCTGAGCTAAATAAGCTTACAACAAAAAATTATATTTTTAAAGCAGAAGTGTCTGGTAAGTTCAACGAAAATGCCTATCCTAATGACGAAAAATTAGCACTTAAAGTAGGAGCACAGGTAATGTTCATTAAAAATGATTCTTCCCCAGAAAAAAGATATTACAACGGTAAAATTGGAATTATTACAGCTATTTCTAGAGAAAATGTCACCGTACAATGTGCCAATGAAATTGACGAAATTATTACAGAGAAAGAACAATGGGATACCGTTAATTATTCTATTAATGAGGAAACTAAAGAGTTAAAGGAAGACATTGTAGGAACTTTTTCTCAAATCCCTCTGCGTTTGGCCTGGGCCATAACTATTCATAAAAGTCAGGGCTTAACTTTTAACAAAGCAATAATAGATGCTGAAGCCTCTTTTGCCCACGGGCAAACTTATGTAGCTTTGAGTAGATGTACATCACTTGAAGGATTGGTATTAAAAACACCCATTTCAAGTAGCGCAATTATTAATGACACTACAGTACAAGTTTTTAGTAAAGAAGTTGAAGAAAATCACCCAGATGAAACTATTTTAACCGCTTCCGAAATCCAGTTTCAACTCAATCTAATTTCAGAGTTATTTGATTACCAACCCTTTTTATACCCTGTTACCAGGTTAATAGATATTTATTACAAAAATAGAACTAGTATTAAAGGAGATGTCATAGAGCACTTGCAACTCATTAAAGATGATGGAGTTGTAGCTTTGATGAAAGTTTCTAATGGCTTTAGAAATCAATTACACACTATTTCTAAAGAAGGTGTTTTACCTGAACACAGTTCTCAAATTCAAGATCGTTTTAAAAAAGCAGTAAATTATTTCTTGACGGAGAGTGTTAAAAATATTCAACAACCTTTAGAGAAACTATCTTTTTCCACAGATAATAAAGCTGTAAAAAAAGTCTTTACAACTCAGTTTGATAAGCTTCAAGAAGTATTAAGTGAAAAAGTTTTTGCCTTAAAAAAAATGACTAAGGGCTTTAAAGTAAAGTTTTACTTAAAGGTAAGAGCAGACTCTGTTCTCCAAAAAACAGCTCCATCTAAAAAGAAAAAATTATCTTCAAAAAGAGATCCTATTTTAGCTCTTGGTCTACGAGAACTTAGAGATGATATTTCTAAAGCAGAAAATATTCCGCATTTTCAAATTTTTACACAAGACACCTTATATGCGATATGTGATAGTTTACCAAGAACAGAAAAAGAGTTGTTAAAAGTAAATGGTATGGGAAAAATACGTGTTAAAAAGTATGGAGATGAAATTCTTGAATTTATAGCAATGTATTGCAAAGAGAACGCTATTAATACCTTTAATGAGCAAAAAAAAGAGGATAAAAAATCTACCAAACAAATTTCCTTTGAGTTGTTTAAAAAAGGATTATCTGTTAAGGAAATTGCAAAAGAAAGAAGTTTAACATCAGGAACTATAGAAAGTCATCTGGCAAGTTATATACCCTCTGGAGAGATAGATGTTTTGGAATTAATACCGCTAAAAAGGTATAAAAAAATGATAAAAGAAATTGAAGCTGTGGAGTATAAAAATTTAACTCATTTAAAAGAGAATGTAGATAAATCGTATTCTTTTATGGAGTTGAGAATGGCGCTGCTTTCTCTTAACCTTGAAATATAAAGAAACCCAAGTCATTGACTTGGGTTTTACTTATTTAGGAATAATTAGATTTTATTTTACATCTTTAGTAGTAATATGAAACTCTTCATAGGTTTGTAATAAGCTCATTAAAGCAGTAATTAAGTCTTGAGTTTCTAATAAAATACTAAAGTATAAAGTCGTATTTTTTGGACTAGATTCTTCTTGTCTTATTCGAGTAACTTGTTTTTCAATAGAGTCAGAAACATCTTTTAATAAATTTTTTTTCTCTATTAATATTTCTTCTAAATCGTCAAAAGCTCTTACATCAAAGACAGTACTTACTTTTCCTAATAGCTCGGTTAATTGATCATCTATTTCCTTAAGGTCTTTTAACTGACCTTTCTTCAGATTTTTATGATTGTTGTTTACATGTCTAAAACTAATTCTAGAAATATAGCTAATCGATTGGGCAACATCTTGTAAATACCCAAGTACTAAAACATAAAATTTACTTGCTTGAACAGAGGTGTCGTCAAGAGATTTTATAAAATAGAATACACCATCTTTTAAATTATCTATTTCGTTATTTAATTTTTCAACATGTTTGTCTGTTTTACGTAATTTATTTAAATCATGATTTGATAGATCATCCACTACATTGGTGTATAATTTATTCAGACGATTTGCTACATTAGATATATGATCTGCACTCTCTTCAATAACTCCATTAATGGTTATTAAATCTGCTCTTTGAATATATTCTTGTTTTTTTACTTCCTTAGATTTTTTTCTATGAATGACGGTATTTCTTACTATCAGAAAAGCAACGAAAATAAATAGTATAGGTATCATAACCATATCCCAACTAATAAGATAAGCTACTAATCCAGCAGCTAAAAACGCAGTAATGGCGGTTAAAAACCAACCTCCTACTACATTAATAACTCCAGCAACTCTGTACACTGCACTTTCTCTTCCCCATGCTCTGTCTGCCAGAGATGTAC
>CBFHOD010000050.1:12781-14168 GCA_965657365.1 Flavobacteriaceae bacterium
CAACCTCCTACTACATTAATAACTCCAGCAACTCTGTACACTGCACTTTCTCTTCCCCATGCTCTGTCTGCCAGAGATGTACCCATAGCTACCATAAAGGTTACATAAGTGGTAGATAATGGTAGTTTTAAAGACGTGGCAATAGAAATTAAAATACCGGCAACAATCAGATTTACAGAAGCTCTTACCATATCAAATGCTGGTAACTCGTAGGTTTTATTTTTTGGCAATTCTATGACCGGTTTTTGAAATTTAGAATCTACAAAGGCAATTGTTTTGGCCGGTAACACATAGGTTAATCCCGCATTGATTCCCATAGAGGCTCTCACTACTAATCTTGATAAAGGGTTGGGTTGAAATTTTTCATAACCATCACCCTGTCTAGACAAGTCGATCCCTGTTTTAATTACATTTCTAGCTTTACTGGAGGTCCATAAGGTAATTACCATAATAGCTCCAGCCGCTAAAAGTAACCATACATTTGAAGGAACTTTTTTAGCTAAAATTTCCATAGAAAAAGCATTTGCTTCAACTCCAGAAACACTCCAAGCTTCATATGAATTCCATGCAGCAATTGGAACACCAATAAAATTTACTAAATCATTACCAGAAAAAGCCATAGCCAATGAAAAAGTACCAATTCCAATAATTAGTTTCAATACATTTAAATTAAATAACTTGATAAATACTTGAGAAATTAGTGTCCACAACAAAAAACTTCCTGCTATAATAAATAAGGTATTGTCTTCAATTAAATGCTTTACATCTTTGTAGTAAGGAGTACCTTTCATTCCTTTTATTATAATGAAATAGGTAATAGCAGTAATAGCAAATCCTCCAAATAGTGCATTAATATAACTCGGTTTTTTTTCAAAGTTAAAAGAGTAGATAAGTCTTGAAACAAATTGCACAAGTGCGCCTACAGAAAATGCGACAACTACAGATAATAGAATCCCAAAAATAATTAAAGACGCTTTTTCATAGTTAATATAATTCCAGATGGCACTAATTGATTCTGCATCGTTTTGTGAAATTTTTATTAATGAAATGGCTACAGCAGCGCCTAATAATTCAAATACAATAGATACTGTTGTAGAGGTTGGCATCCCTAGTGTATTAAATATATCTAACAGCAAAATATCAGTAATCATTACCGCCATAAAAATGAACATGATGTCTTGAAACATAAACATCTCTGGATTAAAAATTCCTTTACGTGCTACCTCCATCATTCCACTTGAGCTAATAGCACCAAAGAATACCCCAATACTTGCAATAATCATGATGTTTCTTATTGAAATGGCTTTTGAACCAATCGCTGAGTTCAAGAAATTTACAGCATCATTACTCACCCCAACCACTAAATCAATAACCGCTAATAAAGCGA
>CBFHOD010000051.1:0-13662 GCA_965657365.1 Flavobacteriaceae bacterium
ACAGATATTCTTGGAGGATTATCATCAAAAAACTGATTAGCTGGAATAAATTCATAAAAAATACCACTGTTTAATTGCAATAACATTCCCACTTCTTTTTGAGAATCTTGATAGGCAATAAAACCCTCTGATGCAGGATATAATTCTATATAATCTATTTTTTTACCGATAAGTGTTTCAAACTTATTTTTGTAGGCTTCAAAATTTACCCCACCATAAATGAAAAAATTAAAGTTTGGAAAAATTTCAGATATTTTCTTTCCTGTTTTATCTATCAATTTTTCAAAATACATCTGCACCCAAGAAGGAATTCCGCTTATTACAGTCATATCTTCATTGACTGTTTCTTCAACTATTGCGTCTACTTTTGTATCCCAATCTTCTATACAATTCGTCTCCCAACTTGGTAATCTATTTTTTAGTAAATATTGTGGTACATAATGAGCTACGATACCACTTAACCTTCCAAGTTTTACCCCATTAATTTTCTCTAAAACTGGACTTCCTTGTAAAAAAATCATTTTACCATCTACAAAACTAGCTTCATTTTTTTCAGCAATATAGCAGAGCAGCGCTTCTTTTGCTGCTTTTATATGAGTAGGCATTGACGCTTTAGTGATTGGAATGTACTTCGCGCCTGATGTTGTGCCTGATGTTTTTGCAAAATATAATGGCTTCCCTTTCCAAAGCACGTTTTTTTCTCCAGAAACCACTCTATCTATATAAGCCCTTAACCCTTCATAGTCTGTAACTTTTACTTGCTTTTTAAACTCTGAGTATGACGTGATTTGATTAAATTTATGATCTTTCCCAAAAGCTGTGTTCTTTGCTTTTTTTATGAGTTTTCTTAAAACCTTTTGCTGAGTTTCATGTGGTTTGTAGGCCCATTTATAAATTTTTTTTTGAGCTTTTCTTGCAAAAGGAATGGCTAATAACGATTTTATACTCATCTATTCAAAATCTATATAATTGGATGGGTTTACAGCATAGCCATCACTCCAAAGTTCAAAATGTAAATGAGGACCGGTTGTTAATTCACCCGAGGAGCCAATACTTGCTATTGCTTCACCAGATTGAACTAAATCACCTTGTTTTTTTAACAAACTTCCATTGTGTTTATATACAGAAATAAAATTATTAGCATGTTTCAAAATGATTACATAACCTGTTTCAGTTGTCCATTCTGAAAAAATAACAGTACCATCAGCTGCCGCTTTTACAGGTGTTCCTATTTTAGCAACCACATCAATTGCAAAATGTTTATTCTCTGAATTAAATAATTGGGAAATATTCCCACTAATTGGAGCAAAAAACACGATTTTTAGTTTCTCCTGCGATTCATCTGATAAAGGAAATCGATCTCTACTTTCGATCTTTTCTCTAAAAATAGAATCTTCTTTTGAAGCTCCTAAGGCACTTTCATCTATTTGAATTCTTTTTGCTGAATCTTGAATAGAATCAATAATGTCATCAGAAGTTAAGTCTCCTGTTAATACAGATTTTATAGAATTTGTATAGTTTTCTAAAATTGCTAATCTATTTTTTAGAGAATCTGAATCTATAGTAAGCCTCCTGGCGTCTTTTTGTAATTTTGTTGATGAGTATCCTGGAATATATTCTTTTATTGGTGTAAAAGCTATTAATAAAATTGTTGCTAAAATCAAAGTAACAGAAAATACCCCTCCAAAAATATAGATATTTAAACGCGATAATTTTAACGAAAGTCTTTCTTCAAAAGTACTCTCGTTTAAAACTACCAAGCGATACTTATTTGTAAGTTTATGTTTTAATTTGCCTTTCTTATTATTGTTTTTTGCCATTTAAAAGTATATGATAGAACAAATATACAACGAAACCTTGTTTTGAGTATTCTCCTTATTAAAATGAGTTCAATTGATTGGATGTAATTATTTATTTTCTATAAAAATTCATCTCATCAATATATTCCCATGATTCAATTGGAATCATTGGTGCTACATTTTTATTGTTTTTTATTCCTTCACGAATTAATGAAGCAGAGAGTTGAATAATTGGTGCCGCTATTTTATGAATTTTAGGATGATTATCGAATTGTGTTGCTACTTTTCCTTCAGAAATTCTTGGATACACATACAGATGGTGGTGCTCTAAAATAGTATCATAATTTTTCCATTTATGAAAGCTTTTTAAATTGTCTTCTCCCATGATTAAATGAAATTCATGTTGCGGGTATTTTTCATTAATATGAGCCAATGTATTGACTGTATAATTGGGTTGAGGCAACTTAAACTCAATGTCTGAAGGTTTAATTTTAGTATATTTTTGAACTGCCAAATACACTAACTCTAATCTGTGGTGATTTGCTAAAAGAGAGCTTTTCTTTTTATGTGGATTATGTGGAGTAACGACCATCCATATTTCATCTAAATCTGAGTACTCTATCATATGATTGGCAATAATCACGTGACCCACATGAATTGGATTAAAAGTCCCAAAATACAATCCAATCTTCATTTTTACTTGTTTAAAAAATCTTTTACTAAATTTTCAGCATCTTGTAAAGCTATTGCTAGATCATCATTTAAAATTATGGTATCAAACTGAGGTGCTGTTGCCATCTCTGTTGGAGCTTTTGCAACCCGCATCGCTATTTTTTCTGGAGATTCTTCTCCTCTTTGTTTTAACCTAATTATTAGTTCATTAATGTCTGGTGGTTTCACAAAAACAGCCAATGTTCTGTCTGGAAATTTTTTCTTAATTCTTAACCCTCCAGCCACATCAATATCAAATATCACGTGCTTCCCTTTAGCCCAAATCCTTGCAACTTCTGACTTTAAGGTTCCATAAAAATTATTAATATAGACCTCTTCCCATTCTAAAAATTCATCTGCTTTTATTTTTTGTTTAAATTCTTTTGCAGACATAAAGTAATATTCTTCTCCATTTATTTCTTTGCCTCTAGCCTCGCGAGAGGTCGCAGATATAGAAAACTCAAGTCCAAATTCTTCTTGATCTAATAAGTAACGGACAATAGTAGTTTTTCCTGATCCTGAGGGTGCTGAAAAAACAATTAATTTTCCTTTAAATTGATTCATATGTTAAGTTATATCATCTTGCGGATGTTTTTCAAGATTTTATTATAAAACGTTTAAAATCTGTTCTTTAATTTTCTCTAACTCATTCTTCATTTGAATCACTGCTTTTTGCATTGGAGCAAAGTTCGCTTTAGATCCAATTGTATTCACTTCTCTACCTATTTCTTGAACAATAAATCCTAATTTCTTCCCATTAGAGTCTGGGGTATCTAATTCTTGTAAAAAATAGCTTAAGTGATTTGCTAATCGAACCTTCTCTTCATTGATATCAAGTTTTTCAAGATAGTATATCAATTCTTGTTCAAAACGATTTTCATCTGTTGTCACTTTTAGTTCATCTATTGCTTTTTTTAAACGCTCTTTAACAAACTCTATTCTTGCCTCATCAAATGATTTTACTTCCTCCAAGAAGCTTTGAATATTTTTAATTCTCAGTTTAAAATCGTCCTCTAAAGAAGCTGCCTCATCAATTCTATATTTAATAATCTCTTTGATGGCTTCTTTTATATTTACATTTATTTCTGCCCATTCATCTTCATTTAATTCTTCACGTTCTGTTTTTAAAGCATCTGGCATTTTAACTGCCATTTTCAATAATTCTACATCATTGGAAGAACCTGTTTGAACTACATTTCTTAGCTGTTGCATGTATTCTGAAACAACCCCTTTATTAACTGTAGTCGAGGTTTCGTCTGCTGTCATCTCAATAAAGATAGAAAAATCTACTTTCCCTCTTACTAGTGAAGACGCCAATTCTTTTCTAACTGAAAGTTCTTTTATTCTATAATAAGAAGGAATGCGAACATTTAAATCTAAATTTTTACTGTTTAAAGATTTTATCTCTATAGATACTTTTTTATCTGATAAGTGTAATACGGATTTACCGTAACCCGTCATTGATTGAATCATTTATTGTCTTTTTAATAGATTACAAAGATACATTTTTAATTCCCTGTTATTTTTAGATGTTTTTGCTTAATAATCGTGTTTTAAAATACTACAAGTTCCATTATAATTTTAGATGTAAATATAATTCTGAGGAAAAGATTACATTTACATTTAAATAGTAATTCGTGTCTAATCATCACCACATTTTAATAATTAGGCTTTCAGCAATGGGAGACGTTGCCATAGCGGTTCCGGTTATTAGAGCGTTAACAAAACAGCACCCTGAGTGTAAAATAACAGTTTTGTCAAAGCCTTTTTTTAAACCTCTTTTTGATGATATCCCTCAAGTTTCTTTTTTTGCTGCACAAGTAGACGCAAAACACAAAGGAATATTAGGTCTCTATCAACTTTACCGTGAGCTCAAAAAAGAAAAAATTACACATATTGCTGATTTTCACAATGTGCTACGATCAAAATTACTAAGAGCGCTATTTATTCTGAGCGGAAAACCTTCTGTATCTATTAATAAAGGAAGAGCAGAAAAAAAAGCATTAACAAGAACTGCCAACAAAGTTTTTAAACAATTAAAAACCTCACATCAGCGATATGCAGAGGTTTTAAGCAAATTAGGTTTTGACCTAGACCTTTCAAATCCATCTTCAATCAAGAAAAAAACATTATCAAAAAAAATTACTCTTCTTACCGGATTAAAAGAGGGTACCTGGATTGGTATTGCTCCATTTGCTGCTTTTAAAGCAAAGGAATACCCGATACACTTAATGGAAGAGACTGTTAAGGAACTAAACTATAAAGGATTTAAAATATTTCTTTTGGGAGGAGGAAAACGCGAAATAGAGACTCTAAATACCCTAGAAAGTAATTATAAAAACGTGGTTAATCTGGCTGGAAAATTTTCTTTAAAAGAAGAGTTAGAAGTCATCAGTGAATTAGACTTAATGGTTGCTATGGATTCTGGGAATGCACATTTAGCAGCCATGCAACAAACAAAAACAATTACCTTATGGGGGGTTACACATCCTTACGCTGGTTTTGCTCCATTTCACCAACCCGATGATTATTGTATGCTCTCAGATCTTAAAAAATACCCTAAACTTCCATGCTCAGTTTATGGAAATAAAGTGATTAATGGATATGAAAATGTAATGGATAGTATATCTCCAAACACGGTAATAGAAAAAATTATGAGTGTTTTAAAGGTATAAAAAAAGAGTCATTGCAGACTCTTTTATTAGTTTTTGGTTGTTGAATTCTTAGCGAGTAATCATAATTTATTGAACTGTGAGTTAGCTGACAAAAAATTGAACACAATAAATATACAAAATTTAAATAAAATACTTTTTTTTAAAACTAAAACATTAAACATGGTTGTACATCATTTATTAGAAGTAAATTCAGTTTTAAATACTTTCATAAAAGAAATACGGGATAAAAATATTCAAAAAGATAGTATGCGTTTTAGAAGAAATTTAGAGCGTATTGGTGAAGTTTTATCCTATGAATTAAGTAAAAGATTAGAATATTTTCCTGAAAAAATAACTACTGTTTTAGGGGATAAAAACTCAAAGGTAATTGATAATGATTTGGTGATTTGTTCAATTCTAAGGGCTGGGCTTCCCCTTCATCAAGGAATTTTAAATTATTTTGATACTGCTGAAAATGCATTTATTTCTGCATATAGACACCACTCGAAAAATGACACTGATTTTGAAATTAAGGTTGAGTATATTGCAACGCCAAATTTAGAAGGAAAAACTTTAATTATTGCAGATCCCATGCTGGCTACAGGGAAATCAATGGCAGCCGTGTATGAAGCAATTAAAAAATTTGGGACCCCTAAAAAAATTCATATTGTTTCTGTTATTGGTTCTAAATTTGGTGTCAATTTTATAAAAAATCATTTTTCTAAAAATACAGAATTATGGATTGCTGATATTGACGAGAATCTAGATAGTAATGGCTATATTTTGCCAGGATTAGGAGATGCCGGTGATCTTTCTTATGGTTCTAAATTATAATATCTCAATAATTAGTAAAAAACTTTCATAAAAAAACCCTCGAAAAATATCAAGGGTTTTTTGCTTATTCAATTTCAAATAAATCTCCGTCTTCAAGTCCATTTTCTCCCCAACCTGCCCCCGGAGGAGACTGTGATTGTGATTTTTTTGGGTTTAGAATCATATAGGTTCCTAATGCGGTGAGCGCTGTATATTTACCATAATTTCCAATTTTTTTCAGGGCTTCTTTTCTTGAAATTTCTGGTTTATTATTATCTTTTGTAGGTTTCATTTGTTGAGGGTCTTTGGTTAGTGTATGATCACTTTTTTGTTAATCGTTCCTTTATCAGTAGTTAAGTTTATGATATAAATACCTTCCTTTATGTTTGGTAATTGGATATCATTCATCCCAGTTCCTTCAAAAGCAGCGCTAAAGACTTCTTTTCCTAGTATGTTATACAATTGAACCTCGGCAGTTCCATTATGTATTCCAACTATTCGTAAATTCTCTTTAGTAGAAATATAGATACTTATATTATTGTTTAGAAAATCATCTAAACTTAAAACCTCTGATGTGGTATGGAGGTAAAAACGCCCAATACCGTTGAGATCACTATCTAGTGTAGTCATAAAATTAGAATTCGCATCTAACAACGTAAAGCTATTATTTACTTTATCTTCTAGATAGATATTTATTCCCTCTGGAAAATCAATGGTAGAAACATTTAAGGTAATGTCTGATCCTGAGACAGCGTTGATTCCCAATGGAATCACCATATTTTCATAATTGTTATCAGGCAGAGATTGAATATCGTAATCAACTCCTTCGCTATCACTTACCAAATGCGTATAAAAAGCAAAGCTACTATCTCCTCCCATAAATCTAGGGCCATCATAACCGTTATCAAAACCAGTAGTCGTATCATCTATATAATAAATAGTAGCTTGTCTAGAGGCTGAATCATTAGACAAATTTAGAACAATTCCAGGGATAGGATTTGTTCTCTGAAAATTATCATCTCTAGACTGTTGATCACTCTCTTGTATTTCAAGATTTCCTGCAGCTCCATCAGATTTAACAAAGAATGCCTGAGCAGGAGCTATAGCCCAACTAACACCTGACACTTTAGCCTCGTAACTACTTGTTGCTTGATTCCAAAGCCAAATAGTTTGAGAATCTAAACTAGCAGAATTTCTTGATAGGATTTCAGCAGATTTAATATGAATTGGGTAGGGATTCCCAATCAAATTATACCCTAGTCCGGAAGTTGTTAGACTGATAGTTTTATTTGTTGTAAGTAGTGTTCCTGTAAAAGAAATATCATCTGCTGAAGCCAATTTAACACTGTAGCCTTTCCCAGTAATAAAATTTTCTGAACCACTAGCTCCTGTCTGAATATAAGTCCAAGTATTATCTGAGGTATTATAAGGTGCCAATGCTACGTCACCATTTAATGAAGGCGGATTTTCAGCAGTGATAAAATTATCAATATCTTGTCCTTCAAAAGGTGAAGATACTAAATACCAATTCGTAGTTGCTAAATTTCTGTTGTAGGTAAAACTTCCAGATCCTAAATCATCTGAAGATGTTTTAAATTCAGATCCTGAATTAATTATTATGGATCCATTATTCGTAAATGTGGGGCTTCCAATAAGATTTGGTTGCGTAAATGAACCACCTTCTGTTATTGTAAGTGTTGCAGAAGCAGCTAAAGTGAATGACCCATAAATACTAATATTATCACTATCAATAATGGGATCATTTGTTACATTTGGTATTACTACATCTTTAACTGTTCCATCAGGAGATCCATTATCCCAGTTAGTTGATAAGTTGAAATTTGTACTTGTTGCTCCAGTCCAAGTAGTAGTTTGGGCATTTAAATTTGTTCCAAGACCAATTAAAGTGATCAAAAGAACTTTTAAAAAGTAATTTTTTTTCATATGAGGTCGTATAAAAATTATTAAATAATTGCGCTTTTACATAAAGTGTAAATCAGACAGAAGATTCATCTGAAGAGGTAAGTAACTACAAATATAGTTTTTTTTTGCAACTCATAACATATGTTAATGCATGATTGGATCCTTTTGTTTAAGATATAATTCTGATATTTAATGATTTAAAGCGAGGGTAAGGCATTTCTAAGGAAACTTTGTTATGCTTTTTAAGCAATAAAATAAAGAAGAAATGTGCTTCCAATAAATAGTACTAGAAATACATTTTTGTACAAAGGAGTTTTGATACTTTCCAACCAATTCGTTAAAATAACAGAGATTGGAAAAAATAGTAACATAAATTGAGATTCATTGAGTGTATTTTGAATCACAAGGATTGTAATTGCTATAAAAAGATTAAAAATAATTAGAATCCAATATTTTCTATAACTCCCACTAATTGAAATCACTTTTGGGGTTTTAATAAGTATTGAAATTATTAATAATATTCCCAATACTATTGATGAAATTAGGATAGACCTGTCCGTAAATAGTTCAAAATTATAGTTTGCATACCATAAAAATGATGCTGTAAATTCCTCTATTTGGTTAAACCAAAAACAATAGGTGACATAGCATATCACGGGAGCTAAAAAACCTAGACAAGGAATTAAGAGAGTTCTCAAATTTATTTTTTGGAATAACCAAATCGATAAAAATAATAATATCCCAAAAAGAACCATTTTTGGAGCTAACAGAAAAAGAATTCCTAACCAAAATCCACTATCAAATATTTTTTTGTATAGGTCTTTGCCACTTCTTAAACTATAAAGTCTCCTTAAATAAACTAATACTAAAATATTTAAAAACAATTCATTCCTACTTAACATCGTATCAGGGAAAAACCCAAATAATAGTACAAAAATTAAAAAACCATAAGAATTGTATAAGGTTAATTTATTTTTTGATAATATAAAATTATAAAAAAAGAAAAAAACTAAAAATAATACTAGCTGTAAAACTTTTTCTAAAACAATACTAAAATCAATAGTTGATATGGGTATTAATGAAATACTGCTAACTAAAAAAAAGCCAAGAAAAATTGAAAAAATGACAATAAAATTAACTGGATTTGATTTCCCAAAAAAATTGGCTAGCATACTTTGTTTTTATATTTTTGTACCGTAAATATACTTTAAGATATGATAGCATTCAATATTTTCAAATGGATTGGAGAATTATTCACAGATGTGTTGTTCTTACCCTTTAATAGTATTCGTTCCCTAGCACAAGAAGATTTTGGTTGGTGGATAGCAAATGCTGTCAATTGGTTGTTTTTAGGTGTTCTTTTAGTTCTTTTGGCATACTGGATGAAAGAATCTCGAAGATTCGTCAAAGAAGGAACAGAAGATCGCGCTTAATTAAAAACTATTTTGGGAAGTAAAAATAAACTGAAACGTTTTCATGAAAACGAAACGTTTCCAAATGTCATTCAGCCGACAAGAGATGAAGTTCTCAGCAGCTTCCCTTTTCAAGGAAAATGGCATTCTTTTTTTAAAAATAATAATCCCATTAGTATTGAATTAGGTTGTGGCAAAGGCGAATACACTATTGCATTAGCTGAAAAAAACCCAGATAAAAACTTTATTGGTATAGATATTAAAGGTGCTCGTTTCTGGAGAGGAGCTAAAACTGCTCTAGAGGAAAACTTAACAAACGTAGCCTTTGTAAGAACCCAAATAGAATTGGTAGACTATATCTTTGATAAAGGAGAGGTTGATGAAATTTGGATAACGTTTCCAGATCCACAAATAAAATACAAACGAACCAAGCATAGAATGACAAATCATGATTTTCTTTTAAAATACAATCATATTTTAAAAGAAAATGGTATTGTAAACCTAAAAACAGATAGCGAATTTATGTACGGCTATACGCTAGGATTACTTCATGGAGAAGGTCATGAAATTTTACACGCAAACCACGATGTGTACAAAGATTATTATTCACCTGACGAGGTAACAGGAACACAAACTTTCTATGAAAAAAAATACTTAGAAAAAGGAAAAGCAATAACTTATATCAAGTTTAGATTGAATTTCTAATTCACGTCAATTCTTTAAACAACTCCAAACAAAGTAAACATTTTTACTATCTTTCAACAATGAAAGAATCAGAAAACTTTTTCGAAAAAGTTTATCAAGTTGCACGTCTAATCCCTTATGGTAAAGTTACTACCTATGGAAGTATTGCTAACTATTTAGGGGCTGCAAGATCTGCAAGAATGGTAGGTTGGGCAATGAATAATTCTCACAACCAAAAAAAAGAAGTCCCTGCGCATAGAGTTGTTAACAGAAAGGGTATACTCACAGGAAAACATCACTTTAACGGAACTAATCTCATGCAACAATTATTAGAAAATGAGGGAATTGTTGTCGTAGAAAATCAAATTCAGGAATTAGAAAAAGTCTTATGGGATCCCATGAAAGAACTCTTATAAACTTCTATTATTTTTATATAGATATTTGAAATTTACATGCTTTTCTATCTAAAGCTTTAGCGTTATCTTTGCATATAATAAATAAACCAACAACATCGCATGTCTTTTACTAAGCAAGATATATACAAGGCGCTAGAAACCATTACTGAGCCAGGTGAAGGGAAAAGTCTGGTAGAAAATAAAAATATTTCTAACTTAGTTGTGTTTGGAAATGAGGTTGTTGTTGATGTATCCATCAGTAACCCTGCACTTCAAGCCAAAAAGAAAATTGAACTTGAAATAAAAAAAGCAATTCATTTACTTGTTGATGAAAAGATTGATGTTAAAGTAAACGTTAAGTCTATTGCTGCTCCAAAAAAAGAAGAAAGTTCAAACCTTATAAAAGGAAAGAAAATTCCATCAATTCAAAACATTATTGCTATTGCCTCGGGAAAAGGAGGAGTTGGGAAATCAACAATTACAGCAAATACCGCCATAAGCCTAGCTAAGATGGGGTTTAACGTTGGTGTTTTAGATGCCGACATCTATGGTCCATCAATGCATTTAATGTTTGATGTTGAAAAAGAAAGGCCTATTTCCATAAATGTTGATGGTCGATCAAAAATGAAACCAATTGAAAATTATGGCGTAAAGATATTATCATTAGGTTTTTTTACAAATCCTAACCAGGCAGTTATTTGGCGAGGTCCCATGGCTTCAAAAGCATTAAATCAGTTAATTTTTGATGCAGATTGGGGAGAGCTAGATTTTCTGTTAATTGATTTACCTCCAGGAACAGGAGATGTTCACTTATCTATAGTTCAAGCACTTCCTATTAATGGTGCCGTTATTGTGAGTACCCCTCAAAATATTGCCCTAGCTGATGCTAAAAAAGGTGTAGCCATGTTTCAGCAAGAAAGTATTCAGGTTCCAGTGTTAGGAATTATAGAAAATATGGCTTATTTTACTCCTGAAGAACTCCCTGACAATAAATATTATATCTTTGGAAAAGATGGTGCAAAACATCTAGCAGAAGATATAACTACTAAGTTTTTGGGAGAAATTCCATTGGTACAGAGTATTCGTGAGGCTGGAGATGTTGGCCATCCAGTAGCATTACAAGAAAATACATTGTTAGAAAAGGCTTTTACTGACATCACCAAAGAAATGGTTTCAGAATTGCTAAAAAGAAATGCTAATTTACCACCAACCGAAGTTGTAAGAATTACAACAATGAGTGGTTGTAGCGCTGTAAAAAAGTAAGTTTATGACAACACAAGAAACATTAGAAAACGTTGAAAAAGCACTTAGTGAAATTCGCCCTTTCTTAGAAAGCGATGGTGGAAATATTAAACTGTTATCTGTAGAAAACGAAGTTGTAAAAGTACAATTAGAAGGAGCTTGTATTGGTTGCTCTGTCAATCAAATGACACTTAAAAATGGTGTTGAAGCCACAATAAAAAAGTATGCTCCTCACATTCAGCAAGTTATTAATATTGATTAACTGATAAATAGAACTATTCAACTCTTATTTTACCTGATTTTTAGTTAGAAATGATCAAAACAGATATCTTAATTATCGGAGCTGGGCCTACCGGACTTTTTACAGTTTTTGAAGCGGGATTATTAAAATTAAAATGCCACTTAATAGATGCATTACCTCAGCCTGGAGGACAGTGTTCAGAAATATATCCTAAAAAACCCATTTATGATATTCCTGCATATCCTGAAATTTTAGCAGGAGATTTAACAGAGAAGTTGTTAGAACAAATAAAGTCTTTTCAGCCGGGGTTTACCTTGGGTGAACGTGCAGAAACCATTGAAAAACTAGCAGACGATACTTTTATTGTTACTACAAATAAAGGAACAAAGCACCATGCTCCAGTTGTAGCAATAGCTGGTGGATTGGGGAGCTTTGAACCCAGAAAACCTCCCATTCCAAATATTACTAATTTTGAAGATACTGGTGTTGAATACATCATTCGTGATCCAGAAATGTATAGAAATAAAAGAGTTGTTATTGCTGGTGGTGGAGATTCTGCATTAGACTGGGCAATTTTTTTAACTGATGTTGCTGCTGAAGTAAGTTTAGTTCACAGAAGAAATGAATTTAGAGGCGCTTTGGATTCTGTTGATAAAGTTCAAGAATTGAAGGATGCAGGAAAAATTAATATGATTACCCCTGCAGAAGTAACTGAAATCTTAGGCGATAAAAAAGTAACAGGTGTCTCTATCATCAAAAATGGTGAAGAAAAAATTATACTAGAGGTAGACCACTTTATCCCTTTGTTTGGATTGTCTCCCAAGCTTGGCCCTATTGCAAATTGGGGGTTAGAAATTGAAAAAAACGCTATCAAAGTAAATAATGCTTTAGATTACCAAACTAACATTCCAGGAATTTATGCCATAGGTGATGTGAATACCTATCCTGGAAAGTTAAAATTAATTTTATGTGGCTTTCATGAAGCCACCTTAATGTGCCAGAGTGCTTATAAACGTATACATCCAAACAAAAAGTACGTAATGAAGTATACCACTGTTGGTGGAGTTGAAGGATTTGATGGTTCTAAAAAAGAAGCGCCAAAAGCCGTTATAAAAAAAATTGAATAGCATTACAGGATTTAAATGTCAGATATTTCAATTAAAATAACAGACAGAAACGGAACGCTTCATAAAATTCAAGCGCCTACAGATATGGCCATGAATATTATGGAAATTGTGAGGTCATACGAACTTGCAGAAGAGGGTACTATTGGGGTTTGTGGAGGAATGGCCATGTGTGCCTCTTGTCAATGTTATGTCAACTCAAATCATGAACTTCCAGAAATGAGCCCTGACGAAGATTTAATGCTAGCAGAAGCTTTTCATGTTAAGGATAACAGCAGATTAGGTTGTCAAATCCATATCAATGAAGCTTTAGACGGATTAGAAATAGAATTAGCTCCCGAGAGTTAAGCTTCATTCATACTTTTAATTATATTTGTAGAACGTCATTTATAAAAATGTCTAAATATGTATTGGTTAGAATTACTAATTTTATTAAAAAACCTCATCAAAAGGAATCCAGAGTAAACTGATTGATATTGGTCATTTTATATGTTGTTTAATAATCAAATCAAAAAAATATGCCTTTTTATCATAAACTCGGAAAAATTCCACCCAAAAGACACACGCAATTCAGAAAAGAAGATGGAAGTCTTTACTCCGAACAACTTTTTGGAACCATTGGCTTTGACGGAATGTCTACCAACTCATATCACGAATTTAGACC
>CBFHOD010000052.1:0-13614 GCA_965657365.1 Flavobacteriaceae bacterium
GAATTTTTTATAATTTAATTTCTAATGCTATTAAATATAGTGAGGATGGCGGAAAAATTGAAATCAAAGCATCAAAAAGCAAAAAGCACATAACAATAGACTTTATAGATAATGGGTTTGGAATCCCTGAGAAAGAGCAAAAATTAATTTTTTCAAGATTTACAAGAGGAACAAATATTAACAATAAAGGAATTAGTGGTTCAGGTATAGGGTTAATGATTTCGAAAAAAATTGTTGAATTGCATGGCGGTAATATCAAATTTATAAGTAAGGAAAATTTAGGTTCTACTTTTACAGTAGTTTTAAAAATGGGAAGCGAACATTATAATGAAAATGAAATCCTAATTGAAAATTCTAATTTATTGGAGCCCATCTCACTACAGGATAGTATTACTGACAATAAACGCATATTATTAGTTGAGGACAATGAAGATTTAAGAGTAGTTATCAAAGCTGAATTAGAGAAAAAATATATAGTTCTAGATGCTCCAAATGGTAAAGAGGCACTTTTAATAGCCTTAGCAAAAAATCCAGATTTAATTATCACAGATGTTATGATGCCAGACATGGGTGGTAAAGAGCTATGTAATATCATAAAAACAAACTTTCAAACCAGCCATATTCCCATAATAATGATTTCAGCATTAAGTGGTCTTGATGATAAAATTGAAGGCCTTGAAATTGGTGCCGATGCTTATTTAGAAAAACCATTTAATATGAAAATATTGATTACAATGGCCAATAACCTAATCAATTCTAGGCAAGCAATCAATGAAATTTTGAACCCAAAATCTAAGGATAAAATTAAATCAAAGTCAGCAGATGAAAATTTCTTGTCTGAGGTTGTAGACATCATCAAAAGCAACATTACCAATAGTGAGTTTTCTATTAATTTGATATCAGATAAAACCGGCCTTAGTCGGTCAAATCTGTTTCGAAAATTAAAAGGGCTCACCAATATGTCTCCAGTAGATTTGGTGATAAAGATCAAATTAAATCATGCATCAGAGTTACTCAAAGCTAACCACTCAATTAGGATTAGTGATGTTGCTTATGAATCTGGCTTTAACAATCCAAAATATTTCAGTACCCTATTTAAAAAGCACTATGGTAAATCACCTAAAGAGTATAGTGAAGAGTATTAAATAATTCCTAACCATCTGAATATTTAACAATTATGAGTAATGTCAAATAGTAAACTGTATTGGATAAAATTTAAACTCATAGGGGTTGTTTATTTATTTATTTAGTGGTGTCTTAACAAGACTCGTATGCATAGGGGTTCATTATTTGCTAATCCCAATTTTAAAATTGGTTATGAATAGCAATAGAGACACCCTATTTTTTAATAAAAATAAGTCTTAAAATTACTTGAATCATAATGAATGTTCATATCATGAAAAATAATCACAAAGTATTTGCTGTTATAGGTTTGGTTGGATTGCTTTGTTTTAGTTGTAAACCGGCCAAAATATCCACAAAAGAAAAAGCTCCAAATTTTATTTTAATCTTAACTGATGATCAAGGTTGGAACGGAACTTCAGTTCAGATGATGGATAATGAAACATGGTCAAAAAGCGACTATCATCATACACCTAATGTTGAAGCATTAGCCAACAGAGGGATGCGTTTTTCTTCTGCCTATGCCAGTGCTCCAGTATGTTCTCCTTCTAGATACAGTATTCAGTTTGGGCAAACACCGGCTAGACTCAAAATGATTAGAGTTGGCATGAACACCAATCATATACAGCACGAAACCTCATATACAATTCCAAAGCTCTTAAAAAAAATAAACGCTAATTATAAAACAGCTCATTTTGGTAAATGGGGGATTGATGTAGACCCTGCTATTCTTGGGTATGATGAAAGTGACGGAATTACTGGAAATAAAGATGGAGGTTTTGATTTTAGATCGAATAAAAAACAATGGAAAAATAATATTTCTGAAGATCCAAAAAAAATATTTAGTACAACTAAAAAGGCCATAGATTTTGTTGAAAGAAAAGCCAAACTTAAACAACCTTTTTTCTTACAGATATCACATTATGCAGTACATTCTGATATTATGCTTAGAAAAGAAACCTTAGAAAAATACAAAAACAAACCTAAGGGAAAATATCAAAAACACGAAGGGTTTGCAGCCATGACTGAAGATTTAGATACAGGTGTGGGTATGGTATTAGACAGAATTAAAGCTTTAGGTTTAGAGGGCGATACTTATATTATTTACACCTCAGATAATGGAGCTGTTCCAGTAATGCCGCCCAAACGATTTTATAAAGAAGGATCTAATTTTCCACTTAGTAGAGGAAAGTGGGATGCTATGGAGGGCGGCATAAGAGTTCCTTTTATTATTGCTGGGCCTAAAATTAAGGCAGGTATAGAGTCTAAAACTCCAATCACATTTTCAGATTTATTACCAACCATTACTGATATAGCTGGTTATAAATTACCCTTAAAAGATGATTTAGATGGTGGAAGTTTAAAAAACATACTTACCAAAGATGGCAAAGGGAATGTTAACCGTATTTCTGAAGGATTAATTTTTCATGTTCCTTATGAAAATGGGATCGCAATTAAGAGAGCGCATTCTGCAATTATTGTAGATAATTTTAAACTGATCAAATTTTACAATAACAATGAATTGATGCTTTTTGATATCAAAAACGACATTAAAGAAAAAAATAATTTAGCAGCTTCACTTCCTGAAAAAGTTTCACAACTAGAGGTGCTCTTAGACAACTATCTAAGTAAAGTAAAAGCACCTAAATGGCAACCAGGCATTAATTGGAAAAATAAAACTCTAGAAAAGTTTAATTCCTATCATTAAGACTAATAAAGGTTAAAACTATATCGATTGGTTAATTAATTTAACTTTCTGAACAAATTGTGAACCATTAGCCATTATTGGCTACATATTTTTATGATAAATTAATATATTAAATAACTTATCCTCAAATTTTATAGGTTTATCCTCAAAATTAATAGCTAGAGGTTCTAACGAAAGATAACTTTGATAAATAAGTTTTTTGTATATTTTTTATAAAATTAAACGTTAATAAAATAAAAAATCTAATAATGAAAAAACTCATTTTATTTGCATTATTAATAATTCTCTCTCTAAATGCGTATGCCCAAGAGGATCCAATAAAAAGAGCAACTACATTAACAGATACCATGACTGAGGCGCTTTCTTTAAATAAAGAAGAACAAACTAAAGTTTATCAAATTCAATTAGAACGTTTCCAAAAAGTTTTGATAATCAAAAAAAAATATCAAGACAACCCGGAAACAAAAAAAGCTAAATTGAAAAACGTATACAATAAATTGTACGGAAAATTAAAAGGAAATCTAGGTGAAGAAAAGATGCTATTGTGGCAAAACTATAAAAGAAACAACTAAATAAACAAATTATGACAAAAAAAATTACTCAAAATTCAATGAAAACAATAGTGTATAGCTGTTTTATAGCTTTCACTTTTTTGTTTAGTTTAACAATTAGCGCACAGGAGGTTGGTGATGAATTTCTTGTGAACCCTGGTATCAACACAGCAACTGGACAATATACTACCACACCAGACACTGGTGTAGATGGTAGTGGTAATTTTCCAGCACAATTAGGGGGCTGGGGAAGTGGAGCTGGAGGAGCTTATGCATCGGCTTCTACTGTCAATGGAGATTGTCATTCTAACGATAGAATGTTTAAATTATTTAAGGTTGGGAATGCTTCTGGTCAATATGTTACCCAAACAGTAACCCTTCCTGCTGGAAATTACAATTGGTCTTTTTGGACTAAATGGGCCGAACTAGTATCTTGGGATAATACCGGAGACAATACACCTAAGTTTACAATTTTGACTAATGATGACAACGATAGTACATGGGAAGAAGTTCAATCAGTTGTAACAACTCAACCAACTACTGCTGATACTTGGGTAGAACAAACTGGAACCTATACCAATAGCATAGAAAGAGACGTAAGAATAAAATTTTCTAAATATGGCGGAACAAATGCATCGCCATCAAATCTTAATGAATTATGGTTTATTGATGATGTAAGCCTAAATTTTGCAAGTGGATTAGGAAACATAACTGATGATACTACATTATCAGATTTGACGATTGATGGTACTACAATTTCTGGATTTTCTCCATTAGAAACTAACTATGATGTCTTTTTACCAGTAGGAACAACTACTGTTCCTACAGTAGTAGCAACAACAACAGACGCAAGTGCTACTAGTGATGTTACAGATGCAACAAGCATTCCAGGAACAACATCCATCCTTATTACTGCTCAAGATGGAACAACAACAAGTACCGTTACAGTTAATTTTGTTGCGCTTGCACCAGGTCTAGAATTTTTAGTGAATGGTGGTGTTAATACCACAGCGGTAGACCCTGATACGGGTGTAGATGGTAGTGGAAATTTCCCTGTTTTAGGGGGTTGGGGAAGTGGAGTTGGTGGCTCCTATGCTCCTACTTCTGCTACTAATGGAAATTGTTATTCTGAAGATAGAATGTTTAAGTTATTTAAAAAAGGGGGTGCAGATGGACAGTATATTAATCAAACAATAACGCTTCCAGCTGGAACTTACAACTGGTCTTTTTGGACACGATGGGCAGTATTAGTCTCTTGGGGTAATACTGGAGATTATGAACCTACCTTTAAAATTATGACTGATGATGATAACAATAATACTTGGGAGGCCGTTCAAACCGTAGTTACAACACAGCCAACTACTGCTAACGAATGGATGCAACAAACAGGTACTTTTACAAATGATATTGAGAGAAAAGTTAGAATAAAGTTTTCTAAATTTGGAGGAACAACTGCAGACCCTACTAATCTAAGTGAACTGATGTATATCGATGAGGTTAGTCTTAATTTTGATAGCAGTCTTAGTGTTTCAGAACAAGAATTGATGTCATTATCAATTTATCCAAACCCTGCAACAGATATTATCTCTATTAAAGGAGTTGAAAATATTAAATCAATAAAAGTATACTCTATTTTAGGAGCTTTAGAAAAGGAAGTCTTTGATACCAATCAAATTGATATTTCTGAACTTTCATCTGGTATTCATTTAATCAAAATTGACAATGGTACTATCTATTCTAAAAAAATTATCAAACAATAGCTAAGTATTTATCTCTTAAAGCTGATAAAACCAGACATATAATATGTTTGGTTTTATCAGCTTTTTAATAGCTCTAAAATTAAATATGTGCACTCCTTAAACAAACTATTTCTTTTAGTATTTCTTTTGGCAACCCTAAAGAATTATGGTCAAAAAGAGATTGCTTCTAAAAAACCACCCAATATCTTATTTATTTTTTCAGATGATCATGCAACCAATGCGATATCTGCTTATGGTGGGATTTTTAAAGCATTGGCACCCACACCTCATATAGATCAAATTGCAAATGAAGGTGCATTACTTAAAAATGCCTTGTGTACAAATGCTATTTGTGGTCCAAGTAGAGCATCTATATTAACAGGAAAATACAGTCATGTGAATGGCTATTATAAAAATTATAAAGGCGGTGTTTTTAACAATAAACAATGGACGTATCCAAAAGCTTTAAGGGAGGCAGGATATCAGACAGCCCTGGTTGGCAAATGGCATTTAGCATCAAAACCTGTTGGCTTTGATTACTATAAATACCATATTTCAAGAGGTGAGCAAGGCTTATATTGGAATCCTGTATACAATGACAACGGTCAACATAGAAAAGAAAAAGGGTATGCAACAAATTTAACTACAGATTTTGCGTTGGATTGGCTTAAGTCTAGGAATAAAGAAGATCCTTTTTGCCTCTTACTCCAATACAAAGCTCCGCATAGACAATGGGCACCAGATACCAAATATGAAAATTTATGGGAAGATGAAGAAATGCCTTATCCCGCTACTTTCAATGATAATTACAGCGGCAGAGAACTAACTGCAGGCGATACAGAAATGACCATGGATTATTTTAGTAGACAAGACATGAAAATGACTCCTCCAGATACGCTTTCAAAAAATGAACGTAGAAAATGGAGTCAATTTGGTTTCAAGCCCAATGAAATTGTAGTTCCTGATAAAAATTTAAGTGCGCAAGAAATTCGTGAGTGGAAATATCAAAAGTACATCAAAGATTATTTAGCAACTATTAAATCTGTAGACGATAATATTGGTCGAGTATTAGCTTATTTAAAGGAGAATAACCTTGAGGAAAATACAATTGTAATTTATGCCTCTGATCAAGGATTTTTTCTTGGTGAACATGGATTTTTTGATAAACGTTTTATGTATGAAGAGTCATTACATATGCCTTTTGTTATTCGTTATCCTGAAAAAATTAAGCCAGGAATCATTGTAGAGGATATTGTTTCAAATATAGATTTTGCTCCAACCTTACTTGACATGGCTGGAGTCCCTATACCTGAGCAAGTTCAAGGGAAGAGTTTTTTTAATAATCTTAAAGGAAAAACCTCAAAAGATTGGAGACAATCTATGTATTACCATTATTATGAATACCCATACTACCACAAAGTTCAGCCTCACTATGGCATAAGAAATCAAAGGTATAAGTTAATTCATTTTTATTACAACATGGATGTATGGGAATTTTATGACTTAAAGAAAGATCCTTCAGAGATGAATAATTTAATAGACTCTAAAGCATACTCAGGTCTTATTACAGCACTAAAAAAAGAACTGTATGAGTTAAAAATAAATTATGGAAATAAACTCTCTTTAAAAGAATTAAGAAACATTTCTGATACTGATTTTGGTGGCTTAGAATCTAAAAAAAAATAAAATTATGTTCACAGGAAAAGAAAAAAAATTATTTAATAAGATCGTAAAGCAATTAAATAAAAATGTGGCAAAAAGCACCATAAAAAGGAACTCTAAAAATACCAATAACGTTAAAAATAAACAAAAGATATAAATGTAAATTTTAGAAGGATTAAAGAACATGAAGTGATTTTTATTAATAAAAAAAATATAATTTATTTAATTTTTATAGTCTCACAAATACTATCTGCACAAGATTACTATTGGACTGGTAATGGAGATGGTACAGATTTCTTTCAAGAAGCTAATTGGATTGATATCAACTCAGGTTTAAACCCGGAAGATGAAACAATAAATCCATCACAACCGATAGAATTTAACCTTTTTCTTACATGTGAAGTAAATACATTTGCTTCTGAGGTAACAGATATTTCCTTACAAACCCCAGAATTATTTACCTTACAGCAAAACAATCAAGTTTGGCCCTATGTTTTTACTGCTACAACAAATAACAACCCTAGCAGTCAAGAAGCACAAATATTTATAATTAATGTTACTAGTTTACCATCTGAAGGTGCAAACTATAGAATAGTAAAGTCAGTTTCTAATGGGAATTTTGATTATGGAACACCCCAAGCGCTTTCTTTAGGCATTAACACAATTAGTGTAAATAGCGTAAATTTTAATCGAACTGTTAAATTTCAATTTAGTTCTGGTGCTATAGGTTTCAACGAAATTTCATTAAATGACATTGAGGTTTACTCAGTACCAGATAAATCAATTCTACTAGCTCCCACTGGGAAAATAACCCTAATTAACGGAACTCTTGAAGCAAAAAGTATATCGGGTGGTATTTTACTATTAAATGAAAACTCCTATGTAAATTTGAGTGATTCAGAACCTCTTTTAAATGACGTTGATGTGTATTTAAATTCAAATTCAAGTTGGGTGCGTTTAGAAAATGTTAATCCAAACAAGGTCTTTGATGATTTTTCTTCACAACTTTTTGTTTCCGATGTTGTTGCCAACTACCCTTCAAATATTCGTTTTGATAATTACTATGACCAGGGAACTGTAATTAGACCTCACAATGATAATTTAAGCCCACTAACAATTTATTCAGATGAAAATAGTTCTGGTACTTCTGCAGATATTTTAATAGATCAAGTGTTTAGTGGTTCATCCATTCCAAATCAATTAAACAACAATATAGAGTCCTTTTATTTAAAAAGAGGCTATATGCTTACCCTGGCCTCAAATTTCGATGGAACAGGAAAAAGTAAAGTTTATATCGCTTCTAATGAAGATTTAGAATTAATTTCTCTTCCTGAATTTTTAAGAAATAACGTTTCTTTTATCAGAATAGTTCCGTGGAACTGGGTTTCAAAAAAAGGAACAGCAGGTGATATTCCAGGAATGGATAATACATGGTACTACAGATGGAATAATCAAGGAGAATCAGACCTACAAAGGGAATACACGCCTATGGCATGGGGTTATGGTGGTGCAAATGAACCTAGTGATATTGATCTCTACCAATCTAAATATAAAGCTACACATGTATTAGCGTTTAACGAACCAGATGATTGCAATGGGCAATCTGGTCAGTATAATAATATGTGTGATGTGAATACCGCTCTGAATGTCTATGAAAATTTAATGAAAACAGGTTTACGCTTAGTTTCACCGGCATGCAGACAAGGTGCTGTTTTTGACTGGCTTAATTCTTTTAATGCTTTAGCAGTTCAAAATGATATTAGAATAGATGTTATTGCAGTTCATTGGTACGATTGGAGTATGAATCCTGAAAACTCTCCAAATGAAGATCCAAATAATATTTTTAATCGATTCAAGACTTATCTAGATAATGTTTATGCTCTATATGGCTTACCAATTTGGATTACAGAATTCAATGGTAATAAATATAGAACACAAGAGGTTAATCGTCAATTTATGGAATTGGCAATTCCTTATTTGGAAAGTTTAGATTACATAGAACGGTACTCTTGGTTTGAACCTGTTACAGGAACTGCTGATTTTTATGATGCAGCTATGAATCTCACCCCGATAGGAGAATACTACAAAAATTATCAATCTAACGCCTCCTTACCAGCGCCTTCTTATATTGGACAAGATAATCTAGATGCTACTGTAGAAATTAATAATTATGAGTTTTTATGCACTCCATTTGAAAATTCATTAGCAACCAACCAATACGAGGCTTCATTAAAAAATAAATTAAAAATTTTTCCTAATCCAGCTTCTCATAATATAAACGTTTTAATGAATGAGGAAATTAAAACCATTCATATCTATTCAATAAATGGAGTATTTATCAAAAAAATAAATAATCATAATGTTATAGAGCTCTCTAATCTAAAAAAAGGGATGTATATTATTAAAGTAAATCAATATTATTCTAAGTTTTTAAAGATTTAATACTATAAGGGGTAGTTGTAACCTTTATACATTTAATCTTTAGAGACAATTTAATTATCAAATCAAAAAAAATGAAGAATTTAAAACTTGTTCTCATACCATTATTTATAATCACCTTAACAAGTTCAACCACCTTTGAACCGCCATCAAAGCTAAATGTATTATTTATCATTGCAGATGACCTTAACTGTGCCATTGGCGCATATGGTGATGCTTTAGTAAAAACTCCAAACCTAGATAAATTGGCTAAAAAAGGGGTTCTTTTTGGAAATGCTCATGTGCAATATCCATTGTGTGGCCCCTCAAGAGTTTCTCTAATGACGGGTTTATATCCAGATCAAACAAAATCAAAGAAGTTAAGATTATATGTTAGACAGACCATTCCAGATGTAGTTACCCTTGGACAAAAATTTAGAACAGAAAATTATCACTCGGTAAGAGTTGGTAAAATTTATCACTACCATAATCCTAGAGACATTGGCACCGCTGGACATGATGATTCTTTTACATGGGATAGAACAGTTAACCCCTATGGGCGTGATAAAAAAGAGGAATATAAAATAAAAACCTTGAAACCCAAATTAGACGGAGGAACTTTAAGTTGGTTAGAAGCTGATGGAAATGATGAAGAACAAACTGATGGTATCGGTGCCATGGAGACTATGAATTTTCTGGACGAATTTGCTGAAAGTGGAGAAAATTTCTTTTTAGCCTTTGGGCTTTACAGACCCCATGTTCCTTTTGTGGCGCCAAAAAAGTACTTTGATTTATATGACCTGGCCGATTTTCAAGTTCCTGAAAGTTCAAATGACTATTTAAAAACCATTCCAAAGCCAGCAGCTATTTCTGTACGTTCTAAAAAAGAACAAGTCTATTTAGATAAAGAATTATCCAAGACCATAAAAAGAGCCTATTATGCAACCACTAGTTTTATGGATGCTCAAATTGGACGTGTCTTAGATAAATTAAAAGCAACAGGCCTAGATAAAAATACCATTATTGTATTTACTTCAGATCATGGCTATCATCTAGGTGAGCATGGTCATTGGCAAAAACAAACATTGTTTAACGATGCCACTCGAGTTCCTTTGATCATTGCTGGTCCTGGAATTCCAAAAAATAAAAAAATAGAAAAATCACCTGTAGAATTGGTAGACCTCTACCCAACACTAATGGATTTAGTTGACATAAATACACCAAATTTTGTACAAGGAAAAAGCCTTACTCCAATGTTAAAAAACTTAAATCATAGTGTTCGACAAAGTGCCTTAACAGAATTACAAGTAAACACCAAAAATGGAATGGCTCAAGGGTATTCCATTAAGACAAATCGATATCGACTTTCTAGATGGAAACATCAAGGTGCATATAGTTATGAATTATATGATCATGAAACGGATAAAGAAGAACTTAATAACCTTGCAAAACATTCTAATTACACAGTGGTAAAAGATTCATTAATTAAAATTTTAAGTGACAGAATTATTGCAGCACAAAAAAAACCAAAAGGATTAGGAAGGCAAATTAAGTACGCTAAACCATGGCAAGAACCTAAAAGAATTCACTCAGCACCAAAAAAAAACTAACATTACAGGAAAAGTACTAATCAATACTTGCAACTCATACTGCTTATAGACTTCCTAGCCAACGCTCGAGAATTATTTTTTGGTTATCTTAGGCCTAAAGTACAACCGAGATTAATTGTTCCTAAACACTACACCTCAATTTCTTTAAAAAAGAAGTACCCTACTACCCCAAGGAATTTTATCTACAAAACAATAACACCAGCATGAAGCACCTTAGAAAAAATGTTTTCTATCCTCCAATACTTCTTATTTTTTGTACAATTCTATTCAGTCAAATTAACAATGACTTATTTTCCACAAGTATTTCAAAATTGAATACTTGGATTTTAGAAAACTTTGGTTTCTTATTCTCCTGGAGTAGCTTTTTCTTTCTTGTGCTGTTATTAATTACCTATTTTTCTCCACTTGCACAAGTAAAGATTGGGGGTAAAAATGCCAAACCATTACTGAGTAAATCTAGATGGTTTGCCATCAGCACCTGCACAACTATTGCAACAGGAATTCTTTTCTGGGGGTGTGCAGAACCTCTTTTCCATTATGCAAACCCACCCATATCAACAATTTCTCCTACATCAGATGCCTCTATGGGGTTTTCTATATCTACCATGTTTATGCATTGGTCATTTACACCCTATGCCATATACTGTGTAGCCGGGTTAGTTTTTGCCTTATCTTTCTACAATTTAAAAAGAAAGTTTAGTGTGGCTTCGTTAATTCCATTTCAATTGGGAAGAATTAATAAAACAGTAGAAAGTACTATAGATGTCATTTGCCTTTATAGTCTTATTCTAGGAATGTCTGCATCACTTGGAGCTGGTATTTACTCAATAATTGGAGGGCTAAATGAAGTATTTGATATCCCAAAATCTAATTTTTTAATTGGCTGTGTAGGCGCATTTATTATTTTTAGCTTTATTCTCTCTGCAATAAGTGGGCTTCAAAAAGGAATAAAATGGCTCTCAACGATCAATATTATGGGGTTTATCCTTCTTGCCATTTTTATTTTTTTTATAAGCTATCCTTTAGATATTTTAAAAATTGCTTTCTCTGGAATCACCGAATACCTAATCACGTTCCCGCAAAGAAGTTTAAATATTGGTTCAGGTATTTCACAAACTTGGAGATATGATTGGAGTATTTTCTATTGGGCAAATTGGTTTGCTTGGGCACCCATTGCTGCGTTGTTTCTAGGTAAAATATCTAAGGGGTATACTGTAAGGCAATACATTAATTTTAATCTAATACTACCCTCCTTATTTGCAATTCTTTGGATTTCTATCTTTAGTGGCGCTACCCTTCACGCCAATTTAATAAGTGAAAACTCACTATTTGAAACCATGACAACGGCAGGAGAAGAAGCTGTAATGTACGGCTTGCTCAATAAAATTTCATTTAGCAATATTACAATACCCATAACATTAATTTTAATTTACATTTCATATGTAACCGCTGCAGACTCTAACATCTCTGCAATGAGTTCTATGTCTGAAAAAGAAAAATCAAATTCAACTCAGGAGGCATCAATTCTAACAAAAATTATTTGGGGGCTTGTTATTGGAGGACTTACCTATATTATGCTATCTACAAAAGGCATAGATGGCATTAGAATTCTATCATTGTTTGGTGGTTTTCCTGCGCTATTCATAATTATCTTTGCTAGCATATCGCTTGTTAAGTTCTTATTCAATAAAAAACTCACAAACCTAGACCCATAAATAATGTTTACAGTATAGGTTAAGGTCTAGAGCAACTGCACCCTAAAAAAAATGGTTTTATCTCATAGAGATAAAACCATTTTTTATTTATCGGTTAAAGGGTGTATTAATCGAATCCAGTATCTGGATCAGATAAACCTGTACCTCCTGAGAACGTTCTAATGGCTCTAACATTACGCTGAGTATGCTTGCTGGTGTTACTGTCATTTCCACTAGACATATCAACAGACTTCGCTTTACTACTATTGTGTTCTGAAGAACTCCAGTAGTTGGCACCGAATGGTGTAACCCCTGCTGCAGCCTCAATTGAATTTTTTTGACTATACATTTCTTTTAATTCCTCTAAAGACGGTAAGAACCAATCGTTATAGGTAACTCCATTGTCTGTAACTGAGTAATCGTCTGCTACTTGGGCAGCACCACCGGCATAATTCGCTTGATTCATCATGGCATTGGTGTTTGTTTGCCCCGTTCCAATGGCTGTTGATGTATTTCCGTTTTCAGTGGTTTGTGTATTAAAACCAAGAATCCATCTTTTTGCAGCACTTTGATCTTCTACAGCACAAATTAAGCCAATATCAACTTTTCCATCACCATCTAAATCTGTTGGCGTTGGCGCTATATAATAGACAACTCCTCCTTGAAGAAGATCTCCAACCTGAACATTTGGTGTTACCGAATTTGAGGCACTACTTGGTGCGCTAGTTCCGTTTTCATTTACAGCCGTTACCGTAAAGGTATAGTCTACACCGTTAGTTAATCCTGTAACGGTTATTTCACCGCTTCCTGGCCCACTAACCGTACCTCTAATGCCTCCTGGTGATGAAGTAGCCACATACGATGTAATTGCAGCACCTCCATCATGTGCTGGGGCAGTGAATGTTATTGTGGCTTGTTCAAAACCAGCAGTAGCAGTTCCTATACTAGGCGCATCTGAAATTCTAGTATCAGTTGTTGCTTGATTTGAAGACCCACTTGCATCACTAGGCCCTGCAGCATTGGTTGCTGTAACTGTAAAGGTATAGCCTGTACCTCCATTTAATCCTGAAACAACTATTGGTGATTCAGTACCAATTCCTGTATAACCTC
>CBFHOD010000053.1:0-2592 GCA_965657365.1 Flavobacteriaceae bacterium
ACAAAAACAGCGGGCTGATGACCATCCCAACCTCCATAAACCATTAAAATATTTTTACCTTCAAGAGAAGGTAATTTTTCAAAAGTTGGTTTGATCTCGTTTTTACAAGTCATCATAAAAATTGTTGTAAAAATTAATAGTATAATTTTGAAGTTGTTATTAATCATTATTATTTTTTATTATTTATTCTTTTTTTAAGAATTAAATGGAGTCAGTTTTGCTAAATTTACATCATATATTGTATATGACTCTGATGATGTTATCTAATTATTAAATTTAATTCTTAAAAAATTAAAAAAATGTCTGAAAAAAAAGAACCTAATCTCATAAAATGGGGCTTAAAATACTCATTGAGTGCCGCTATAGCAGGTATACTATGCTGTGTAGCTCCTGCTGTATTATTCATGTTTGGTCTTATGGGTGGTGTTTATGCTATTTCCTTTGCAGATTTTTTCTATGAACAAGATGGCAGTACTGGTACTGGCTCATTTATTCTAAGAGGTGTTGCTGTTATCATAGGTATATATGGAATTTATGCTTACAGAAAAAAACAGAACCAATGTTCTATAGATCCAAATAGAAAACGTAAAAATTTAATCATATTGAGTCTAACAATACTAATTTTAGGAGTAGGCCTTTTTTTCACACTTGAAAAGTGGTCTTCTTGGTATTTTGATAAATATATAGTTCCAGAACAACAAAAAGAGTTAAAAATAACGCCTGAGCTCTAAATTCATTTTTTTTAATTCTAGTTTCTCTTATAAGTTTTTGTTTTCTTTATTTATATTTGAATACATAGCCAATCTAAATTAATGAAACCAATAATTAAGGTAATTATTCCTGCGTATAATGAGGAAAACTCTATAACTAAGGTCATTAAGGACATCCCTTCCAATGTAGACGAAGTTATTGTTATCAGTAATAATTCAACAGATAAAACAGAAGAAAATGCTAAAAAATCAGGGGCTACTGTTTTAACAGAACCTAGAAAGGGTTATGGATACGCATGTTTAAAAGGAATGGATTATATTGCTAATCTAAAAACCACTCAGCATCCAGATATTATTGTTTTTTTAGATGGTGATTATTCTGATTACCCTGAACAATTAACACAACTTGTTGCGCCAATAATCAATGATAAAATTGATTTTGTAATAGGATCACGAGTAAAAAAATATAGAGAGCCAGGTTCTATGACACCTCAACAAATTTTTGGCAACTGGTTAGCTACTTTTTTAATGAGGGTGTTTTTTGGTGCAAAATATACAGACCTAGGCCCATTTAGAGCTATAAAATATAGAAAACTAGTTCAACTAGAAATGGAAGATAAAACCTATGGATGGACAGTTGAAATGCAGTTAAAAGCCATTAAAAAAAAGTATTCATATACAGAAATACCCATGAAATACAGAAATAGAATTGGCGTTTCTAAAGTATCCGGAACATTAAAAGGCACTATATTTGCAGGTATGAAAATATTGGGTTGGATCTTTAAATACAGTTTAAAATAATGGTTTTAGAATATCTTATTATCGCCATTTATTCTTTAGCACTTGTCCTTATTTTCATGTATGCGCTAGCCCAACTGAATTTACTTTTTAATTACAGAAGCGCTCAAAAAAAAAAAGATACTTCACCCAAATTTGATTTAAAAAACATAAACGAAGTTCCTTATGTAACTATCCAACTTCCAGTATATAACGAAATGTACGTGATGGAACGTTTGTTAAATAATATTGTAACATTAGAGTACCCTAGAGAAAAGCTAGAAATACAAGTTTTAGACGACTCCACAGATCAATCTGTTGAGACTACCAAAGCACAAATTAAAAAGCTTCAAAAAACAGGAATTAATATTCAACATATTCAGAGAACTAATCGAGAAGGTTTTAAAGCTGGAGCTTTAAAAGAAGGCTTAGAAATTGCAAAAGGGGAATGTATTGCCATTTTTGATGCAGATTTCTTGCCACAAAAAAATTGGTTATTAGAAACTATCCCTTATTTCAAAAATAATGAAATTGGAGTTGTTCAAACCCGCTGGGGACATATTAACAGAAATTATTCTACATTAACTAAAATACAAGCCTTTGCTTTGGATGCCCATTTTACACTAGAACAAGTTGGCAGGAATACTAAAGGCCATTTTATCAATTTTAATGGCACTGCTGGTGTATGGCGTAAAGAATGTATTTTAGATGCAGGAAATTGGGAAGGAGATACCTTAACCGAAGATTTAGACTTAAGCTACAGAGCCCAATTGAAAAAATGGAAGTTTAAGTATTTAGAGCATGTAAAAACTCCTGCTGAATTACCTGTTATTATTAGTGCTGCAAGATCTCAACAATTTCGGTGGAATAAAGGAGGGGCAGAAAACTTCCAAAAAATGGCAAAACGTGTTTTATTAGATAAAGATATTTCACTAAAAACAAAAATTCATAGTGTGTTACATTTATTAAACAGCTCTATGTTTTTAATGATTTTAATTGTGGCTATTTTAAGCATTCCTATGCTTTACATCAAAAATGAACACCCGCATTTAAAATCTTATTTCTATATGATAAGTTTTTTTATCGTAAGCTCTATAATTTTCTT
>CBFHOD010000053.1:2691-11909 GCA_965657365.1 Flavobacteriaceae bacterium
TATTGCATTAGGCTTTTCTTTTCACAACAGTATAGCAGTTTTAGAAGGGCATTTTGGAAAAAAAAGTGATTTTATTAGAACACCAAAATTTAATATTAAAACACTAAAAGATACTTGGAAAAAAAATAAATATATCCATAATAAAATTTCTATAAATACAATCATTGAGGGAATTATGACATTCTATTTTGCCTTTGGTATGTATAGCGCATTTGTAGTGGGAAATCAAGAGGGTGATTTTGGTTTATTTCCTTTTCACCTGATGCTATTCCTTGGTTTTGGTTATGTTTTTTGGAAGTCAATTTTCTCTAGAGCTTAACCTATGTTACTACATCAAAAAAATAAAACAATTATACTCTCTTCCCTGAGTATTTTGATTTATTTTCTGATGGCTCACTGCTTAGATAGATCAAATTTTACACAGCTAATAACTCAGTACTTTATTTTATTTATTCCTTTTTTATACTTCATTAAAAAAGAGAAAAACAATGTTACTTTTTTAGTAGCCATTGCCATTATATTTAGATTAATTTTTTTGACTGCTATTCCAAATTTATCACAAGATTTTTATCGATTTATATGGGATGGAAGAATGATGTTGAAAGGGTTAAACCCTTATCTACATTTACCTGAAACTTTTATAAATCAAGGATATGCACCAATTAACCAAGCCACTGAATTATACTCTGGAATGGGGGCTTTAAACGGAAGTCATTATACTAACTACCCCCCTATTAATCAGTTAAATTTCTTCATAGCTGCCTTATTCAACAATTCAAGTATCATTGGGTCTATTATTGCACTAAGATTACAAATCATTTTAGCAGATATCGGAATTATTTATTTTGGAAAAAAAATACTAGAAAAACTAAAATTACCGGTTCACAATATTTTCTTGTATGCTTTAAATCCCTTTATTATTATCGAGTTAACAGGGAATTTACATTTTGAGTCTGTAATGCTGTTTTTTCTAGTTTGGAGTTTGTACTTAATACTTCAAAAGAAATGGAGTTTAGCCGCACTTATTTTTAGCCTTTCTGTTGCTGTAAAATTAATCCCTTTATTATTTTTACCTCTTTTCTATCAGTGGTTTACCAAAGATGAAAAAAGAAAAGGAATTTTAAACTTTCTCTATTTTGGAGCCATTATCATTGGAATAAATATGTTATTATTTCTTCCTTTTCTTTCTTCAGATTTACTTGACAAGTATTTAAGCTCTGTTGGTTTATGGTTTCAAAAATTTGAATTTAATGCCAGTTTATATTACATTGCTAGAGCATTGGGGACCCTTTTTAGAGGGTATAATGAAATTGCTATTATTGGAAAAACAACTCCTGTAATAGTTGTAATTTTTTTATTAATTATCACTTTATTTAGAAAAAACAAATCACCTCAGCAACTCATAACTGCACTACTCTTAGGAATTTCTTTTTACTATTTCACCACAACTACAATGCACCCTTGGTATTTGGCAACATTAGTTATTTTGTCTGTTTTTACAAACTATAGGTTTCCTATTGTATGGAGTGTTGTGATTGTTCTATCTTATCAGGCATACGCTAACATTCCTTGGAAAGAAAACTTATGGCTAATTGCATTAGAGTACCTAGTTGTCTATGGGTTTCTGTTATGGGAAATTATACAAATAAAAAAGAAATCCTTAGCAATTAAATAACAATATCACTTATTATTTTTAAAATGATTCGCTTATTTTAGGGGCAAAATATTTTAATGGATTTATCAAACATAAAAATGATTGTTTCAGATATGGATGGAACCCTACTCAACTCTGAAGAAAAAGTAAGTCCTTTATTTTTTGATCTGTTTGAAAAATTAAAGGCGCATAACATTCATTTTGTAGCTGCAAGTGGAAGGCAACATAACAGTATTGCTCAAAAACTTTATCCCATAAAGGATCAGATTACCATTGTTGGTGAAAATGGTGGTGTTATAAAAAAAGAAAATAAAACACTTCTTTTACAAACATTTAAACCACAAAAAGTAGTTGAATTAATTCCTGTTTTGAGAAAAATTAAAAATACCTTCATTATTTTATGCGGTGAACATAAAGCTTTTATTGAAACTAAAAATCAACGTTTTATTGGTATGTTTCAGGAATATTACAATGCTCACGAGATAGTGCAGGACTTAACAACTATACCTCATCATCATCCAATTATTAAAATTGCTTTGTATCACTCTGAATCATCGGAACAATTTATTTATCCCTCAGTAAAACAATTTGAAGATGATTTTTTATTAAAAATTTCAGGGAAAAACTGGTTAGATATTTCAAATCTTAACGCTAATAAAGGAACGGCTATCAAATTTTTACAGGAGAAGATGAGCATCACTCCAGAGCAAACTATGGTTTTTGGAGATTATTTAAATGATTTAGAAATGTTAGAAGCAGCAACATTTAGTTTTGCTATGAAAAATGCACACGAAAAAGTTAAGAAAACTGCTCGTTTTATAACAGAAAACAATTCTAATTTAGGTGTTGAAAAAATTATAGAACAAGTGCTTAAAGCTCACACAAATTAATCCTCAAAAGAAACTGTACTTTGTCGATCTCTATTCACATGTAGTTTAGTAATATCGGGTCTCGAATAATGTCCTGCAACATCAAAGTTTTGACGTTCTTCCAAGACTCTAGAAAAATCTAAAGTTTCATAAAATATTCCCTCTTTATTGATAACTGGCTCCAAAATCCATTCTCCATCTGGCCCTGCTATACATGAACCTCCATTGACCAGAGTATCAGGTGCGTTTTTTATAATTTTATCAAAATGAGGTGTCTCTTTAGGGAAATTTGATTTTTGCATTAAACTAGAAACAGAAATTACGAATGAACGAGATTCTCTTGCAATAAAGCGAGTAATATCTTTTGTATTGTGATCACTTCCGGGCCATACTGCTACATGTAAATCCTCTCCTTGACCATACAATGCAGCTCTAGGTAAAGGCATCCAATTCTCCCAACAATTTAAACCACCAACAGTGAAGTTTTTTAGAGGATGAACTTGTAAGCCATGACCATCTCCTGGAGCCCAAGTTAAGCGTTCATCAAAAGTTGGTTGTAATTTTCTGTGAACTGATTTTATAACTCCGTCTTGATTTATATATACCAAAGATGCATAAATACTATGCCCTCCCCTATTCTGAGCGCGCTCGATAATTCCTAAATATATAGCCATACGATGTTCTTTTGCAAGATTGCATATGGAAGCCAGCTCTCCTTTTTCAATGGTAATTGAATTTTGTACATAATGGGCATGAATTTCTTTTTGAACAGAAGAGTTCCATGTTGCACCATTAGTTAATCCAATCCAAAATGGGTAACCAGGAAGTAAAGCTTCACCAAAAACAATTAATTCTGCTTTTTCTTTTGAAGCCGCTTCAATTGTATTTTTGATTTTTTGAATGGTTTGTTTTTTATCTAACCAAACTGGAGATATTTGAGCTAAAGCTACTTTAAGAAAGTTAGATTTATTCATAACTTGGTAATTTCTTTATACTTCTAATTAATATTTAATTCCACAACAATACCCTCATTTGATCTAATATTAAAGACTGTTTGGTCTTCAAAAATTAAATATTGCCCTTTTATCCCTACTAACTTTCCCGAATAGTTTTGCTCTTTTACAATATTTAAACTTTTAGGTTTTTCTGGATATTGATGTACTGGAAAATTAATTTCAGTTAAAGCGTTATTTTCAATGAAAAATTCTTTTGCTTCCTCCGGAATGAATGGACGTAACTTATTTTGCCATTCTTTTAAATCTGCCTCTTCAATATCGTTTTTTAACATTTTCCTCCAATTCGTTTTATCAGCTACATGTGCTTTGAGTGCTACTTCAGTAATTCCTGCCAGGTATCTATTTGGAACTTCCACAATTTCTATAGCTTCATGAGCTCCTTGATCTATCCAACGCGTGGGCACTTGTTGCTTTCTTGTAACTCCAACTTTTACATTGCTAGAATTTGCTAAATATACAATGTGAGGCTGAAGTTGAACAGATTTTTCATAGGCTAAATCTCGATCTTCCTTGCCTAAATGAGCTGTACTTAATTCAGGTCTCATAATCCAATCTCCTGCACTTGGTGTTTCAAAAAAACATGATTTACAAAATCCTTGACGATAAATTTCTTTATCTGATTGACAACTCATACAACTGTATTTCAAAAATTTAAATTCTAAATTTCTGTTTAATAACTGATTAACATTAATGAAGTCAGTTTCTAAATCTAAATAATATTGAATTGCTGCATTGCTTTCAGTAATCATTTTTTTTAAAACTCCTTGGTATTGCATCTAAAATATTTTTCTATTTTTATCTCTATCTAGTAAGTACATCACAAACTTACGGAAAAATCATTTTACTAAACTCTGAATCACCATGGCAATCCCATTTGTTAATTCTATTATTTCTTGGTTTCTCAAAAAGAGAAAGCATCAAATGGAATTGTTCATTAAATACCCCATAGATGTTCAAGAAGAATTATTATTTCGTTTAATTCAATCTGCAAAAGATACAGAGTTTGGAAAAAAATCTAATTTCTCTTCTATTCGTACCTATGAAAATTTCTCGAAAAAGGTTCCAATTCAGCAATATGAAAGCATAGAGCCATTAATTGAACGGTGCAGAAAAGGAGAACAAAATTTATTTTGGCCAACAAAAATTAAATGGTTTGCAAAATCTAGTGGAACAACGAATGCTAAAAGTAAATTTATTCCTGTAAGTGACGAAGCTATTGAAAATTGCCATTTAAAGGCTGGAAAAGATATGCTTTGCCTCTACATTAACAACAATGAGGAAACTGCTTTATTTAATGGGAAAGCACTTCGTTTGGGGGGAAGTAATGCTGTTTATGAAGACAACAATTCTTATTTTGGAGATTTATCTGCAATAATTATTGAAAACATGCCTTTTTGGGCAGACTTTAGTTCAGCTCCAAGTCAAGAGACGGCTTTAATGAGTGAATGGGAAACAAAAATGGAGGCAATAATTAATGAGACCATTCACGAAAATATCACAAGTTTGGTTGGGGTTCCCTCTTGGATGTTGGTATTATTAAATAGAGTTTTAGAAAAAACAGGTAAAAATAATATTTTAGAGGTTTGGCCAAATCTGGAGGTATATTTTCATGGGGGTGTTAACTTTAATCCTTATCGAGAACAATACAGAAAACTTATCCCAAAAAAAGATTTTAAATATTATGAAACTTATAATGCATCTGAGGGGTTTTTTGCCCTACAAGATGTAAATGGCAGTTTAGACCTCCTTTTAATGCTTGATTATGGAATATTTTATGAATTTATTCCTATGAGTGAATATCGTGGTGAAAACTCTGTAGCAATTCCTTTATCTCAAGTAAAAAAAGATGAGAATTATGCTGTTGTTATATCTACTAATGGTGGGTTGTGGCGTTATTTAATAGGAGATACGGTAAAGTTTACTTCGCTAAGTCCGTATAAAGTTAAAATTACTGGTAGAACTAAACATCATATTAAT
This sequence comes from Flavobacteriaceae bacterium, assembly GCA_965657365.1. Lineage (GTDB taxonomy): Bacteria > Bacteroidota > Bacteroidia > Flavobacteriales > Flavobacteriaceae > Polaribacter. Next base: position 8,208 of record CBFHOD010000053.1, read on the forward strand.
GTATTTGGAGAAGAACTAATTATTGAAAATGCTGAAGAGGCTTTGAAGCTGGCTTGTAAAAAAACAAAATCTACTATTACGGACTATACTGTTGGACCAATTTTTATGGATGGCAATAAACAAGGGAGTCATGAATGGGTCATTGAATTTGCAAAAGCACCACAAAATTTACAGTATTTTACAGAATTACTCGACAATGCTCTAAAATCTATAAATTCGGATTATGAGGCTAAACGCTATAATAATATGACTTTAGTAATGCCAAAAATTCATAGTGTCAAAAAAGGATTATTTTATTCCTGGTTAAAGAAAAAAGGGAAGTTAGGTGGTCAGCATAAAGTGCCTAGATTATCTAATAGAAGAGATTTTGTTGAAGAACTATTAAGTATTTAAATTTTTCGTTCAACTACATAGTCAATCATCTTAATTAAGGATGTTTTATAATCAGAGTCTTGAAAATTCTCCAGAATTGTTAATGCCTTAGTTTTATAATCAATCATTTTTTTTGTGGTGTACTCGATACCTCCACTTTTTTTAACAAAAGTAATGACCTCTTTAACTCTTTTTTTGTCTTTGTTGTATTTTTTAATAGAGTTAATTAGCCAAGCCTTTTCTTTTTTTGAGCAACTATTTAGAGTATAAATTAAAGGGAGAGTCATTTTTTGTTCTTTAATATCTATCCCTGTAGGCTTTCCAATTTTTTCTTCAGAATAGTCAAATAAGTCATCTTTTATTTGAAATGCCATCCCAATATACTGCCCAAATTTTCTCATTTGTTGAACCGTATCTTGATTGGCTCCAACTGATGCTGCTCCAATTCCACAGCAAGCTGCAATTAATGTGGCTGTTTTCTGACGAATAATTTCATAGTAGACATCTTCTGTAATATCTAGTTTTCTAGCTTTTTCTATTTGGAGTAATTCACCTTCGCTCATTTCTCTGACTGCTATTGAAATTAGCTTTAACAAATCAAAGTCTTCATTATCTATGGAAAGTAATAGCCCTTTAGACAATAAATAATCTCCTACTAAAACTGCAATTTTATTTTTCCATAGTGCATTAATAGAGAAAAAACCTCTTCTTCTATTACTGTCATCGACAATATCATCGTGAACTAGAGTAGCTGTATGAATTAATTCTACTACAGAAGCCCCTCTGTAGGTTCGTTGGTCAAAACCACCATTAGAAACCATTTTAGCAACTAAAAAAACAAACATTGGACGCATTTGCTTTCCTTTTCTTCTAACAATATAATAGGTAATTCTGTTAAGTAAGGGCACTTTGGAGATCATGGAATCTTTGAACTTTTCTTCAAAGCGTTCCATCTCCTTTTGAATGGGTTTTTTTATTTCCTCAACAATCTTCATTAGTATTACAAATTTACAAAATGTAGCCTAAATTAGGTTACGATTTGTTGGCTAACTGACCACAAGCTGCGTCAATATCTTTTCCTCTAGACCGTCTAACATTTACAACAATATCATGCATTTCAAGGTTTGAAATATAATTATCTATAACCCTGGAATTTGCCTGTTGAAACTCTCCATCATCTATTGGATTATACTCGATTAAATTAACTTTACAAGGAATTAGTTTACAAAAATTAATTAGTGCCTTAATATCTTCTTTTTTATCATTAATTCCATCCCAAACTATGTATTCATAAGTAACTACTCGTTGTGTTTTTTCAAACCAATATACCAAAGCGTCTCCTAGATCTTTCAATGGAAATGTTTCATTAAATGGCATAATAGATGTTCTTACGCTATCTATTGCTGAATGCAATGAAACAGCTAGATTAAATTTCACTTTATCATCAGCCATTTTCTTAATAATTTTGGGAACACCAGAAGTTGATACAGTAATTCGTTTTGAAGACATTCCAAGACCCTCAGGAGATGTTATTTTATCAATTGATTTGATAACATTGTTGTAGTTCATTAAGGGCTCTCCCATACCCATAAAAACAATATTAGAGAGTTTACGATTGTGGTATAATTTACTTTGCTTGTCTATGGCCACTACTTGATCATAAATTTCATCAGGATTCAAGTTTCTCATCCTTTTTAATCTAGAGGTAGCACAAAAACGACAATCTAAACTACAACCAACCTGGCTAGACACACAAGCTGTTGTTCTTTTTTCAGTAGGTATTAACACAGATTCTACAATGAAACCATCATGTAAACGAATTCCATTCTTTATGGTTCCATCTTTACTTCGTTGCATAGAGTCTACTTCGATGTGATTGATAACAAAGTTTTCTTCCAACATTTGTCTTGTTTCTTTGGAAATATTGGTCATGGCCTCAAAAGTATGTAAGGATTTACTCCATAACCATTCAAAAACTTGATTTCCTCGAAATGCTTTATCTCCATTTTCTACAAAAAAATTTCTCAGCTGCTCTTTTGTTAAAGATCGAATGTCTTTTTTCTTTGGCTTCATCTATAATTTCTGTTGTATTTGAGTCTATTATATAAATTTAAAAGTCTCTTAAAATAATTTCACAAAAATACAAAAACCTCATAGCATGGCTAAGAGGCTTTTGATTTTATATTTTTTATCCAACTTATATGATCAACATGGCATCGCCATAAGTGTGAAACTTATACTCTTCTTTAACAGCTATTTTATAGGCTTCCATTAAAAAATCATATCCTGCAAAAGCAGCAGCCATCATCATTAAGGTTGATTTTGGTGAATGAAAGTTTGTAATCATAGAGTTTGCAATGCTAAAGTCATAGGGTGGAAAAATAAATTTATTAGTCCAACCTGTGTAACTATTTAATCTAGCACTGGCAGAGACAGAAGATTCAACAGCACGCATTACCGTAGTTCCTACAGCACAAATTCTTCTTTTATTTACAATGGCATCATTAATTAACTGAGCTGTTCCTGGAGGAATACTAATTTGTTCAGAATCTGTTTTATGCTTTGATAAATCTTCAACTTCAACTGGGCTGAAAGTTCCAAGACCAACATGAAGCGTTAATTCCCCAAAATCTACACCTTTAATTTCTAAACGTTTCATTAAATGTTTCGAAAAATGCAAGCCTGCAGTTGGGGCTGCAACAGCACCTTCATTTTTTGCAAAGATTGTTTGATAGCGTTCTCTATCAGAGGCCTCTACATCTCTTTTTATATATTTTGGTAAAGGTGTCTCTCCTAATTCTAATAATTTTTCTCTAAACTCTTCATAGTCTCCATCATAAAGAAAACGAAGGGTACGACCTCTAGAAGTGGTATTGTCAATCACCTCTGCAACTAGACTATCGTCTTCTCCAAAAAACAATTTATTTCCAATTCTAATTTTCCTTGCTGGATCTACTAAAACATCCCACAATCTATTTTCAGCATTTAATTCTCTCAATAAAAACACTTCAATTCTAGCTCCAGTTTTTTCTTTATTACCAAACATTCTGGCAGGAAAAACTTTTGTGTTATTTAACATTAAAACATCACCTTCATCAAAGTAATTTATGACGTCTTTGAACGTTTTATGTTCAATAGTTTGATCTTTACGATTTAAAACCATTAAACGAGATTCATCTCTGTGTTCAGCTGGATATTCTGCCAGTAATTCTTCTGGCAATTCAAAATTAAAATGGGATAATTTCATATGTCCTTAGTTGTTGTTTTTTAAATATCATAAGTAATTTATCTACAAATAATAAATGGCTTTGCACTCACAAAATAGAGGTA
>CBFHOD010000053.1:12004-13610 GCA_965657365.1 Flavobacteriaceae bacterium
TGTCCTTAGTTGTTGTTTTTTAAATATCATAAGTAATTTATCTACAAATAATAAATGGCTTTGCACTCACAAAATAGATGTATTACAATATGTAGTTTTAGGGTAACGGCGGCAAATATACGATTTGAAGTAAGGGGATGTCAAGTATTTGACTGTTTAATTTATACTTTATTTAATTGAAAACCAATTTTCTGTAAATCTTTCCAAAAATTTCGATATGATTTAGTAACTACATCAGCATCTAAAATTTCAAGAGGAATTTTCATCCCTAGAGGTGCAAATGCCATTGCCATTCTATGATCATTATAAGTCTCTACTGAAACATCAGCAACTATCTCTGAGCTACTATTAAGATAAAGACTAGTAGGTGTTACAGAAATATTTGCCCCTAATTTTGTGAGTTCTGAATGCAATGCTTCCAGTCGATCTGTTTCTTTAATTTTTAAGGTATGTAACCCCAATAATTCACAAGAAACTCCTAAACCATAGCAAGTTACTGCAATTGTTTGAGCAATATCCGGAGCTTTGTTTAAATCAATAGTAAGATGTTCTTTGTTATGTTCTTTAGTTTTCCTTAAGACTATACTATTTGTTTCATAAACAGTTTCTACACCAAAAGATTTATAAATTTCTGCAAGAATTGCGTCTCCCTGTAAACTTTCTTTTTTATACGATGACAATCGAATTTCAGAACTAACACTACTTAACGCGGCTATTGAATAAAAATAAGAAGCCGAGCTCCAATCAGACTCTACTTCTATGGTATGTTTATTTGCTTCTTCCAAAGTATTTACTTGAATAATCTGACCCTCAAAGGAGGTAGTGATTCCAATTTGATTTAACAAAGACAATGTCATATTGATATAAGGAATAGAGGTGATTTCACCTACTAACTCAACACGTAAACCATTAGGTAGGCTGGCAGCAATGAGCAACAAGGCTGAAATATACTGACTACTAATATTACCATTAATTTTTACTTTGTTTTTAGTGAGTTGTTTTCCAATAATTTTTAATGGTGGAAAACCTTCATTTTCGAGATAAGATATTTCAGCTCCTAATGCTCTTAATGCCTCCACCAAAACTTTAATTGGTCTCTGATGCATTCTTTGAGAACCTGATAAAATGGTAGTTCTTTTCTGTTGTGTTGCAAAAAAAGCAGTTAAAAATCGCATCGCAGTTCCAGCATGCCCGATATTTATCTCGGAGTCTTGAGTTGAAAGTGCATATTGTAGATGATGGGTATCATCAGAATCTGACAAATTATGTATCGTAATTTCTCTAAATAATTTCTTTAAGACTAGCATTCTATTTGATTCACTTTTAGATCCAGAAATAAAAATAGCTTTCAAAATATTAGTATTGTCAATTCCTTTGATACAAATTTTCATAATCTACTTGGTCTCATTTTAAATTCTTAAATTTAGGCTTCAAAAACAAACTCACATGAAAAAATTATTTATTTTCCTTTTATGCCTTATTTTTTCTGAAGGATACAAAGTTAACGCTCAAAAGAATACTACCAAATATTCTGAAGGTTTTTATAAGGCTACCGAATGGAGAAATATCGGACCGTTTAGAGGGGGTAGAAGTGCTGCTGTTACAG
>CBFHOD010000054.1:0-12966 GCA_965657365.1 Flavobacteriaceae bacterium
AATTCTGGTTAGGATTTAAAGAGGAGCTTTCTAAAATTAACATAATTGTACCTGCCAAGCCAATAAGAACTCCAACTAATTGAACTCTTTTAAATACAACTCCAAAAAATAATGTAGCTACAATAAGCGCATTTAATGAGGTTAAAGAATTTAATATTGATGCTACAGAGCTGTCTATACCTGTAATCGCAAAAGCAAAAAAGAATGCAGGAAATAAAGTACCTAATAAGGAGCTAACTACAATATATTTCCATTGCGTTTTTTTTATTTTTTTTAAACTTCTAAACCCAATTAAAAGCACAAATACTCCAGCAATAAATGTTCTCAATGCTCCTAATTGAATAGGGCTTAAACCAACTAAAGATTTTTTGATCAGAATAAAAGAACTTCCCCAAATAATTGCTAAAACTATTAGATAAATCCACTTTTTATAATTGTTACTCATTATCTACTTTTTAGTGACCTACAAAAATGGAATAAATCTTAAGATATACATCATTAAATGCATAAATTTGTATAATAAAACAATCATAAAAAACAATCATGAATACCAGATCAATTTTTTTGTCACTTATGCTTAGCACTCTTTTGATTTGGTCTTGTTCGGATGAACAAAAAAAACTAAAAAATGAAGACGTAAAGAGTGGCGTTCTGCATATGGCTGAAATACAAACTGTATCCTTTGCTGTTTCAGGTATGACTTGTGAAATTGGTTGTGCTAAAACAATTCAATCTAAGCTTTCAAAAAAAGAGGGTGTTACAGATGTTAGAGTAGTTTTCTCAGATAGTATTGCTACTGTATCATTTGATAGTAGTAAAACCTCTACAACAGATATAAGCTCTTTTATATGTGGTATTGCAGGAGGTAATGCATATACCGCATCTGAATTAAAACCTAAAAAATCTTTATAATTTAAACTCATTATAAAGAAAAGCCTTCTAGAAATAGAAATTTATTTTGGCTGTTTTTAATTTACCTTTGTAAAAATTTTCATTCAGATGAAAAATCGATTTCCTACGATTGTTAAAGTTACTTTAGTAAGTCTTTATTTAATATTTTTAGCCGGTTCAATTGTTAGAATGACTGGTTCCGGAATGGGTTGCCCTGATTGGCCAAAATGTTTTGGTTACTATATCCCACCCACTTCTGAGGAACAAATTACATGGCAACCAAATACAACGTATAAAGAAGGAATTATTATCATTAAAGATGAAGTTCTTTATGTGGCTGAACAAAAAGTAAATACCTCATTATTTTTTAATGAAAGAAATTGGAAAGAATATACCAAGCACGAATATGCAACTTTCAATAAATTTCATACCTGGGTTGAGTATATTAATAGATTGATAACTGTACTATCAGGTTTTATTTTTCTATTTCTATTGGCTGGATCACTAAAATTTAGAAAGGAAAACAAATGGATTCCTATCCTATCATTTATTGCCTTTTTCTTCATGTTAGTTGAGGCTTTTTTAGGAAAAATGGTTGTTGACAGTAATTTAAAGCCAACAATGATTACCATTCATATGGTAATTGGTTTATTAATTATTGGCCTTATACTTCGTCTTTTATTTATCATAAGAAAAGAAAAAGTAGCCTTCAAATATCATTCATTATTTAACAAACTCCTGATACTATCAATTATTTTTTCTTTGATTCAAATAGCAATGGGAACTCAGGTTCGTCAGTTTATTGACGAGCAGGTTAAATTATTTGGTTTTGAAAACAAAGAATATAGTTTAATGAACCCTAGCTTTAAATTTTATTTTCATCGATCATTTACCATTGCAATTATCCTTGTGAATTTTGGATTATTTTATCTAAACCAACTTCATAAGTTAGGTTATAAATTAGTGAAATGGATTTTAGTTTTGCTTTTTTTAGAGACTATTACTGGGATTTTAATGTATTATGCAGAATTCCCATTAGGCACTCAAGCCATTCATTTGCTTTCCGGTGCTCTATTATTTGGAGTTCAATTCTACTTGTGGTTACAAAGTAGAAAAACAGAATAAAGGCTTTAATGGTGAAAATAATTACTCAATGTTAATTAATTTATTCTTCCCATTTAAAAGTCTCCATTAAATGTAGAATATCCTTTTTTATGTAATTTACTGCAGGAAGTAAAGAATCATAATTTGGTTTAATATTAAAATATAACGCTCCTTTTATAAAATGGTCTGTACTGTCTGTGATGTGAAATTGAATATGAGAAGCTGCATTGCCAGTAATGTCATATAATGTGCCATATACCCTCTCTTGATTCTTTACATAATCATTTGAAGAAATTTGTTCCGCTTTTGAGGTATGCTTAAAAACTAATTTTTCTGATTCCACCAATAGTTCTCTTAAATTTCCATCTATTTTTCTATAGGTGATATCTATAGAAGCCTTTAATCTTGGGTATTCTAACTTAAGCCAATTTTTAGGGCCATCATTTAATTTTACTCTTTCAGAAAACTCAAATTTGTAGGGTCTTTTCAAATATAACTCTTGATATAATGGCTTCTTATATTCTAAATTTAAAAATGCTGTTGGTTTAGGCAGGGTTTCCTCTGAGCAAGAAATAAAAGAAATGAAAAAAATACTAAAGACCAGTCTACTCATTGTGTCTTGTAACTTTTAATTGTTTAATTCGCTTTCTGTCTAAGGCCTCAATAGTAAAAGTATACATATCAAAATTTATTTTTTCTCCAATTTTTGGAAATTTCCCAGAGATTTCTAAAATAAACCCGGCTATAGTCTCGGACTCACCCTTATATTTCTCAAATTTTTCTTCATTGATATCTTCTAAAACTTTACAAAAATCTTTAATCGTAATTTTACCATCAAAAATATAATTATTGTTATCAATTTTTGAATATGAAAGGTCGTCTGTATCAAACTCGTCATTAATTTCTCCTACGATTTCCTCAATAACATCCTCTAAAGTAACAATACCACTGGTTCCTCCATATTCATCTACAACTATAGCTAAATGATTTTTTCTTTCTTTAAATTCAACCAAAAGATCATCTAATTTTTTATTTTCTGGCACAAAAAATGGTTCTCTTAGTAGCTTTTGCCATTTAAAATCTTTTTTATTCAAGAACCCTAATAAGTCTTTTGAATACAAAACACCAGTAATATTATCTATAGAATCCTTATAAACTGGATTTCTAGAATAGCCATGATTTAAAATTTTTATTAAAACCTCGTCATAGGATTCTTCATCAGACAAAGCAAAAATATCGATTCTTGGTTTCATGATCTGAACAGTTTCGGTGTTACCAAAACTAACAATTCCCTCTAAAATTTTTTGTTCCTCTTTTGTTGTTGAACCTTCTGAAGTAAGCTCAAGTGCTTTTGATAAAATTTCTACTGAAAAATTTGAATTTTTACTTCCTAATTTTTTTTCGATAATATTGGTTAAATTAATTAAAGGTGAGCTTAAAGGGGTTAGTAAAAATGTAAGGAATTGTAGGGGTTTAGTCATTAAATTACAAAACTTAAGAGCTCTTCTAGAAGCATAAACCTTAGGGAGCACTTCTCCAAAAAGAAGAATAAGGAAAGTAACTAATATTACTTCAATTGAAAACATAACTACACTTGAAGGAAGTGTAAACCCAAGTATTGTAAATGCTAAATTTTGATTTTTAAAAAAAACCTCCCCTAACGACGCAAAAATTAGTACAATAAGAATATTTATAAAATTATTAGTAATTAGAATTGTGGCCAATAATTTACTAGGGTTTTGTAAAAGTATTACAATAGGGTTTTTCCCTTTAGTTTCATCTGAAATTTTTATAATATCTGTTTTTGATAGAGAAAAAAAAGCAACTTCAGTTCCAGATATTAAAGCAGAACAAAAAAGTAATACAATTAAAAAAATAATAGCAATTAAAGACATCATGTCTAATTGGGCTATGTTATGTAATAAAAGTTCAGGGTCTGAATCCAAATAGTAAAATTTAATGATTTTTAAAATGGATAATCGTCTTCAATGGTTGTGTTTTTTTCTTGGGAGGTTAATATTGATGATTTATTATCACCAGTTAAAGCTGACTCTCCAGTTTCTTTTTTTGTGGACAAGAAAGTCATATTCGTTACATGTATTTCTGTCGTATATCTTTTTTGACCCTCTTGTAACCATTGACGTGTCTTAATTCGTCCTTCACAGTAAACCTTATCCCCTTTAGTTAAATATTTTTCACAAATTTCTGCAAGTTTATTTCTAACTACTATGGAATGCCATTCTGTATTAGTAACTTTTTGACCAGTTTGCTTATTGGTATAGCTTTCGTTAGTTGCTATTGGGAAACGTCCTATTGAATTTCCTCCTTCAAAATAATTCATCTTTACTTCATCACCTAGATGACCTATTAATATTACTTTATTAATTGTTCCAGACATTACTTATTATTGATTACAATATCAAATGTACTAAAAAATTTGATTGAATTTTGAGTTGTATTCTTTCATAAAGTTGGCTATTAGTACAGAGGTAGGAAATAGTTCTAACGCATCCCAATGAGTTGTTGCATTCTGATGATAATCAGTTTTTATAATCCAAAATTTTGTTAATAAATGTTGATGAGATAGCTTGTGTACAATTGAGTTTTGGTTAAATAATTGAATTACTGAATTAGCAGGAACAAGTACCTTAAAATCGGATAAATTAATTAAATCGTTTAACTGAACTTCTTTGACCGTTTCAATTAATGGAAATTGAAATAAACCTTGCCATATCCCCTTTCCTTTTCGTTCTTCAAAAATTGTTGTATTCTCTTTGGTTACAAATACAATAAAATTGAAGTATTTCTTTTTAACTTTCAATTTCCTCTCTTTGACAGGTAACTCTTTAACTAGCTTCTTATCAAAAGCTATACAATTTGAATTAATTGGACATTGATGACAATTTGGATTTTTTGGCTTACATTGTAGTGCCCCAAAATCCATAATTGCTTGGTTGTATACCCCAGGACTTTTTTTGTCTAATAATGATTGAGCTAAGCTTTTAAACTCTTTAATTCCTTTTGTACTATTAATGGGTGTATCGATTTTGAAAAACCTAGCCAATACCCTATAAACATTTCCATCCACTACTGCTGCATGCTCATCAAAACAAATTGAAGAAATAGCTGAAGCTGTATAGTCTCCTATTCCTTTTAATTTGACAAGATCTTTATAGCTTGTTGGAAATTTCCCATCTAATTCATTAAAGACATATTTGGCAGTAAAATGCAAATTCCTTGCTCTTGAATAATAACCTAATCCTTGCCACATTTTTAAGACTTTACTTTCCTCTGCGTTTGCAAGGTCTTCAACTGTTGGAAAAACTGAAGAAAAAGCTAGGTAATAACTCATTCCTTGAGAGACTCTTGTTTGTTGTAGTATGATTTCTGATAGCCAAACAAGATAAGGGTCTCGAGTTTTACGCCAAGGCAAATCTCTTTTTGTTTGTAAATACCAGTAAATTAATGTGTTAGAAAAATTCATTAAAAATGATTATGCATACAATATTACGTCTTAAAATTGATATATTTTTATATGTTTCTTTTTATGGAATAGATTAATTATCATATATTTGCCAGCAAATTTTTAAGGAAATATATAAAATATAGCAACATGACGAAAGCAGATATTGTGTCGAAAATTTCGGACAAATCAGGAATTGAAAAAGCAGATGTATTAGCAACAGTAGAAGCATTTATGACAGAAGTGAAAAGTGCTTTAGAACAAGGAGATAATGTTTATTTAAGAGGTTTTGGAAGTTTTATTATCAAAACTAGAGCAGAAAAAACTGGAAGAAATATTTCTAAGAACACTACTATCAAAATCCCGGCTCATAATATTCCAGCTTTTAAGCCAGCAAAAACTTTTACTGAAGGAGTAAAAAGCAAAGTGGTAGTAAAGTAATTATACAAATCTAAATCGAAAGATTTACAAAATTAGACAATTATGCCAAGTGGTAAAAAAAGAAAGAGATCAAAGATCTCAACACACAAACGCAAGAAAAGAGCTAGAGCAAATAGACATAAGAAAAAGTAAGGTCTAACCTTTCTTGTCCCTTATTGCTTTAAAACAAAAACGTTCATTGAAATAGAGGTATTTATTCTGCATAAAGCAGAAGCCTCGTATGGTATTAAAACAAAATACCTGTTTAAAATTAATCCATTATTTGTCAATATTGACATTTAGTATAAAAACCATTTCAGTATGAAAACAGAATTAATAATTCGTTCAAATTCATCTGATATTGATTTTGCCTTATTAAAAAATGGAAAACTTATAGAATTAAATAAAGAAACAACTGATAATAAATTTTCTGTTGGCGACATTTTTTTAGCCAAAATTGGAAAAGTATTAACAGGGCTAAATGCTTCTTTTGTTAATGTTGGATACCCTAAAGATGGGTTTTTACATTATCATGATTTGGGAGCAAAGGTTCAATCTTTAAATAATTTTATTAAGAAAGTAAGCACAGGTAAGTATAAAGAATTCACTTTAAAAAACTTTCGCTTTGAGAAAGATATTCACAAAGACGGGAGTATTAACGACGTAATAAAATCAGGTCAAAATTTATTAGTACAAATTGTAAAAGAACCAATATCTACAAAAGGTCCTAGATTAAGCTCAGAGCTTTCTATTGCCGGTAGATTTTTGGTATTAGTTCCTTTTTCTGATAGAATCTCTGTTTCACAAAAAATAGAAGATTCAAAAGAAAAAGAACGTTTAAAAAGATTGGTAAAAAGCATTAAACCGAAAGGGTTTGGTGTTATTTTGAGAACTGTTGCTGAGGGAAAGAAAGTAGCAGAACTCGATAAAGATTTACAAAATTCATTAGATCGTTGGAAAACCATGTGTAAGCGAATTGCTAACACTAATACACCAACAAAAGTATTAAGCGAATTAAATAGAGCTTCTTCAATTTTAAGAGACGTAATGAATGATTCTTTTACAAATATTGTAACCAATGATGAAACTCTTAAACTAGAAATTAAAGAGTATCTTCAAGAAATCTATCCTGAAAAGGAAAAGATTGTAAAACTTCATAAGTCACCTACCCCAATCTTTGAAAAATATGGAATAGAACGCCAAATAAAAACATCTTTTGGTAAAACTGTTTCTATGAGTAGGGGAGCTTATTTAGTAATTGAGCACACTGAAGCATTACATGTAATTGATGTAAACAGTGGAAATCGTTCTAACAAAGCTGGTTCTCAAGAAGAAACTGCATTAGAAGTAAATTTAATTGCTGCTACTGAAATTGCAAGACAATTGCAATTAAGGGATATGGGAGGAATTATTGTAATTGACTTTATTGATATGCATCGTGCAGAGAATAGGAATAAGCTATTTCAGCATTTAAAAGAGATCATGTCTTTTGATAGAACAAAGCACAAAATTTTACCGCCGAGTAAATTTGGATTAATTCAAATTACTAGGCAAAGAGTTCGACCTGAACTCAGTATTAAAACAACAGAACCAAACCCTAATAAAAATGGAGAAGTCGAAGCTCCAATTGTTTTATTAGACAAAATCGAAGCAGATTTGGAACGTGTTATTTCAAATCCTAAAAATAAAAATGTGGTGTTGAACGTTCATCCTTTTATTGCTTCTTATTTGACTAAAGGAATATCATCGATTCGTTTTCGATGGTATCTAAAACATAAAAAGTGGATTACAATTATACCTAGAGATGCTTACAACTATTTACAGTACAAATTTAAAATTGTACGTAAGTAAGGCACATATATATCAACAAAAACCCACATTGTTTTCAATGTGGGTTTTTTATTTTTAACCATATTTTCTCATAAAAAAACTCGCATATAATATGCGAGTTTTTTTATGTTTTTTGGACTATTAATTTATGGCTAAACTTGTTTCCTCTTTCCATGTACTAACCGAAGTTATCATATTATTTTTATAATTTACTTGACGAAGTTTGTTTTTATTCCATTGAAACCAAATACCAGATTTTTTCCCATCTTCATAAAAACCAGTGGAAACTTTATTTCCTTTTACATCATACTCCGACCATTCTCCAGTTAATTTTTTATGTTTAAAAAAACCTTGTTTATGAACTGATCCATCAGCAAAGTAATAGGTTGCTTTTACTCGATCTCCCTCAACCTTAAAGGAAGGCTCTATTTCTTGTGCTTGAATCAAAGAAAGAGAAAATACAAACACTATTGTTAAAAAAAATTTCATATTAGTATGGTTTTTATATGCTGCAATATATAAATTTTTTTACAATAAAAAAACATTTAATTAACATTAAGTTAACATTGGAACAAATACTGGGTTTTTATCAACTTAATCTACTCGTCTTTTTTAAAATATTGATAGATTGTTTTTGCTCTAGAATCACCTACAATTTCCTGTAACTCTTTTAAAGAAGCTTTTTGAACTCGTTTTGCAGATTTAAATTTTCTTAATAAAGATGTTATTGTTTGTTTTCCAATAGATGGAATTTGTTCTAATTCTGACTGAATAGCACTTTTACTTCTTTTATTTCTGTGTAATGTAATGCCAAATCTATGGGCTTCATTTCTTAAATACTGAATAATTTTTAATGTTTCAGATCGTTTATCTAAGTACATTGGAATAGGGTCTCCTGGGTAATAAATTTCCTCCAACCTTTTTGCAATCCCAATGATTGCTATTTTACCTCTTAGTCCAAGTAAGTCTAAACTTTTTAATGCTGAAGATAATTGGCCTTTACCACCATCAATGACGATTAACTGAGGTAGTGATTGGTCTTCAGATAAAAGCCTTTTATAGCGCCTAAATACGACCTCTTCCATAGAAGCAAAATCATCTGGACCATCTACAGTTTTAATATTATAGTGGCGGTATTCTTTTTTTCTGGGTTTACTATCTCTAAAAACAACACATGCAGCTACGGGATTTGTTCCCTGAATATTTGAATTATCAAAACATTCAATATGTCTTGGTTCTTCAGACAATCTTAAATCTTTTTGCATTTGAATCATAATTCGTTTTACATGTCGATCCGGATTGGTAATTTTTATCTGCTTAAATTGTTCTTGCCTATAATATTTCGCATTGCGTTCTGATAGTTCTATAATCCGTTTTTTATCACCAACTTTTGGGACAGTAACCTTTATGGAGGTTCCTAAATCAATTTTAAAAGGAACATATACTTCTTTTGACGTAGAGTTAAAACGCTGTCTAATTTCTACAGCTGCTAATTCTAAGATTCTTTTGTCTGTTTCGTCTAATTTTTTTTTGACTTCTGTAGTATGAGATTGAATAATTGAACCATTTGCAATCTTAAAAAAATTGACATAGCCGTAGCTTTCGTCAGAGATGATTGAAAATACGTCAACATTATTTATGCTGGGATTTACAATAGTAGACTTAGATTGATAGTTTGATAATAAATTTAATTTTTCCTTTACTTTTTGTGCCTCTTCAAATTCCATCTTCTCTGCTAATAATTGCATCATTTCCTGAAACTTATCTACACTTTCTTTGAAATTCCCTTTTATTATATTTCTTATTGCTTTTATCGTTTCCTTATAACTTTCCTCCTCTTGAAAGTCTTGACAAGGGCCATTACAGTTTCCTAAATGATATTCTAGACAGACCTTGTATTTTTTAGCCATAATTTTTTCTCTAGACAAATCATAATTACAAGTTCTTAAGGGGTATAGTTCTCTTATTAAATCTAATAAAACCTTTACTGTTCTAACATTTGTATATGGTCCAAAATACTCTGAACCGTCTTTGATAACTCTCCGAGTCATAAAAACTCGAGGAAAACGTTCCTTTTTTATACAAATCCAAGGATAGGTTTTATCATCTTTTAACATAATATTATACCTTGGTTGGTATTTTTTAATAAGATTATTTTCTAATAATAATGCATCTGTTTCTGTTTCTACAACAATATGTTTTATACTGACAATTTTATTTACAAGGATTCTAGTTTTTGCGTTTCCGTGATTTTTAGTGAAATATGATGCAACTCTCTTTTTTAAATTCTTTGCTTTCCCTACATACAAAATGATGTCTTCTTTATCATAATATTGGTAAACTCCAGGAGAATCCGGGAGGGTTTTTAGCTGAAGTTCAAGTGAAGTTGGCATAGAACGAAAATACTATTTTATTTTTTCTTGGTAAGTATTGAGTAAATTGAGCTGAATAAAAACAAGGCTGTCAAAAAAATTTATTAAAATGATAAAACTTAATAGTCTATATAAAGCAAATGGTATTGTGGAGGCTTTAGTATATATGATTATTGTTCTATTTTTTCCTTAGGAAATGCAGTTTTACTAAATAAAAAAAGCAAGACTACGCCAGAGGTTATATAAGCGTCTGCAGGATTAAAAATATAATTAAAAAATCTAAAAAACTCTCCACCTATGAAAGGAATCCAGTCAGGGAGTACTCCTTCCCAAATAGGAAAATAAAACATATCTACTACTTTACCATAAAACAATTCTCCGTAGGGCTTATCAGAGAACAATGTTGCAAGATTAGTGCCTTTTGGAGTGTTAAAAATAACTCCGTAAAAAACAGAGTCTATAATATTCCCAACTGCGCCTGAAAAAATTAAAGAAATTGCAAAAATTACTGTAGTATGAGTTCCTTTTTTTATATGTTCGACTAGCCAATAAATAATAGCAGAAACAGCAACCAATCGAAATAACGTAAGAAATAATTTTCCTGCTTTTCCCCCAAACTCAAAACCCATTGCCATCCCATTATTTTCAACAAAATGAATTCTAAACCAATTAAATACCTTTACTTCTTCACCTAAAAAAAAGTTTGTTTTGATGTAAACTTTAACAATTTGATCTATAAGTATTGCTAAGATTACTGTAAGTAAAGCAATGTTTTTTTTAGACATATTTCTAGAATTAATGAAGTAAAAAAATAACTATAATGTTGTGTTTTACCATTTATATAAGCAAAACATTAGTAAACTTAAGGTTTAAAAAGTCTAATTTTATAAAACTGGAAAAGCCTCCAATTAAGGAAGCTTACTATTTATTGACGTCTTTTTGCTTCAATACTTAAAGTAGCATGTGGGACTAGCTTTAAGCGTTCTTTCTGTATTAGCTTTCCTGTAACTCTGCAGATTCCATACGTTTTATTTTCAATTCTTATTAAAGCATTATTTAAATCTCTTATAAATTTTTCTTGACGTATGGCTAACTGAACATTTGCTTCTTTACTCATGGTCTCTGAACCTTCTTCAAAAGATTTAAACTGAGGAGAAGTATCATCAGTTCCATTATTTAAGCCGTTTTTATATGAACTTTGTAATAGGGCAAGATCTTCTTGAGCTCTTCCTATTTTCTTTAGAATGATCTCTTTAAAATCTTGTAAATCTTCATCAGAATATTTTGAACTTGTATTCGACATGATTCTTACATTTTATGAATTAATATTTTACTTTTGATGGTATCAAACTCTACGTCTAAGCCATCTATTAATTGATCAACAAAAACCAACTCTTCAGTTAATGTTTCACTCATAATATACTCTTTATTGTTATTAATAGATTCCTCTAAATCTTCAAATTTTAAAACCGTTAATTTAATTCTATCTGTTACTTCAAGACCACTATCTTTTCTGGCGTTTTGAATTCTATTAATCAGCTCTCTTGCAACTCCTTCTTTGCGGAGTTCTTCAGATATAGTAACGTCTAAAGCTACGGTAATAGATCCTTCATTAGCTACCAACCAGCCCTCTATGTCTTTGGATGATATCTCTACGTCTGAAAGGTCTAAGTTAATCATTTTTCCTTCAAGCTCTAAAGGTATTTTTCCTTCTATTTCAATCTTCGTAATTTCTTCCTTTGAAAAATTTCGAATAGCATTGGCAATTGACTTCATCTCTCTCCCAAATTTTGGTCCTAACGTTTTAAAATTCGGTTTAATTTGTTTCACCAAAATATCTGAAGCGTCTTCTAGTAATTCAATTTCTTTAATGTTAACCTCATGTTTTATTAAGTTTGCTACAGCTAAAATTGACGCCTTTTGTTCTTCATTTTCTATAGGAATCATTATTTTCTGTAAAGGCTGGCGAACTTTTATTTTTTCTTTTGCACGGAGAGATAATACAAGAGAGGAAATAGTTTGTGCATCTTCCATTTTACGCTCCAATGATTTGTCGATGAAAGATTCTTCAAATAGAGGGAAATCAGCTAAGTGAATGCTTTCAAAGTTTTCTTTTTGAGAGACAGCATTCAAATCTAAATATAATTTATCCATAAAAAATGGAGCTATTGGAGCACCTAATTTTGCAATTGTAAGCAAACAGGTATACAAGGTTTGATAAGCAGAAATTTTGTCTTGTTGGTAATCTCCTTTCCAAAATCTTCTTCTACTTAATCTAACATACCAATTACTCAAATAATCTTGAGTAAAATCTGAAATAGCTCGGGCAGCTTTTGTTGGCTCATATGCTTCATAGAACTTATCTACTTTTTTAATTAATGTGTGAAGTTCTGATAAAATCCAACGATCTAATTCTGGTCTTTCAAAAAGTGAAATGTCTTTCTCCGAATAAGAGAATCCATCAATATTCGTATACAAAGTAAAAAATGAATACGTATTGTAGAGTGTTCCAAAAAATTTACGTTTTACTTCTTCAATACCATCTTTATCAAATTTTAAATTATCCCAAGGGTTTGCATTAGAAATCATATACCATCGAGCAGCATCAGCACCATAGGTACTTAATACCTCAAAAGGATCTGCTGCGTTCCCAAGACGCTTAGACATTTTTTGCCCATTTTTATCTAATACCAATCCATTAGAGACTACATTTTTATAGGCCACAGAATCAAAAACCATAGTTCCAATGGCATGTAATGTGTAAAACCAACCACGAGTCTGATCTACACCTTCTGCTATAAAATCTGCAGGGAATGATTTATTTTCATCAATTAATTCTTTGTTTTCAAATGGATAATGCCATTGAGCGTAAGGCATTGATCCAGA
>CBFHOD010000055.1:0-7601 GCA_965657365.1 Flavobacteriaceae bacterium
GGGCTGAAAAATACTAAAATGTCATAAAAAACATCTTCTAAGTCAGATAAATCACTTACTACTGTTTTATACAAAATAGCTCTTTTCCAATTAACCCCTAAAGCATCTAATTCATTTGGAATTAGTGGTTTTAGTTTGTCTGAGGAAGGCAATAAAAACTTCTCCTCTTTGTGTTTCTTAATTAGCTTTACCAATTCTGGAAAAGTTCTTTTTCCAACATAAATTTTACGTTTTCTATACACTACATACTTCTGTAAGTAAAAAGCTACTGCTTCAGACTGACAAAAATACTTCATAGCATCTGGCACTTTAAAGCGCATTTGCTCTGCAATTCTGAAAAAATGATCTACTGCATTTCTACTGGTTAGCACAATAGCGTTAAATTTTGACAAATCAATTTTTTGTGCCCTAACTTCTTTTGTGGTAACACCTTCGACATGAATAAAAGGCCTAAAATCTATTTTAACCTTCTGTTTATCAGACAAGTCAGAATAAGGAGATGTTTCTGTTTTTGGTTCTGGTTGAGACACCAGTATTGTTTTCACTTTC
This sequence comes from Flavobacteriaceae bacterium, assembly GCA_965657365.1. GTDB lineage: Bacteria > Bacteroidota > Bacteroidia > Flavobacteriales > Flavobacteriaceae > Polaribacter. The sequence continues at coordinate 550 of CBFHOD010000055.1, forward strand.
ATAATCTACTTCTATTTTATTTAAAATATCAATCTAAACAAAACGAATAGCGGCGCTAATTCGAAGGCGCAAAGGTACAAAATAAAATAAAACAACTCTTTAATAATGAGGTTTTTGTTATTGATTAAGATTAAGATTAACCTTAGTGAAAAAAGTACTGTAACCCCAACAAATAAAAAATACTGATGTTGAAAAGTATAAAAATAAAACACATTTAAAAAGAGTAAGCCAACAGAAATAGAATAAAGGTACCCACGTTTAGAGGTCATGAAAAACGACAACTTCGATTGAAATTGAAAGACTGAAAACAATGCAAATACAACTAAAAACCTCAGCATCACATAACTAAACAAATAGGACGTACTCACCAAGTAGTCTTCTAATAAAAATACACTGCTTTGTTTGAATTGGTTGATTAAAAAAAAAGTGGTTATAGAAAGCATTAAAAAGGTAAATAATGAGAATCCTATATGAAAAAAAGAAAAAGTCCAATAACTCTCTTCTGCCTCTATTTCAAGAAATCCCTTGTTGAAAAGAGAAGTAACATATCCTTTTAATTTTGCTGTTGTAAAAAGTTTTAGAAAAAAAAGTAATAGTATAGAGATTACAAAAATTATTGTGATCCAATTGTTTGACAAAACACTTCTCTGAAGAGCTTCCATTCCTTCTTTTTTGTAATTAAGATTAACACAAAATTAGTCATAAAAAAATGTATATTTGTGCATATTCTCACACATTTTATGTCTGACACTCTAGTTATTATTCCAACCTATAACGAAAAAGAAAATATTCAAGCTATTATAGAAGCTGTCTTTAATCAAAAAAAGAGGTTTCATATATTGGTAGTTGATGATAACTCTCCCGACGGAACTGCTGACATTGTAGAAAGGTTAATTACTCAATATTCTGAGGCTCTTTTTATTGAAAAGAGAACAGGTAAAAATGGTCTTGGAACTGCATATATTCACGGCTTTAAATGGGCTATTCATAAAAAATATGACTATATCATAGAGATGGATGCAGACTTTTCTCACAACCCAAAAGATTTAATAAGACTTTACAATGCTTGTCAAAAAGAAGGTGCTGATCTTTCTATCGGGTCTAGATATTCACAAGGTGTAAATGTTGTAAACTGGCCGATGAAAAGAGTATTGCTCTCATACTTTGCCTCAAAATACGTTCGCTTTATCACTAGAATTCCAATTCATGACACAACAGCCGGGTTTGTATGTTACAAAAGAGGTGTGCTTGAAACCATTAAGCTTGATAACATTCGGTTCGTTGGATATGCCTTTCAAATTGAAATGAAATTTAAAGCCTGGAAACATGCATTCAATATTAAAGAAGTTTCTGTAATCTTTACTGATAGAACTGAAGGAACCTCCAAAATGAGTGACGGAATAATATATGAAGCACTTTTTGGTGTACTAAAAATGAGATTTAAAGGCTTACGATGAACTCTTACCTAATTAAAAACGCAACTATCGTGAATGAGGGGACTTCCTTTCTTAGCGACATCCTCATAGAAAACGGTTACATAAAAAAAATTAATGCTGCTATTACAATAGATGCTATTCCTGTAATTGATGCTAAAGGAAATTACCTTATTCCAGGCTTAATAGACGATCAAGTCCATTTCAGAGAGCCTGGGCTCACTCATAAAGCAACTATTGGTTCAGAGAGCAAGGCTGCCGTTGCTGGTGGGGTTACCACTTTTATTGAGATGCCTAACACTGTGCCTCAAGCAACTACTCAACAATTATTACAAGACAAATTTGATGTTGCAGAAAAAACCTCTTTTGTTAATTACTCATTTATGTTTGGGGGAACAAATGATAATTTAGAAGAACTGCTTCAAACCGATCCAAAAACCGTGGCGGGAATCAAATTATTTTTAGGCTCTTCTACGGGTAATATGTTGGTAGATAATCTTGAAGTTTTAGAAAAAATATTTTCATCCACTCAACTTATTATCTCTGTTCATTGTGAAGATGAAGCTACCATCAAAAAAAATACTGCGCATTACAAAACAATCTATGGCGATGATATTCCGATCGAATTACATCCTTTAATTAGAAGTGAAGAAGCTTGTTATTTATCATCTTCAAAAGCCATTGCTTTGGCGAAAAAGACAGGAGCTCGATTGCATGTTTTTCATTTGTCTACAGCCAAAGAAACTAACTTATTTAGAAATGACATCCCTTTGGAGGAAAAACAAATTACTGCCGAAGTTTGTGTGCATCATTTATGGTTTTCTGATGAAGATTATAAAGAAAAAGGTACTCATATTAAATGGAATCCAGCTGTAAAGACTTCTGAAGATAGAAAAGGATTGTGGGAGGCTTTATTGGATGACAGAATCGATATTATTGCCTCAGATCATGCGCCGCACACTTTAGAAGAAAAATCTAATTCATACCTGCATGCACCTAGTGGAGGGCCTTTAGTACAACATACCTTATTGGCATTGTTAGAAAAAGTTAATGATCAGGTTATTTCTATTGAAAAACTAGTTGAGAAAGCATGCCATAACCCGGCTAAAATCTTTCAAATTGAAAAAAGGGGCTTTATTAGAGAGGGTTATTTTGCAGATTTAGTATTAATAGATGGTAATAGACCACAAACTGTATGTAAAGAAAACATTTTGTATAAATGTGGATGGTCTCCTTTCGAGGGAGTTACTTTTTCTTCTAGTGTTAGCCATACTTTTGTAAATGGTGTTTTAATGTATGATCGCGGTATTTTTAACACTACAACAAAAGGAAAAAGAATTACTTTTGATAGAGCATGAAAAATAGCATCAGTTTTTTAATTTTAATCGTTCTTTTTGCCTCTTGTAGAAGCAATACAATCTATGATGAACCCAAAGACCTTATTCCAAAAGATTCTATGGTTTTGCTGTTGAAAGATTTGTATTTGGCAACCTCTGCAATAAATATCAAAAACAAAAGACAGCAGAAAAAAATTTCATACATCACTTTAGTTTACAATAAATATAACATCGATAGCCTTAGATTTAATACTAGTAATCTTTATTATACCTCTAAGGTTGATGTTTATGAGCCCATGTTAAATGAGGTAACAGCAATGTTGGAAAAAGAACAAGAATTTTTTACTAAAGCCAAAAAAATAAAGGATTCTATTTATAATGATTCTTTAGTGAAAAAATTAGCAAAGACAAAAAAAAATCGTCCTAAGGAAGAATTTAAAAATTTTGATCTTTCAAAAAAAATAAAGACCCGTAAAAAAACCTCAAAGAAAAAATCAAACTAAAAAATCATTCTTTACTTGGTTAATTACAGCTTCTATTTTTTCAAAACTAAGCTCTAATTGTTTTCTGCATTTTTCTGAAGAATAATAGGTTTCTCTATGTAAGGTTTTTGCGGTATACTTACTCATTCTTGTTTTTCTTGCCATAATTTTTGAGACCAACCACTCCCACCTCCAAAATAAACTTGCTTGCCAAGGCTGAACACATCTTGATGGTTTTTTCTTACCTAAGGCATCAGCAATAGAAAATAGCACCTCTTTAAAACTTTTATTTTCAGATACTAAAATAAATCGTTCATTTTTACAATTACTACCCATTAATTGAACCATCGAATTAACAACATCTTTTACCCCAACAAAACCGGTAACCCCCTCAGAATAAAATGAAAATCCTTTGTATACTTGAGAGAACATTTTTCCTGAGCCTGAGGTCCAAAAACCACTTCCCAGAATAACCCCTGGATTTACGATAACAACATCAACTCCTTCTTGGCTAGCTCTCCAAATCTCTGTTTCTGCACCATATTTTGTGATGGCATAGCCATTGTTTTTTTCATTACCACTCCAATCATTTTCTTCATTGGCAAACTCTTTTTTAGCATCTTCTCCAATGGTGGCAATTGAACTTACAAAACATAATTTTTCTACTTTGGCATCTATCGCTAAATTGGCAATAATGGCAGTACCATGAATATTTACCTTTCTCATGGTAATATAATCTACAGGGTCAAATGAAATAAGTGCTGCACAATGGTATACTTTTTTTATCCCTTTAAAAGCTGGTATCATAGACGGCACATCTGTAATGTCTGCCTGTACCCACTCTACATTGCTAAATAACTCTTCGGATAGATTGGTATAATATGAAAATACTTTTTTAGTTTTTTCAATACTTTCTGGGGTTCTATAAATGGCTCTTATAGGTTCATTTTCTTGAACTAAACGAACTAATAAATGAGAACCAACCAACCCTGTGCCCCCGGTAACTAAAATCATGCAACGAATTTAGTTTATTTACCTCAGAAATGTATCTTTGCTTTTTATAAAGTTAACAGATGACAAATTTTGTTGAAGAGTTACGATGGCGAGGATTATTGCATGATATTATGCCAGACACAGAAGCACACTTACTAGAGCACGCTACTGCTGGTTATATAGGATTTGACCCTACTGCAGATTCATTACATATTGGAAGCTTGGTTCAGATATTAATCTTAAAGCATTTTCAAAATGCGGGACATAAACCTATTGCCTTGGTTGGAGGTGCAACCGGTATGGTTGGAGATCCATCGGGTAAATCTGCAGAAAGAAATTTATTGGATGAAGCTAGTTTACAAAAAAACATTGAAGGTGTTAAGGCACAATTGAGCAGGTTTTTAGATTTTAATGCTACAGAAAATCCTGCTGAATTGGTGAACAACTTTGATTGGATGAAAGACATTTCTTTGATAGATTTTATAAGAGATACAGGGAAGCATATCACAGTAAATTATATGATGGCGAAAGATTCTGTAAAAAAACGCTTAAGTTCTGAATCTAAAGTAGGAATGAGCTTTACTGAGTTTACCTACCAACTCTTTCAAGGGTATGATTTCTATCATCTGTACAAAGAAATGGATTGTAAGTTGCAAATGGGAGGGTCTGACCAATGGGGAAATATTACCACAGGAACAGAGTTAATTAGAAGAAAAGCCCAAGGAAAAGCCTACGCCATTACCGTGCCTTTAGTTACCAAAGCCGATGGTACAAAGTTTGGTAAAACAGAGGGTGGAAATGTATGGCTAGACGCCAACAGAACTTCTCCTTATAAATTTTACCAATACTGGTTAAATGCCTCTGATGAAGATGCAGAAAAGTATATTAAAATTTTTACTTTTTTAGACAAAGAAGCTATTGAAGCTCTTACTATAGAACACAGAGAAACCCCACACCTACGATTGTTACAAAAGAAAATTGGGGAAGAAGTTACCATAATGACCCACGGCCAAGAAGCATTTGACAATGCGATTAAAGCTTCTCAAATTCTTTTTGGAAAGTCTACCTCTGAGGATTTAAAATCTTTAGATGAACAAACCTTTTTAGATATATTTGAAGGTGTGCCTCAAGCATCGGTTTCTAAAGAAGACATTGAGAACGGATTAGATATGATTGGTGCCTTGGCTGCAAAAACAGGTTTTTTAAACTCAAATGGAGAAGCCAGAAGAGCCTTAAAAGAAAACGCAATTTCTGTAAATAAAGAAAAAGTAAAAGAAGATTTTATGATTTCTACTTCAGACATTATTGCCAATGCCTATGTGTTGCTTCAGCGCGGAAAAAAGAATTATTTTCTGTTAAAAATAGCTTAGTTTATCTAGAGGCGATTCTACATCACCATTAAATTACACCCTCTAATGTCTGAATGGTCAAAACGGCCTAGTACCTCAAAACGACCATTGCTGTTTACTTTTCCTAAATCTTGGGTTGCAATAAATGAGCAGGAATTGTAGTTGGCTAAATCTATAACGTTTAGCCCTCCAGTTTTGTTTGCTCCAACTAAAGTAAGTGCATCTTCAGTATCTCTGCCAAGTATTTTCATCCAAGGTGGGCAGTCAAAAATACCATCTCCGTCAGAATACCCTTGGCTTAATAGTTCGGTCATTCCGTACTCTGAATGAATTTTAGATACGCCAAAACCAGCAGCTAAAATTTCGTGTAATTCTTCTCTGATCATTTCTTTACGTCTCCCTTTCATCCCCCCCGTTTCCATAATAACGGTATTCTTTAATGTAAAGGTTTGGCTTTCTATGAGATCTAACAAGGCAAACGTAACCCCAATTAACAATACTTTTTCTCCTTGTTGATCTAGTGCTATCAATGTTTTTGATAGCTCAGATAAATTGTCTAAGTAAAAACCACTCTTGGGCTTGTTAGATTTATGGATAAAATCATTGACCATATAAATTAACGAAGAGCCCTCCCGTTCTAAATAATTAGGCAAAAGACCTAGAACCGTAAACTCTTCTATGGGCCCATAAAAATGCTCAAATGCTTTTGTGTAACTTGTCTTATACCAACTTAGATCAGTTACCAAATGCCTACTCACTTGAGCCCCTGTTGTACCCGAACTGGAAAAGGTTTCTTGAACCGATTGGTTGGTAGAAAGCACTTGATGGGTTTTAAAAAACTGAATGGGCAGAAAAGGAATTTGGGCTACCTCTTTGACTTCACTTGGATGAATATATAGCAAATCGCAAAAAGACCTATACACCCTATTATTTTCAAACTGATGTTTAAACACTTGCAAGGCGCAGCGCTTAAAATCAGTTTCGTTTTGTATGTTGAAAATGGCTTTTTGCATATATCACAAAAATAGTAGGATTTAGTTAAAAAACTTTGATAATAATTGATAAATACAGCCTGTTATTTTGCAAAACTTTATTGTATTTTTGTGGGCACACAATCAAAATAAAAAAATAATGTCAGATTTTGGAATTCAACACGCCCTAAAAGAATTAGGACTGCAAGATATTAATCACGGAACTTCTACTGGTAGTCATCATTTTTCTAATGGAGAACTTATTGCCAGTTATTCTCCTGTAGACGGAAAATTAATTGGTAAGGTAAAAGCAAGTACCAAAGAAGATTATGAACAAGTAATGGCTTCAGCCTCTTCAGCGTTTAAGACTTTTAGAGATATGCCAGCGCCACAAAGAGGAGAAATTGTACGTCAGTTTGGTAATAAACTACGAGACTTAAAAGAACCTCTTGGTAAATTGGTTTCTTATGAAATGGGGAAGTCTTTA
>CBFHOD010000055.1:7611-12954 GCA_965657365.1 Flavobacteriaceae bacterium
ACAAGAAGGGTATGGAGAAGTACAAGAAATGATTGATATCTGTGATTTTGCTGTTGGATTGTCTAGACAACTAAATGGGCAAACTATACCATCTGAACGTCCTGGGCATGTGATGAGAGAGCAATGGCACCCTATTGGTGTGGTAGGTATTATTTCTGCCTTTAACTTTCCGGTAGCGGTTTGGGCCTGGAATACGGCTTTGGCTTGGGTTTGTGGTGATGTATGTGTTTGGAAAGGTTCTGAAAAAGCGCCTTTATGTGCGGTAGCCTGCCAAAATATTATTGCAGATGTTTTAAAAGAACACAACTTGCCAGAGGGTATTTCTTCTATTATTAGTGGAGATTATACGGTGGGTGAAATGATGACTACAGATACACGAATTCCTTTGGTATCTGCCACTGGATCTACACGAATGGGAAGAATTGTTGGGGCTACTGTTGCCCAACGTTTTGGAAAATCTTTATTAGAATTGGGAGGTAACAATGCCATTATTATTACACCAACGGCAGACTTAAAAGTAGTTGTGCCAGGAGCGGTATTTGGAGCTGTTGGAACCTGCGGACAACGTTGTACCTCTACACGAAGGCTCATTATTCATGAAGCTGTATATGATAAAGTACGAGATGCTATTGTAGGCGCCTATAAGCAATTAACTATTGGAAATCCATTAGATGAACGCAATCATATTGGTCCTTTAATTGATCATGATGCTGTGAATACGTATTTAGCCGCTATTGAAAAAGCAAAAGCTGAAGGCGGAAATGTATTGGTAGATGGTGGTGTGTTGGAAGGTGAAGGCTATGAAAGTGGGTGCTATGTAAAACCTGCCATTATTGAAGCTGAAAATCATTTTGAAATTGTACAGCATGAAACCTTTGCGCCTATCTTATATGTGATGAAATATACTGGGGGTGTAGAGAATGCCATAGAAAAACAAAACGGTGTAGCGCAAGGTTTGTCTTCTGCGATTATGACCAATGAATTGAAAGAAGCTGAGAAGTTTTTGTCTTATGCAGGTTCTGATTGTGGAATTGCCAATGTAAATATTGGAACTTCAGGAGCAGAAATTGGAGGTGCGTTTGGTGGAGAAAAAGAAACAGGTGGTGGACGCGAGTCTGGGTCTGATGCTTGGAAAGTATATATGCGTAGACAAACAAACACCATTAATTATTCTGATGAATTGCCATTGGCACAAGGGATAAAATTTGATCTATAATTGAATTCATATTCATATTAAAAGCCGCCGAAATCGGTGGTTTTTTTGTTTTAATCAACTATTCTTTTTAATTTAAACGCTCACTATGAATCGTTGCTATATTTTTTCTTTATGAATAAAAAAATAATTGCTTTACCATTTTTCTTAGTTCTTTTTTACCAAGTTGTATTTGCTCAACAAACAATTCTAACCGACCAAACAATTCTAACCGATAGTAATTTACCCATTATGATCATTACAACTGATATTGATCCTAATACCAATGCTCCTTATGAAATACCAGACGAGCCAAAAATTCTTGCTACAATGCAACTTATTTTTAGACCAGACGGAAGTCGGAATTATTTAACAGATATTACCAATGATTCTTTTTTAAATTATAATGGTAGAGTTGGAATAGAGTTAAGAGGAAGTAGCTCTCAAGTGTTGGATAAAAAACCATACGGATTTACCACTCTTTTAGATGATAATGAATCTAATAATAATGTTAGCTTGTTGGGAATGCCTTCTGAGAATGATTGGGTTTTAAATTCTTTAGCTTATGACCCATCAATGATACGTGATTATCTATCGTATACATTAGCAGCTAATATGGGTAATTATGCGCCAAGAGTAAAATACATTGAAGTAATTGTGAACGATGACTATAAAGGGGTTTATATTTTAACCGAAAAGATTAAAAGAGATTCTGATAGGGTTAATTTGAAAAAAATTGATGATGAAGATATTGATTTTCCAGAAGTAACGGGAGGATACATCGTTAAAGCAGATAAAACTACCGGTGGAGATGTAGTAGCTTGGACCATGCCTAATTATGGGGGATGGGAAACAGACTTCTTACATCATTATCCAAAAACAGAGGATATTACTGCCGAACAAGCAGCTTATATAGAAACTGTATTTAGAGACTTAGAGACCCAAACAAACCCTGCTAATATATCAATAATTAATGGCTACCCATCAATTATAGATGTTCCTAGTTTTGTAGATTATATGATTATGGCAGAAATTGCTTCAAATCCGGATTCTTACCAATTTAGCACCTTCTTTCACAAAGATAGAGGAGGAAAACTAAGAGCTGGTCCTGTTTGGGATTATAATTTATCATATGGGAATGATTTATTTGTTTTTGGTTATGATAGAAGTTTTTATGATGTATGGCAATTTGAATTTGAAAATATGGGTGCTAAATTTTGGAAAGACTTTTTTCAAGACAGCACTTATAAATGTTATTTATCTAAACGTTGGTTTGAATTAACTGCCGAAAATGAAGCCTTAAATTACACAACAATTAGTAATCTTATTGATGAATTTGCTGAGATTTTGAGTGAATCTCAAGTTAGAGAGCTGCAGAGATGGCCCCCACAAGAGGGCTGGCCAACAGTAGCTGATCAAGAACAGAACATCATTGCCATGAAAGATTGGATTTTTAACCGTATTAATTGGATAAATTCTAATATAGGCTCTTCAAATGACTGTTCAAATGTCTCTGTTCCTGATTTAGTAATTAGTAAAATACACTATAACCCATCAGAGGAAGGAGGATATTCTAGTAAAGAACTAGAGTTTATTGAAATAACCAACAATAGTAATCAAACTATAAATTTAACAGGATACTACATAAGAGAATTAGGAATTTCATATCAATTCCTGCCTGATGCTTCTGTAGCTGGAAATGAAAAAATTTATTTAAGTGGAGATGCTACTGCATTTGAAGATTTCTATGGTTTTACACCTTTTGGAGAGTTTGTTAGGAGTCTAAGCAATAGTTCTTATAAAATTATCTTATCAGATGCTTTCGGAAATACTATAGATGAAGTTTGGTATAGAGATAGTAACCCTTGGCCAGAGAGTGCAGACGGAGATGGGCCTTATTTACAATTAGTTGATTTAAATTCAGACAACAGTTTGGCGACTAATTGGATTGCTAGTTCAGAAACGCTTTCAACAAAAGATATTGCGCATATACAACAACAGATTTCAGTGTATCCAAACCCTACTAAAGGAAACATAACTATTTCATTAGATTCCTCAAAAACTGAATCTTTAGAATTTATTATTTACAACTCTTTAGGGCAGTCTGTAGGGTATTTTGAATTAGACTCAAACAATTTAGAGATTAATTTAAGCTATCTCAGTAATGGTATATACTATTACCATATAAAAAACAAGGGTGAACTAATTTCGCAAAATAAGATTATTAAACGCCAATAGTACAAAGAAAAAAATTGGTTTATTCTTAAAAAACTCATGCATTAAAAAACCACTGATTTTGGTGGTTTTTTTGTTTTAATCAACTATTTTATTTACTTTGAGGTCGCTATGAAACCCCTACAACACCCTATCATATTTCTTGAAGAAAAAATTCACAGAAAAAATAATCAGCTCTTAATTAAGTTTGAGTATGATGAAACGTTAATTTCTCTCGTGCGGACTGTTAGCGGGGCTTCTTGGAGTAAATCATTGAAGGCTTGGTATCTCATAAATACCGCAGAGAATCTTTCGATCATTTTAAACTTATTTAAGAATATTTCAAAAGTAGATGTTTCTAAAATTTCAAAAAAAACACCCTTCAGAAGAGATTTAACTGATGAACAGAAGCAATTGTTAAATCAATTTTATTTGTTTTTAAAAGGAAAAAGATATAGCCAAAGCACGATACAAACCTATACTTTTTTTATTGCAGACTTTATAAATTTTCACACAAAAACACCCTTAGCGGAACTTACAAACAGAGCCGTAGAACTTTTTATTGAAACTGTTTTTATGGAGCGCAACTATTCTGTTAGTTCGCAAAGACAGTTTATAAGTGCCTTAAAGATTTTTACGGTGTTTTGTCCGCAAACAAAGATTCATAATTTGTCTTTAGAACGGCCTAAAAAATCTAGAATGCTTCCTAGTGTATTGTCTCAAGAAGAGGTGTTACGTATTATTCAATACACACAAAATATAAAACATAGGGCTATTTTAACCTTGCTATATTCTTGTGGATTACGAATAGGAGAACTTATTAATTTAAAATTAATAGATTTTCATATAGATAGAAAGCAACTTATTGTAAAAAAAGGAAAAGGAAGAAAAGACAGGTACGTTAGTTTAGCAGATAGCTTTCTTCCACTGTTGTCTAACTATTATCATTCTTATACACCAACAATCTATTTTGTTGAAGGGCAAAATGGGGGCAAATATAGTGCTGAAAGTATTCGAAGTTTTTTAAGAAAAAGCTGTAAAAAGGCGGGTATAAGAAAGCCTGTAACCCCTCACACCTTACGACATAGTTATGCAACGCATTTGTTAGAAAATGGAGTAGATTTGAGGTATATACAAACTTTATTAGGACATTCAAAACCAGAAACTACCATGATTTACACCCATGTACAAAGAAAGGATTTGATGGAAATTCAAAACCCTTTGGATGTTGCATTACAGAAGTTAAATAAAATAAATAATGACAAACAAAAAGTTGTGTTATCCCGAAATATATAACCGTTAACACAAGCTTTTGTTTGGATATAACCAGTTGGCGGTAATTAAACCTTTGATAAATTTTAAAGTCAAAAAAGAAAAAATAATTATGATATCTAATATGAAAGTATTTCTAACACTTATAATTACTCTATTTATAGTAAGTACAGGTAAATCTCAAATTGATACAATTACTAGTTTTAAAACTATCATTAAACCAAATCATAATATTAGCTTGGAAAATACATTGTTTGATGAGGGTTCAATTATGACTTATGATAGTAGTTCTGTAATGATTGATTCAAATGGAGCTTCATTCTCTATAGATTATATCAATCAAGATGGAGGTACTAATTTTGATGGCTATCCATCCGGTAGTATCGGGGGAGTAAAAAAATCGGGGGTATATTATCCTGCAAACTATTCTGCTTCTGGGATGCCTGTTCAATTGCAAAGCTTAGAACATGATTTCAGATTAAAATGGAAACCCTTTCAAATAAATGCTGATGATGTCGATGATAAATGGTGGGCTACTATTAATGTGATTTTTGACATTGGAGCTGCAAACCTTGAGCCTGTATCAACCGATAGGGATTATGACCTTGTAATACAATTTGAACGTTATGAACAAGATGCTCTTACAGATAATCCAAATACCGGAG
>CBFHOD010000056.1:0-12781 GCA_965657365.1 Flavobacteriaceae bacterium
TCCAAACATCATTTTTCCAGTATAAATTGGATCTAAAGGGATTTTAGTATCTTTTTTAAACTGATTGATACAGTGAATTAACTCTTTATTGTATTTACCGTATCCTCCAAAGTGATAGTCTTTTATTAACTCCCAATTGTTATTTTTATTAGAACTATTTAAAATTTCATTTTCTAAAAAATTTTCTTTTAAGGCAGGAAAACCCAAAACTTTCTGGTGTGTTTTTACACTATTTATGATTCCAGAAATGGTTCCACCAGTTCCCACACACACACAAATATAATCAAACTGATGGTCTTCAGTTGATAAAATTTCTTCACATCCTTTTACAGCTAAACTATTAGTTCCTCCCTCCGGAATGGAATAAAAATCTCCATATTTTTTTTTAAGAATTTCTTTAAACTCAATTGAAGTTTTATTTCTGTAAGTTTCTCTAGACACAAATTCAAACTGCATACCATGTTCGGAAGCGTTTCTTAAGGTAGAATTTGTAACGAGTGTTTTTTCTAAATCATTTCCTAACTCATCTCCTCTAATTATGCCAATGGTTTTAAGCCCAGTTAATTCTCCTGCTACTGCTGTAGCTAAAATATGATTAGAAAATGCGCCTCCAAAAGTTAACAATGTTGTTTGCTTTTGTTCTATCGCTTCCTGAAGATTGTATTTTAATTTTCTGAATTTATTTCCAGATACTAAAGGATGAATTTGATCTTCTCTTTTTATGAAAAGTTGGTAATTGTTAGCTTTGAGTTCAGGAAGAACAATACGTTGATTTTTAACTTGTATTTGAGAATTAAAATCCATAATTAATCTTCACAACAAGTTATGAAAATTTTTCAATCTCTTCCAACACTAACTCCCAATCAGACATCAAGGACGCCAAAGCTGCTTTTTTAGTTTTGTAGTTTTCAAAGAAATTTGATTGCCTTGACACCTCGTCATAATTTTCTGCTAAAGCCAAGTCTATTCTACTAATTTCTACCTCTAAATCACTAATTTCTGTTTCAATTTTGGTTAACTTATTTTTCAACTTTCGAAGTTGTTTTTCCTGATCTCTAGATAATTCATTTTCTTTTTTTGAAGAAGGTTTATCAACTTTAATAACAGTTCTCTTTTCTGCCTCTCTAAGATTTTCCATCTTGTGTTGTTCTAGAAAATAATCAATATCACCCAAGTATTCTTTGATAACTTTATCTTTAAAACCAAAAACCGTTGATGTTAACCCTTGTAAAAAATCTCGATCATGAGATACTAAAATTAGGGTTCCATTGAAATTTTTTAAGGCTTCCTTGAGAACATTTTTAGAGGCGATATCAAGGTGATTTGTTGGTTCATCCATGATCAAAACATTGAAAGGCGATAATAACAACTTACATAATGCCAATCTATTGCGTTCTCCTCCAGAGAGTACTTTTGCTTTTTTATCTACTGAATCTCCACTAAATAAAAAAGAACCTAACATGTCTCTAACTCGAACTCTGTTTCCATCTGTTGCCGCATCCTCCATGATTTCCAAAACTGTTTTTTCAGGTGGTAAATATTCTGATTGATTTTGAGCAAAATACCCAATCTCGACGTTATGACCTAGCTTTAAGTAGCCTTCAAATGGAATTTCACCCACCATCATTTTTGCTAAAGTGGATTTCCCTTGTCCGTTTTGACCCACAAATGCAATTCTACTATTTCTTTCTATTAAAAGATTTACATTTTCAAGAACATGATTATCTCCATAACTTTTACTCATTTTTTCTGCCTCAACAACAACCTTACCAGGTTGTTTTGAAATAGCAAAACGAACATTCATAGCTGCGTTATCGTCTTGATCAACTTCAATAAGTTCTACTTTATCTAGTTGTTTCATTAAAGACTGGGCCATAGAAGCTTTACTTGCTTTTGCTTTAAATTTATTGATTAACAGTTGTTTTTGTTTAATCTCTTTTTCTTGATTTTTTTGGGCTTGTAATTGTTTTTCCTTGATTTCTCCTCTTAAAAGTAAAAACTGAGAATAAGGTTTTTTATAATCATAAATTTGTCCTAAAGAAATTTCAATAGTTCTGTTAGTAACATTATCTAAAAACATTTTATCGTGAGAAACTAGAACTATAGCCCCAGTATAGGATTTTAAAAAATTCTCTAACCAAATAATAGATTCAATATCTAAGTGGTTTGTTGGTTCATCTAACAAGAGAATATCATTATTTTGCAATAAGAGTTTCGCCAATTCTATTCGCATTCTCCAACCTCCAGAAAAGGTATCGGTTAGTTTGTCAAAGTCTTTTCTTTGGAAGCCCAATCCTTGGAGTATCTTCTCAGTATCTCCTTGATAATTATAACCTCCTAACAATTCATAGCGCTCGGTTAGATCTGTTAAATCAATAATTAACTGACTGTATGCTTCACTTTCATAATCTGTTCTAGTAGCTAATTGTTCATTTATAGCGTCTAATTTTAACTCAATTTCTTTAATTTCTTCAAATGCTTGATAGGCTTCTTCTAAAATAGTTCTCCCTTGAACAAAATCAATATCTTGACGTAAAAAACCTATTTGAATATCTTTATCAAAAGCCATGGTTCCGGCACTACTTTCAATATCTTTTGATAGTACTTTTAATAAAGTAGATTTTCCTGCACCATTTTTTCCTATTAATCCAATTCTGTCTCCTTTATTTAATTTAAAAGTTATCCCTGAAAACAAATCTGATCCCATAAAAGAGACCGTTAAGTTATGTACGTTTAGCATTAATTTTTATCATTTTTTATGATGCAAAACTAGGCAAAAAAAGAATACTATTGTTTTACAAAATTTTGATGTTTCAATAGGTTTTCTATTAAATATTTTTATGAAATCGCTTGATATCTATTTCAGGGTCTAGCTTCTCATCATACTCAATATGCTGAAATAAATTCTCAGCAACTGTTGGCGCTATCATCACTCCACGAGTTCCTAAGCCATTTAAAACACTTAATTGCTTGTGTTTCTGATGAACTCCTACCATTGGCCTTCTGTCTTTTACAGCAGGTCTTATCCCTGCTGACTGCTCGACTATACTATACGGAACAGTAATTACTTTTTTTAATTTTTCAATTAACTCTTCTTTTCCCTCTTTAGAAGGTATAGATGTTTTGTCTTTATGATTAAAAGTAGCCCCAACTTTGTAACGATGATTCCCTAAGGGCAAAACAAATAAAGTTGATTTTAATAGAAAGTCAATTTCTAATTCAGGAGCGAGAATAGTAATGATTTCTCCTTTAACTTCCTCTAAAGGGAGATGATTAAAATAGGGGTTTTGTTTTAACCCAAAACCTTCACAAAACACAATTTTTTCTGATAGAATATTTTTATAAGAAACGAAATGATCTTCAAAACAAATCTCATTATGACAAAATTTTTCAAATCGAATCTTTTGATTGATTTTTAAATAGTACCTATAAGCCTCTACTAATTTATGAGTATCAATTCTACCACCTTCTTTTACATTTCCAAAATAGTGTTCTCCTACAACGCCCTTATATGTTTTTTTATCTAGCTTGGCATCTAAGAATGGCGCAACAGTTGGCTTATCAAACGCAGAAAACCAGTTATTTTGATCTTTTATAGATTTGAAGGCTTTTTTTATGACAAATTTTTGATCGAAAGTGGTATTAAATTTTTTTTCTAGATGTTCATAAAAAGGAAGTGCAATAGCTAATTGTTCTTTAGCATTCCAGACTGGTGAAAATCGTTTTAAAATTACAGGGTTATAAACACCACCAGCAACAAGAGAAGAAGTTTGAGAATCATCTTCAAAAACAATGAAACTTTTTTTAGCTTCAATTAGTTTCTCAACAAAAGCCAATCCTGCTAAACCTAAACCAACAATAATATAATCTACTTTCACAATTCAAAAATAGTCTTTTACAATAAAAAAGCGTTTCGAAATTCGAAACGCTTTTTATAATTTTTATACTTATGAAATTTAATAATTCCACATATCAATTTCTTTATTTCGAATAGATTCTTTTATCCTGTCTGCTTCCAATAACTGAAATAAAGCATTTCCTCTTATATAATCTGCAATTTTTCTATTTCCATAAATATTTTCCTCTCTAATGATTACAGAATTAAATCTTCGAGCATTTAAAAGATGGTCATAAGATATGGGTTGAGAAACATTCTTTGGATTAAATACCTTTGAGTCATGCAATATTTGTCTAGTCTCTGGATAGAAAACCCAAAAGAGTTCGTATAACTCTTCATCTTCAATATCTGGTAACCCAAGTGTTAGAACATCCTTACCCATAGGGGCTAGAGCTAATAATCTGTATTTCAATTCCCCTAAGCGCTTATCAAAATACCACATCCCTTTCATCATATAGCCTTCTATATCTTGCGTTTTAATTCTAAACGTATCGGAGTAATCACCATTTAATCTAACATTTACTAGTTTTTCATCAATCTCTGCACCGGTAATTTTTGAGGTAAAAAAGGAATCTGAATACACATTTTTTATTGATCCTGATCTAATTCCTCTAAGAAGCGTATCAAATAATGAACGTCTATCGTTAGATATATTTGAGGTATCTATAGGGAAATAATAAGGAAGATTAATTTTTTGATTCAAATCTACAAACTCCCATACAACCTTAGACCAAAGAATATCGCGTTCATCTATGTAGCCATAAGCCAACGGGGCGTCATTATCTGCCGCAATTCTCTCCTCTGTTTGTTTACCTATTTCTTCTACTTTAGTCGCATTTAATATATTAGCTTGAGCAAATACATAACTTGTAGCTAATAATGAAATGACAACTGTATAAAAACGCTTCCTAATCATAATATTTAATTCTTCTAATTTGTAATCGATATACTTACAGGTAATACTTTCTTAATTCTTGTTCCCTTTAATTTCTCAAAAGCTTGAATATCAAAAATTGTAACTAAATCCCCTCTTCTTGCTTTAGCTAAAGCTTTCTTAGCTCTAGAATCTAATTTCGCACCTGTAACTTTAACTGCCAACTGTCCTGGAACTTTTATTGTAAATCCTTTTACAATTAATTGCAAGTCAAATACAAAATCTGGAAGTGCTGCTCCTATAGGTACATTATTTAAACTAGATTTAGGCATTGGAACAATACCAAAATCATTTCTAACAGTACCCGCAGCTGCAGGAATATCTTTAATTCTAAACGTTTTAGGTGTATTAATTATTTTACCATTACTTAATTTAGCTGATACATTAATTTTAACTTCTGTTCCGCTTCCAGGGTTTAAAATGTATTTTCCTAAACCTGTCCTTTTTAATTTGTTGTTTCCTGGAACACTTGATGTAATGTCTTTATCTCCAACACCAGGAACAGATATAGAAATTGGATTGTCTAAACCTCTATAAACCACATTCATTTTGTCTGCAGAAATAACCGCTTCGCTAGGCAAAGCAATTACCGAATATTTGCTTTCAAAAGATACAGGGACTGCCTCTCCATCTTGCATAAATGTAATCGTTCCTTTTATATTGTTGGTTCCTACATTTCCTGCAGGGATATCAACCATAACTTGGCCATCTTTTACTTTATCAGTGGCGTCTCTACCATTTAAAATGACTTCAGTTGGTACTAAGGTAGCATCATATCGCCCTAAAACAACTTTCCCTTCAACTCGCTCACCAGCAAAATAAGCTGTTTTTTCAAGAGCCACAATACCTTTATAATTCGTCAAAGAAACTTCTGTTTCTAATTGACCCCCGAGAAGGTTTGTGTAAATTTCTGCTTCTGTATTTTTTACATCTCCTTGAATTTGTGTCATATTTGCCAGTGAGGTAATCATTGGCATTCCCTCATATCTACTTTTTATCCAAGGAATTTTTGGAGAGCCTTCGTCTATTGATGGCACAGAGTCTGTATTGAATCTTTTTTTAATATTTCTTAATAAATCTGGATTTGCATCAGTTCCAAGGATAGACAAGAGGTTATTTCTGTATGAATTGATATTGCCCATAAATTCTTCTCCTTGTTCTGTTAATCCTTCTCCTTTAAAAAATAGTTCATCAAGTCTATCTCCATTACTCATAGACTCATAATTGGTTTTGTCTTCTTCATCTGTATTAGATAAAATAGAATCTTTTAAAGCACTCATATAAACAAATAAATCTTCTGAGAGTTTATTAATTTCTTGTGCTTTTGTATTTAAGTCTGCAAACTTATCTGGTTGGTCGTTTGCTTTTGTATTTAAACTTGATAAAATATTATCAATATTTGTGGAAGAGGCAACATTTGCATCTTCAATTTTTTCTTTCATAAAACCAAATGATGACAATACTTTTTTATCCATTTGCATTGCTAACATTGCAATGAAAATTAGATACATTAAGTTAATCATCTTTTGCCTTGGGGATAATTTTCCTCCTGCCATATGAATTAGTTTTTTAAATTATTAATGGATGAACTAATTATTTACTAGACATTGCAGAAAGCATTCCACCATACACTCCGTTAAGTGAGGATAAGTTGCTTGCCAATGATTCCATTTGTTCTTTTAGTCGTTCAGAATTTTCAACAATAGCGTTGTTTAATTCAGATTGTTTATTAGAATTTTCCATTTGAACTTGGTATAATCCATTAAGAGATTCCATTTGTGTAGCTGCTAACTCTACTTGTTCATTATATTTTGCAGTAGAGGATATAGACTCTGATGCAACACTTAATCCTTCAGCAGCAGTATGGAAACTTTTTATACTGTTTCCTAGATTGGTCATTAATTCGGTATCTACCTGAGCTTCCTGTAGAAGATTATCTAGTTTTTGAGATAACATTCCGTTTACCCCTATACCCTCACCATCTGCATCTCCAAGTTCTGGATATACCTTAGTCCAATCTAAATCTTCTTCAACAGGTTCAAATGCTGATACAGCAAATACCAATGCTTCAACAGCCATACCTATAGTTAGCATTAATCCGCCACTTATAGGGCCAATTGAAAAGTGTTGAATTTTAAATAAAGCTCCTAATATTACAATGGCGGCTCCGATACCGTAGGCCATATTAAAAAGTTTCTTAGTTGATTTTGATTGTGCCATAATTTATGTATTAGTTTTTTTATTAATTATTTGCTTGATTGTTTGCTCCTAGTTTACTTTGTACGGTTCTGAAGCCAATATAACTTCTTGCTGTATCTCCATATTCAAAATCTCTGGTACTCACTTCTAAAAAGTATGCAACATCTTTCCAGGAACCTCCTCTTGTTATTTTTCTGTTGTTAGATCGATCTTCAACATTGGCATTCATCGTAGAACCCATATAATAAGAATTTGGATTAAATGATGAATTTGTCCATTCTGAAACGTTACCAGACATATTGTATAGTCCATAGTCGTTAGCGTTAAAAGACTGCACCTCTACAGTGTACAAGGCTCCATCAACTGCATAGTTACCTCTAACGGGTTTGAAATTTGCTAAAAAACAACCTCGATCACTTGTAATATTTGGCCCTCCCCAAGGGTATTTAGAAAATTCTAAACCACCTCTAGCTGCATATTCCCACTCTGCTTCAGTAGGAAGCCTAAAGCTAGAATTTGCAATGGAATTTTTCTTGTTACGCATATTATCACTTTTGTTTTTAGTTCTCCAATTACAAAAAGCTTGAGCCTGATACCAATTTACACCAACAACTGGGTAATCTTGATACGCTGGATGGTAGAAATAATCTTGATGCATTGGGTCGTTGTATGAATAATTAAAATCTTTAATCCAAACCGTAGTATCAGGATATACACTTACAGTTTCATTTACTAAAAAACTTTTTCTTTCATTAGGTTTTGCTACAGCCGAATTCACATCATACCAAGAATAATTGTATTTAAGTTTTTTGGTATTAAAAGTTCTAACTCCATCTCTTGAATCTTCCTTTTTAATATACAATGAATCCATAACCTCTGCGTAGTATACGTCTGGATATTCACTTGTATCCCAAATAATATCTTCGTTTTTGTTGAGTGGTTTTGTGTAAAGAGAATCTAATTCATAATAATTCTCAAACATATATTTTTGATAGGCACTTTGATCGGTTGTATCTGATACTGCGTAGGCAAAATCATAAATTCCACCTTCAAGAGGTTCACCAGCTGCGTCTGTTAAAGATCCTCCGGATACAAAATCTGCCATAAGAGCCAATTCTGTTCTAACAATTGAATCTTTAACCCAATTAACAAACTGCTTGTATTCAGAATTTGAAATCTCAGTTTCATCCATGTAAAAAGAACTCAAACTAACAGTTCTAGGAGGGGCGCTCATTGTTCCGGTAATATCCTCATCTTGCTTACCCATTGTAAAAGAGCCTGCCGGAATGGAAACCATTCCAAATGGCTTTTCCGCAAACCACTTAACATTGGATTTCACTCCAACTAGTTCGCCTCTATCGTTAGACCCGCATCCAAATAAAAGGGGAATAACAATTGCACATAATATTAATTTCTTCATATTTTTTATCTTTCCTGGAAAAGTTCGTAAACCTATAATTTTTTTTAAACAAATACAATGTAATGTATGTATTTTAACGTAAAATTATTAACGCCTTTGTTTTAAATCATTTTACTCTGCGCTTTGAACCATCTATCGGGTATCATTTGCTCTGTTGTTTCTATATAATCTTGATAGGTACATGGTATTAACGCATGCCTTTTGTATTTAGTATGTTGTATTAAATTTATCTCCATCCACCATCTGCCTGTCTTATTACTCTTATAAAAATTTATTGGATCATCATTTTCTAGCATAACCGTAAACTTTTGGTAATCTTTTTTAGTCGCAAAAGGATAATCTTTTACTCTAGAATTAAAGCCTTCAATGAAACACCAAATCATTTGAGCAATCAAATGTGCAGTTATGTTGTTGTTGTCAAATTCTGAATTATACTCATATATTCCAAAAGACGAAACCTTATCACTTATACCTGCATATCTTGCAATTCCACAAATTTCATCACCATAAAAACCATTTGGAAAAACATTTTTATTGCCCGGAGCATCACTTTGTCTTATAGAACCAATATCAATACTGACAATATCGGCATCTCTTAAAACAGGCTCTAAAATTTCTAATTTTTTTGCTTCAGCAAGTCGATACGTGTCAAAATTTAAGCCTTGAATTAATTTAATTTCTTCTTGAGGATTTAAATAGGTTTGGTATCCAATATTACTAAAATTAAAAAGATGGGTAGGTACCTCCATAATTATTTTGCTTAAATATGATTTAGAAGATAAATTGTCTTCTAAGCTCCCTAAATCAAATTTACTATCAACAACAACTAAATTCACTGTTTGCTCTAATTGCTTGTATGCTTTATAATTTGAAAAAGTAATATCCTGGCCTCCTCCAATAATTACTGGAATGATATTCATTTTTAACAAATTTTCAATAACCTCTGTGATTGCAAAATGGGTGTCTGAAGGAAGAGCTCCTTTTTTTATATTTCCTAGGTCTGCAACAGACACGTTCCAACTGCCTAGGAATAATTTATAAAAATGATTTCTAATGTGATAGATATCTTTACCCGAACCAAAATTCTCGTCCGTATTTCTGTCCTCATCTACACCAATGATAGCTATATCTAAGTTAGTTAGATCTGGAAAGCCGTTTTTTCGAGTATATACCCCTATAGAATCACCTATAGACCCAGGTTTTGATAAATTAAGAGATGCATCTAGAGCATCATGGACAGGGGTTAAAAAATCAGTATTCATCTGAATATATATCTTTTTGCAAGATAATGATTTATTATTTCTTTTTTACAGACTTTTTTTTGGAAGGTTTCTTTTTAATAGCTTTTTTTTTCGGCACCTTTGATTCAATCATTTTAACAGCCTCATCTTTTGTCATTTTCTCAATTTTGGTAGTTTTTGGAAGTTCAATTTTAATTTTACCTTTTAATACATGAAATCTACCCCAACGAGCTTTTTCAACTCTAATTCCAACGTCTTCCCAGTTATAAATTAGCTTATCTTTTTCTTTCTGAATCTTTTCTTCAATAAGTTCTTTCATGTCTGATGGTGAGAGGTTGTCAAAATCATATCTTTTATTGACATTAATAAACATTGAATTCCATTTAAGAAAAGGTCCAAATCGCCCAACACCCTTCTGAATCGGCAACTCATCATGGTAACCAACTGGTGCATCTAATTTTCGCTTGGTCTCAATTAAATCTATTGCCCGATTAAGATCTACAGACATAGGGTTTTCCCCTTTATCTAAAGACACAAACATTTTATCAAAACGAATGTATGGGCCAAAACGTCCATTTGAAACTACTACTTCGTTACTTTCATATTCACCAATAATTTTTGGCAATAAAAATAATTCTAGCGCCTCACCTAGGGTTATCGTTCCTAAATTTTGATCTTTATTTAAACTTGCAAATTGTTTTTCTTCATCCTCTGGAGCACCAATTTGAGCTATTGGCCCAAATTTACCTAAGCGAACTAAAACAGTTTTTCCTGATTCTGGATGGTTTCCTAAAATACGTTCTCCACTCTCTCTTTCAGCATTTTCTTTGACATCTTCTACATTATCGTGAAATTTTGAATAGAAGTTTTTAATCATCTTTGTCCAATTTTCATCTCCTTCAGAAATATCATCAAAAGAAGACTCTACCTTGGCCGTAAAACCAAAATCTAAGATGTTAGAAAAGTTTGTTACTAAAAAATCATTTACAATATTACCAATATCAGTAGGTATCAGTTTGTTTTTGTCAGCGCCTGTTTTTTCAGATAAAACCTGAGTCTTTAGTTGTTCATTTGTCAAAACAATTTGTTCATACACTCTCTCAACCCCTTCATTTTGTCCTTTTTCTACATAACCTCTTCTTTGAACGGTAGAGATTGTTGGCGCATATGTAGAGGGCCTTCCAATCCCTAATTCCTCTAATTTCTTAACCAGAGAAGCCTCGGTAAACCTGTATGGCGGACTTGTAAAGCGCTGGGTTGCATGGATAAAATTATACCTTAGATGCTCACCAATTTCTAAATTAGGTAACATTCCTGCTTTTTCTTCCTCTTCATTATCGTTTCCTTCTAGGTATACCTTTAAAAAACCATCAAATTTTATCATTTCACCATTTGCAGTAAAAATTTTATCATTTTTGGGATTTCCAATTTTAACATTTGTACGTTCTAATTGTGCTTCACTCATTTGAGAGGCCAACGTTCTCTTCCAAATTAAATCATACAATCTATTTTGATCATATTCCTTGGCTATAGAGTGCATTTTCATGTTAGTAGGTCTGATCGCTTCATGAGCTTCTTGTGCGCCTTTTGACTTGGACTTAAATACACGTTGCTTACTGTATTCTTTACCATAAAAATTCGTGATTTCCTCTTCTGCTGCTTCTCTAGCATCAACAGACAAGTTTACACTATCTGTTCTCATATAGGTGATTAGACCTGCTTCATATAAGCGTTGAGCAACCTGCATAGTTTTCCCTACCGGGTACCCTAATTTTCTGGAAGCTTCTTGTTGTAAAGTAGATGTTGTAAATGGAGCAGCAGGAGACTTTTTTGCTGGTTTTTTTTGCAAATCAACAATTGAAAAATCTGATCCGGAACAGGATTGTAAAAATTCCTTTGCAGCTTCTTTTGATTCAAAATTCTTTGAAATGATTGCTTTAAATGATTTTCCATCAGTATTAAAAAATTGAGCAACAACCTTATAATGTGTATCAGCTTTAAATTGCTGAATACTTCTTTCTTTTTCAACGATTAGCCTAACTGCAACAGATTGAACTCTCCCTGCAGATAAACCTCCTTTTACTTTTCTCCACAAAACTGGAGACAATTCATAACCCACCAATCTATCTAAAACTCGTCTAGCCTGTTGAGCATTTACCATGTTGTAATCAATATCTCTAGGATGATCTACAGCTTTAAGAATTGCTTTTTTGGTAATTTCATGAAAAACAATCCGTTTTGTGTTTTTTTCTTCTAGGTTTAATTGCTCTTTTAAATGCCATGCAATAGCCTCTCCTTCTCTATCTTCATCACTAGCTAACCAAACAATATCTGCTTTTTTGGCTAAAGCTTTTAATTTTTTGACAACTGGTTTTTTATCTTCTGAAATGATATATTTAGGACTAAAATCTCCATCAACATCAATCCCTAATTCTTTAGATGGTAAGTCTGCAATATGACCATAACTTGATTCTACTTGAAAATCTTTACCTAAAAATTTCTCTATAGTTTTTGCCTTTGCTGGTGACTCTACAATTACTAAATTTTTTGCCATATGTGATATTTATTACACTTAATTCAACTTCAAGGTGAACTGATTTAGGTTTGCAAAAGTAGAAAGTTTTTTTATATATTTTGATTTTTCTATTAAATCTACACAGATTTTAACAGGAATTTAGTTTAATTTTTATGACAATATGTCATATTTTTTCTATTTTGGTTGTATCTTTGTAGCCAATTAATGTGATGAAGCAGACAGAAAAAATAATAAACGAAAAGATACAAGGCAGGGCCCTGTTTACCGAAAACAAAGCGGAAAACACAAAAAAACTCTTCATAGAAAGTTATGGGTGTCAAATGAACATGAATGATAGTGAGATTGTTGCATCGATTCTTGATAAAGAAGGCTATAATACCACTCAAGTATTAGAAGAAGCAGATTTAGTTTTAGTCAATACCTGCTCCATAAGAGAAAAAGCAGAAACTACAGTTAGAAGACGTTTGCAGAAGTATAATGCTGTGAAAAAAGTAAATCCAACCATGAAAGTTGGTGTTTTAGGATGCATGGCTGAACGTTTGAAAGAAAAGTT
>CBFHOD010000057.1:0-12624 GCA_965657365.1 Flavobacteriaceae bacterium
CAAGAAACAGGATTAAACTTTAAGAACACAATTACGCCTACTAACGAACTAAATATTCTTGATTATTTATATTATTATAATGGAGGGGGTGTTGCTTTAGGTGACATAAATAACGATGGTCTTGTTGATATTTTTCTTTCAGCAAATCAAGAAAAAAACAAGCTTTTTATCAATAAAGGGGATTTAATATTTGAGGATATTAGCAAAAAAGCTAATGTTTTAGGAAACAGTTCATGGAATACAGGAGCAGTAATGGGAGATGTTAATGGAGATGGCTTATTAGATATTTATGTGTGTGCTGTAGTTGGTGTTAATGGGTTTTATGGCTATAATGAACTATTTATCAATAATGGAGATGAAACATTCACGGAAAGTGCAGAACAGTATAAATTAGATTTTGATTCCTATAGTTCTTCTGCAGCATTTTTAGATTTTGATTTAGATGGAGATTTAGATATTTATCTCTTAAATCATGCCATTCACACTCAAGAATCTTTTGGTAAAGCAAATTTACGTTACAAAAGAAATGAGCAAACTGGAGATAAATTACTTAGAAATGATGGAGGAAGCTTCACAGATATAAGCGAAGCTGCTGGAATTTTTGGTGGAATCAATGGCTATGGATTAGGGATCTCTATAGCAGATTTTAATCAAGATGGATACCCTGATATATATGTTGGTAATGATTTTCATGAAGATGATTATTACTACATAAATAATGAAGATGGTACTTTTTCTGATCAATTAAAAAATTACTTTGGGCATACCTCTCGTTTTTCCATGGGGAATGACGTAGCTGATATTAATCATGATGGATTACCAGACATTATTTCATTAGACATGCTACCAGAAGATGAGGTAGTTTTAAAAACTTCAGAAGGAGATGATAATATTCAGATTCAAAAATTAAGAACTCAAAAATATGGGTATCATTATCAGTTTACCAGAAATATGCTCTATGTAAATCAGAAAAATTCTAGTTATTTAGAAACTGCACTACTTAGCGGTATCGCTGCAACAGATTGGAGTTGGAGTAGTTTATTTGCAGATTTCAATCAAGATGGTGAACAAGATTTATTTATTTCTAACGGAATTTCTAAAAGACCAAATGATTTAGACTTTATTAAATTTGTTTCTAATGAACAAATTCAGAAAAAGATAGACAATACAAAGTTAGTAGATCAAAAAGCATTACAAATGATGCCCACAGGTGAAGTTCATAATTATATTTTCAAAGGGGTTAAAAACTTAGAATTTGAAGATAAATCTGGTGAGTGGATTTCCAATAAAAAAGGAGTTTCTGGAGCGACAGCACTTGGAGACCTCGATAATGACGGAGACCTTGACTTGGTAGTAAGTAATATTAATGAAAATGTATCATTATACGTCAATCAAACCAATGAGAAAGCTAATTACCTTCAATTAAAGTTTGACTACCCTTCACCGAACACTTTTGGTATTGGAACCAAGGTTTATTCTTACGCTAAAGGAGAATTACAATTTAAAGAATTGTATACAGTGAGAGGATTTCAATCCTCTTCAGAACCCATGGTTCATTTTGGTTACGGTCAAGTTAAAGAAGTAGATTCAATAACTATTGTTTGGCCCAATAAAACCTTTCAAACTCTAAAAAATATTACTGTAAACCAGCAATTGACAATTAGTCCAGAAAGAACAGAGCCTTTTAATTATTCACATTTATTAAAAAAAGAGACGCCAATCTTTAAAAAAGTCTCAAATAATCTAGGAGTTAATTTCACTCATACTGAAGACAATTACACAGATTTTAATCGTCAAAAATTAATTCCTTATCAAAACTCAGACAGAGGTCCTGCCGTTGCAGTTGGTGATCTTAATAATGATGGGAAAGAAGATATTTATTTTGGAGGTTCTAAGTTTAATTCTGCTAAAATTTTTGTTCAAAAAGACAGTTTTTTTAAAGAAGAAAAAATAGAAATTATTGCAAATGACTCTATTAATGAGGATGTTGTAGCGCTAATTGCAGACCTAAACAACGATCAAAAAAACGATGTGATTGTTGGAACAGGTGGTTCAGATTTTTATAATACAATGACACCTTTACTTGATACTTATTATACCCAGAGTGAAGTTGGTTTTGAAAAACAACAATTACCAGCATATTTTGAAAATGCAGCAGTTATAAAAGCAGCAGACTATGATCATGATGGAGATTTAGATGTTTTTGTTGGAAATAATATGGTATCCAATAATTTTGGAGCAATTCCTAATTCCTATATTTTACAAAATAATAAGGGTAAGTTTTCAATCCTAGAAAACCAACCTTTCCAAAATATAGGGATGATAACTGATGCAATATGGGAGGATTATAATTCAGATGGTTTTAAAGATCTGATATTGGTAGGCGAATGGATGACTCCTAAATTTTTTAAAAATACAAAGGGTAATTTTGTTGAAGAAAATCTAATAAAGTCAAAATTAACTGGGTTATGGCAACAGATTACTTCTTTCGATATTGATAAAGATGGAGATGTAGACTATCTTCTTGGGAATTGGGGTAAAAACTCAAAGTTCAAAGCTTCAAAAGAATTTCCTTTACGAATGTATTACGCTGATTTTGATGGTAACGGGAGTACAGAAACTATTCTATGTAATTTTAAAGATGGAGCTTATTATCCATTATTAGGATTAGACGAATTAGCAAGTCAAATTGTAAGTTTACGTAAGAAATTTACCAATTATAAAAGTTTTGCAGGAAAATCAATTGATGCTATTTTTGAAAAATCAGTGTTAAAAAAGGCACGTATATTTGAAGTGAATACCTTGGCTTCAGGGTATTTAAAAAATGATAATAATATATTTACATTTGTGCCTTTTAAAAATGAGTTACAAGTTTCCCCTATTTCAGCATTTTTAGAATTTGATTTTGATGCTAATGGAGAAAATGAAGTTTTAGTAGCAGGAAATTATTTTGGTGTGAGTCCATATCATGGAAGATTTGATTCTTTCCCAGGGGCATTAATCTTTAATGAAGAAAACATTATTTTAGGAAATAAAGTTGGACTTGATTTTAGCCAAAAAGTAGTAAAGAAATTAAATAGTATTAAAGTTAAAAATAAGTTATATCTATTGGCCACTATTAATAATGATAGCGCCCAAGTATATCAATTAATTAAATAATGCTTATGAAACAGTTCAAATTATATATAATAGTAACAACAATTGTTATGGGATTGTTTTCTTGTACAGAGCGTTCTGAACCCATAGAAGTTACCACAGATCATTTTCATTCGGTAATTGACGAGGTAGTTGAGGTTATGATTCATGATATATTTTCACCACCAGTGGCAAGTAGAGTTTTTGCTTATCCAAATATAGCAGCCTATGAAATTTTAGCTCAGAATGACACGACTTATTTTTCTCTAAAAAATCAGATTAAACATTTAGGAGCTATTCCATCTCCAAATGAATCAAAGAGTATAAATTATCCACTTGCTGCCTTAATTGCACATATACATCTAAGCAAAAAACTAATTTTTTCTGAGGCTAAAATAGAAACGCACAGAGATAGCTTATACAGTGTTTGGGAAGCTAAAAACCCCAAAGAATTTAAGGAATCAAAAGCATACGGTTTGGAGGTTGCAGCATATATATCAGATTGGATGAATAAAGATAATTATGCACAGACTAGAACGATGCCAAAATTTAGTGTAGATTCTGAAGATGAAGGAAGATGGCAGCCAACACCTCCCTCATATATGGATGGTTTAGAGCCACATTGGAATAAAATTCGTTCTTTTGTTTTAGACTCAGCAGCTCAATTTAAACCTATTCCTCCCCCAAAATTTTCAATGAATAAAAACTCTGATTTTTATAAAGAATTAAAAGAGGTTTATGATGTCAGTTTAGAAATCACAAAAAAAGGTGACGCTTCAGAAGAAATTGCTATTGCACAATTTTGGGATTGTAACCCTTATGTTTCAGTAACTCGAGGACATTTAATGTTTGCTGTAAAAAAAATAACTCCAGGAGCCCATTGGATTGGGATCACAAAAATTGCAGCTAAAAAAGCCAAAGCAGATTTTACTAGGACTGTCTTTGCTTATACAAAAACATCTATAGCCATAGCAGATGCTTTTATCAGTTGTTGGGATGAAAAATATAGAAGTAATTTGGTGCGTCCAGAGACATTAATAAATACCTATTTTGATGATGAATGGAAGCCTATTTTACAAACCCCACCCTTTCCAGAATATACAAGTGGTCATTCTGTTGTTTCTGGGGCTGCTTCAATAGTACTTACCTCTATTTTTGGGGATAATTTTAGCTTTGAAGACGATACAGAGGTGCCCTATGGTTTACCAATTCGATCGTTCTCTTCTTTTAAAGTAGCTGCAGACGAGGCTGCCATCAGTAGAATGTATGGAGGAATTCATTACAAAGCTGCAGTTGAGGTTGGTGTAGGACAGGGCCGAAAGATTGGAGAATTGGTTACTGAAAAATTAACAATGTTGAATAACTAGAATATAACTATTCATCTTGTTTTTTGTAATAATATAATAATAAATGAAAAAAATAAGCGCTATTATAGGATTTATATTAGGGGGTTTTTTACTCTGGTATCTCATCATAAAACCCTACGATTATTTAGTGACTTTTAAAGTAAAAACATCTGCAGGGACTATTAATCAATCTATCAAACTTTGGAATACAAGTTTAGAAAACTCAAGTCCTATTCAACAAGAAAACCTTAAAAACTTAACACAGCAGATTATAGTTAAAGACTCGACCTTCAATTATGATTGGTCTATAAGCTCAGTAAATGATTCTATTTCTAAAGTAAATGTCTACGTAACTGATAAAGAACACAGTTTTGCTAATAGAATTTCTATACCTTTTGGGACTACAGATTTTGAAAAAAGAATAGAACATACTGTAACAGACTTTATAGCTAAACTCAAAGAACATTTAAAAAAAATTAGGGTAACAGTAGTTGGAAAAGATACTACAAGATCTACCTATGCTGCTTATATTTCAATGAAAGGCTTGCAAATTGAAAAAGCAAGAGGAATGATGCAAAACTATTCTTTATTAACCAGTGTACTTTCAGCTGAAAATATTGAAATGAATGGAACACCTTTTGTTGAAATAACCCATTGGAATACACAAAATGATAGTATTGCTTATGATTTTTGTTTTCCTGTCATAAAAAGTGATTCTCTCCCAATAGACCGCCGTATTCAGTATAAACAATATAATGCAGTAAAAGCTTTAAAAGCCACCTATAATGGAAACTATATTACCTCTGATAGAGCTTGGTATGCGTTATTGGATTATGCAGAGAATAATGACATAGTGATAGATAAAAAACCTTTGGAAGTTTTTTATAGCAATCCAAATTTTGGAGGTGATGAGTTACAATGGGAGGCAGAAATATTTATGCCTTTAAAAGAATAGTTTCTCTTCTACTTCATAGTTACAATACAATAGACTTAACAAAGAAAAGTTTTTAGTTTTTTTTATTCAGGAGTACATTAAATCCATAAACTTGGTGAAGTATGGCAGCCATAAATGTGAGTACAATTGACTTTTGAGCGATTACTTGTAGCATAAGATCTGCTTCGCTGTATGTTTTCCCAGGACCAATCTGAGGTCCAAAAAATATAATTCTCAAATAAATAAATAGCACGATACAAAAGGCTACATAGCCTATAACATAGGAATTACTGAGGAATTTAGAATGGTAAACTGTAATGCTATGAAGAATGCACAGGAAGAAAAGTATTAGAAAGGCAGAATTTGCAAAAAACACATGAGCCCCAAAGTGAAGATCATGAGGAACGAGACCAACTCCGGCATAAAAAAAACCTGCCATCAAGCCTACAGGCATGGTAATTTTAGAATAAAGTATGGACTTACTTGAGTCTTCAATGAAAGAAAACACGTTTTTAAAATTGTAGTAAAATAGCATTAAAGTTGCCCCAATTAAAATTAAACTCCCATTAAATAAAAGCATGGAAAGGGTGTTGTCTTTTTGAATAATAGCAACGTTGGTTTCGTCTGTATTTGTTTTAAAGCTTCCAAGCTCACTGAGGAAATTATGAGTAAAAGAATAGTAATCTGATTGATAGCCAATAATTTCTTTATGTGAGCCTGGATAAATTAATGCAGCAATTACACAACAAAAAAAGAATATTGTGATGGATATAACAGGAAGCTTGACTAGATAAAATCTTGTTTTTTTCATAACAGAAATATAGTAAATAGGTTTTTTATTTTTAATAGATTGAGTTTAATCTAATTTTTTTAATTCTTATACCATTGTAGAATTTGTATTTCTTTCCATTGAAATAAAAGTCCTATGAAAATACAGTAGGGTTATCTGATACTAATTTACAGATAGAGTAAAACACTAAAAATTTCGATAATCCCCTGTTAAAAACAGATTTGCTTCAGCTTCTTCAAATTTAGAATTTTTCTTGTCATAGTGAAGCATTTGATTGGGAAATCTTCCAGCTATAACACCCAATAATATAGTTTCTGTTAATCGAGATGCATAATCAAAAGAAGCTGAACAATCAGAAACTCCGAGACAGGAGTCAATAAATTCATGATAATGCTTTGACGACTCGGACGAATAATCTCTAATTGGAGTACCTAATTCATTTGTTGGGTCAAAATCTTTAATATCATATTCTACATAGACTTGTTGTTCAATTAATATTGGTAATTCCATAAAATGAGGAAGAAGAAGTCGTTTACCATTTTCTCCAATAAACATAGCTCCTTGTTCAGGAAGGATATCACTATTTGGTAAATTAAGTTCATTTAATGTTTCAGGCCCCTCTGTTCCATCATACCAAATCCACTCAAATTGATTTGTAGTATACTCAGTTCCATCAAAAAAGTAATGAACAATATTTCTCTCAGGATATCCATAGCCAGTCGAATTAGAACAAGAGTTTTTAATTTTTACAGGGACATCTAATTGTAGGGCTTTGTATGGAGTATCAAATATGTGGACTCCCATATCCCCTAATGTAGCACATCCATAATCTAGTAATTTTCTCCAATTCCCAGGGTGATAATAACCATCTTTGTATTCTATTTCTTTTGAAGTTCCTAGCCACAAATTCCAATCCAAATTTTTTGGAATAGGATCATTACCTTCAGGTTTCGGTCCATTAAATCCCCAATTCTTATTAGACCATGCTATTACTTTACTAACTTTACCAATTAAGCCTCCTTGAATAAGCATTGTAGCTAATTTATAATCATAAAATGAATGAACCTGAATTCCCATTTGAGTAATCAGACCTTTATTATTTGCTATTTTTCGCATTTCCCTTGATTCACTTACATAATGTGACAGAGGCTTTTGACAATATATGTTTTTATCATACTCCATGGCTAATAATGAAGCAGGAGCATGGGTATGATCAGGTGCAGAGATAATAACCGCATCAATATTTGATTTTTCTTTTTGTAACATTTCACGGTAATCAGTATAAATTTTTGCTGCTGGAAACAATTCGTGAGCACTTTTTAAATATTTTGAATCAACATCACATAAAAAACTGACTTTTACATTGGAATGTGACGCAATTGCTTTCAAATCTTCCAATCCCATATTGCCGACTCCTATATGAGCTGTTCTAATATTTTTGTTTGTACTCTTATCCTTACAAGACCATAGCGAGGAAGAAATCAGGGCACCCCCCAAAGCTAATCCTGATGTTTTTAAAAAGGTTCTTTTATCCATTTTAAAGTTTTTTTATTTTAATATTTCTGAAAGACAATGAACTTCCATGGTCTTGAAAGCCTATAAAGCCTTTTTTATAAATTCCATAATCTGGAGCAAGATTCCACTTACCAGATTGTTTTTTGGAATTCCAATCCTCGGACCAAGGAACAAATTCTAAAAGTTTTTTATCGTTTAAAAAATACTCTACTTTTTTTAATGTAAAAAGAATCTTAGTAGAATTCCACTCACCTGCAGGATTTAAAACTTTACTTTTTATGGGTTCATACATTGCATAATCTGCTCCTGTAGATTGAATTAATTGAAGTTCTTGAGGGTTTTTTGTAATTCCAATACTCTCATTATACTCTTTTATATCATGAAATTTAGTATAGTTTTCATCGTCAATAATTTGGTATTCTGGAGCTACAACTGGAAGCCCGGGATAGCCTTCTTTAGCGTGATAAAAAATCCCACTATTTCCCCCAGGTGGGATTTTCCATTCAACATAAAACTCAAAATTCTCAAATTCCTCAGCAGCATAAATTATATCCTTACTTCCTTTGTAATCGTAATCACTTTCTTGTATCATATCAGAACTAAATACCATTGCCTTATCCTTAATACTCCAGCCAGGTGGTAAGCTATTGCCATTATAGGCCCTCCATCCGTCGAGTGAAGTACCATCAAATAAAACAATCCAGTCTGTTGATGATTCAACATTATCTGTTTGTTTTTCTATCGTCTTATCTGAATTATTTTTAGAATCTTTACACCCAAAGAGTAAAGTCATAGTGATAAAAATTAGAAGAAATGATTGCTTCATGATAATATATTTATTTTAAAGATAGTTATTTCTTTTGGACGTGAAAAATGTAAAACTTAAAAATATAACTCATAGAGGATTATATTCAAATTGATATATTTCTCTACCTAAGGCGGCTAAAAAAGGAATTCCTAATTGATCATACTCGTATTGATTGTCATTAAAAATTTCATTCTTATTTGTTAGAATTGTAGCTGTTAAAAAAAACTCCACACCATTTCTATCTTTCACATAGGCCACATCTGTGGAGGTTCCATAGGCTAAGCCAACTTTATTATAGATTCTTGTATTAGTTGTCATCATCCCTTTTTTATCACCATAAATAAAGAATTTGCCATAGCTGTCAAAGAAAGTTCCCCTGTCATAAAACGGAATAGCTACCTCATTTGGAGTTCTACTCATCCAATATCTTAAAAATAAATAATCTTCTTGTTCAATGTTAAATTGTTCATTTTCGCTAAATTTTTTTGGAAAAATTATTCGCTCAAGAATTTGATGTAATGCTGCTATTGAGGCATAATTTTTTTCAGAAAAATCCATAGGCTCATTAATTATAGTTCCATCTTTTACATACCCTTTGCCTTTCATAACTCCATCTAAATTCGTATTCTTTATTTTTTGGTCAGATGTATTAGGGACCTGATTATAGATAGTGTCTCCCTTTTGATTGAAAAAAATAAAACGAGGAGGACTGGTCTTATTCTCAGCATCTGAAAACTTATGTGACAAATTAAAATTAGTAATACCTATGTTATGAATAGCATTATTTGCATCATCTCTGCCTATAAAATCAAATAAGTAATTGTATGCGGTATTGTCACTAACTAAAAAAATCTTTTTGATCAAATGAGCAATTGTCAATTTGTTTTTTGGATGCGTAGAATCAGTTTTCTTAATCACATTTTTACTGAATAAAACCGTAAAGGGTGTATCTGGTGTAATTGGTATTCCTTGTGATTGAAGTTTTCTTATTTTCTGGAGTGCAAGAATTGCCACAGGAAGTTTTATAGTACTTGCTGGGTAAAAATATTGATCTGAATTTACTTGAAAAGTATGGCTTTCAAACTTTGGCTCTCCTGAAGAATTTCTATGAATTCTAGTGAATAAAATCTGTACTTCATGGGTGTTTAAGTCTGAAAGTACTTTTTTAATAATTGGTTCTTTGCTATCCAGTAAAATTTTATGAAGTAGATTAGTGTTTTTGTTATTAGAATTACATCCAACAATACAACTCATTAAAAATAATACCCTTAAAATTTTAATATATTTAGAAATACTCATTCCTTCGAAGATATACTTTTTTTACTGTATTATTTTAATCCTGCACCCTCTTAAAATATAGGTTACCTTTATTTTAATCTTTAGTTAATAAACTTCTGTTGTTGATTCAAAAGTTTCATCATAATCTTTTCTTAGCGTCCCCATTATTCTGTCCCAAAAAAGTAAATACAATCCATAATTTCCCTCAAATTTCTTATGATGTAGATTATGAGCTACGGATGTATTAATCCATTTACCGAGCCAATGTTTCTGAAATCCTTTAGGGTAAATTTCAAACCCTAAGTGACCATATACATTATACAAAATCTGAAAAAGAAAAAACATTCCAAGAGCTGGAGCATATAAAGGGATTGTAAATGCTAAAAAAGGATGAATTCCTACTTCAATAATTGCTTCAAAAGGATGAAAAGCATAAGCTGTCCAGGGTGATGGATTGGTAGATTTATGATGCACTAAATGAACGTGTTTGAATATTATTGGGTGATGCATAATCCTATGCCACCAATAAAACCAAGTATCGTGAATGATGAGCATCCAAAAAAATGAGAAGATTAAATAAGGGTACCCATATTCATCAATGTTCTTATACGTATTTGTGAGGTGATTAAATTTAACAAACGTAAAAATAATAACAGTTGCAAAGATGGTAATGGTCATTAAAGACCAAAAAATATCTCTTTTATAATCTGTTAATTTTGGAATCTTCTTCTGAATCTTTCTGTACCAAAGTGGTTTTTTTAAGATTACATAAAATAGAAAAAAGCTTACACTCGCAAATGAAAAGTATCTAAACAGTATGGTGGAAGTTATTTTGGTCCAAATTTCAAAAGTGATGTCCATTCAATTGTAATTTATGAGAGTGCGTTATCAACTATCTCTTGAACAACTTCTTGATTTAATAAGGTACTAGTATCTCCCAAATTATCAGTTTCATTACAAGCAATTTTTCTCAAAATCCTTCTCATAATTTTACCAGAACGTGTTTTAGGCAACCCATTGGTAAATTGCATTTTGTCAAGTTTGGCTATTGGACCTATTCTATCTGTGATTAATTGATTGATTTCAGTTCTTAAGTTGTCATGGTTTCTAGTTTCACCTGTGTCTTTTAATGTAATATATCCATACAAAGCACTTCCTTTAATATCGTGCGGAAAACCAACAATGGCAGATTCTGCAACTGCAGGATGTTCATTAATGGCATCTTCTATAGGTGCAGTTCCTAAGTTATGACCAGATACAATGATTACATCATCTACTCTACCAGTAATTCTATAATACCCGACTTCATCTCTTAGCGCCCCATCTCCGGTAAAATATTTGTCATCAAATGCTGAAAAATAAGTGTCTTTGTATCGTTGATGATTTCCCCATATGGTTCTAGCAATACTAGGCCAAGGAAATTTAATACATAAACGACCCTCTACTTGATTTCCTTTCAATTCATTTCCATTTTCATCCATCAATACGGGTTGAATGCCTATAAATGGCAAGGTTGCATAGGTTGGCTTCGTTGGAGTTACATAGGGTATCGGAGAAATCATTATTCCTCCTGTTTCTGTTTGCCACCAAGAATCGATAATAGGGCTTTTCTTTTTACCAATATTTTCATTGTACCAATGCCAAGCTTCTTCGTTGATAGGTTCCCCAACAGACCCTAAAACTTTTAATGACGATAAATCATAATGATCAATAAAACCAGTGCCTTGTTTTGCTAGCGCTCTAATAGCAGTTGGCGCTGTGTAAAACTGATTGACTTTATGCTTTTGAACAATGTCCCAAAAACGCCCATAATCTGGATAACTTGGAACTCCTTCAAACATCACTGTAGTGGCACCATTTGCCAATGGACCATATACAATATAGCTGTGTCCTGTAATCCACCCAATATCAGCGGTACACCAATACACATCATTTTCTTTATACTGAAATGCATTTTTAAACGTATAAGCAGTGTATACCATATATCCAGCAGTGGTATGCACCATTCCTTTAGGCATCCCTGTAGACCCTGAGGTATATAGAATAAATAATGGGTCTTCCGCATCCATTATTTCTGGAGCACAGACATCAGACGCTTTCGCTAACAATGGTGCTAACCATTGATCTCGACCAGCTTTCATGTAAATCTCAGTTTTTATTCTTTTGGCAACTAATACCGTTTCTACACACGAGCAACTTTCTAGGGCTTCATCTACAATCCCTTTTAAGTCAATGGTTTTTGAACCTCTATAAGACCCATCTGAAGTAATCACCATTTTACAATCTGAATCGTTAATTCTAGTGGCTAAAGCTGCAGCTGAAAAACCAGCAAATACAACAGAATGAATGGCGCCAATTCTAGCACATGCCAAAACAGAAATAGCCAATTCTGGAATCATAGGAACATAAATACAAACTCTATCTCCTTTTTTTATGCCTTGTTCTTTTAAAACATTTGCAAATTTGTTAACGCGTTTATAAAGTTCATTATAGCTTATATGTTCGGCAACTTCATCTGGATGATTAGGTTCAAATAAAATGGCTGTTTTATTTCCTCGAGTTGTTAGATGCCTATCAATACAATTCTCTGTAATATTTAATTTAGCTCCTTTAAACCATGAAATTTCTGGTGTTGAAAAATCCCAATCTAATACAGCATCCCACTTTTTTCTCCATAAAAAATGTTCTTCTGCTATTTCTTCCCAAAAACTTTCGGGTTCACGAACAGACTTTCTATACACTTGATAATATTCTTCGAGGTGTTTAATGTGATAGTTACTCATGGTAATTAATTTGTATTTGGGTCTATTATTGGCTC
>CBFHOD010000058.1:0-12086 GCA_965657365.1 Flavobacteriaceae bacterium
TTGTCTACTTTCGGGGTAGTTGCATCAGCTTCTGTAGTTGCATGCAATACAGATAAAGAAAAAAACAACGTTAGTAGTATTGTCAATTCAACTAGTGTAGAACCCATAGTAATCGCTACGTGGAATGTGCCAAATGCAACAGCTAAAGCGTGGGAAGTTCTTCAAAATAATGGTAGTTCTTTAGATGCTGTAGAGCAGGGATGTATGATAGAGGAGGCAGATGTTAAAAATTCCTCTGTTGGAAAAGGAGGAGCACCAGATCGAGACGGTAATGTGACCCTAGACGCTTGCATTATGGATAAAGATGGAAATTATGGAGCAGTGATGTGTGTGCAAAACATTACACATGTAATTTCTCTAGCCAGAAAAGTTATGGAGGAAACACCCCATGTGATATTGGCTGGTAAAGGAGCTGAAAATTTTGGTTATGATCTAGGGTTTAAAAAAGAGAATTTATTAACTGAATCCTCAAAAAAGGCTTGGGAAAAATGGAAAGAAACTTCAGACTATAAACCTGTCATTAATATAGAAAATCATGACACCATAGGAATGTTAGCTATTGATCATAACGGAGATATTTCGGGTGCTTGTACCACAAGTGGTCTTTCCTATAAAATGGCTGGTAGAGTAGGAGATTCACCTATTATTGGTTCAGGCTTATTTATAGATAATGAAGTAGGAGGTGCCACCGCTACAGGTATGGGAGAAGAGGTACTAAAAACAGTAGGTAGTTTTTTAATCGTTGAACTCATGCGTCAAGGAAAAACACCACAAGATGCTTGTGAAGAGGCAGTGAGAAGGGTCGTAAAGAAATCAGGGGATCGGTATAAAGATTTTCAAGTAGGATTCATTGCTTTGAATAAAAAAGGAGAAACTGGAGCCTATTGCATTCACGAATTTTTTAATTACAATGTTTATAAGCAAGAGGAAAATAAAAATTATGAGTCATTATTTTTTAATAAAGTTTAATTATGTCAACAAATAAATCATATAGAAGTGCACTTATTTTTTTAACTACCCTATTTTTTCTTTGGGGCTTTATTACCGTATTGGTAGACAGCTTAGTGCCAAGGCTAAAAGATGTTTTTGAAATGTCATATGCCAAAACAGTATTGGTTCAGTTTGCATTTTTTACAGCTTTTTTTGTGGTTTCCGTTCCTGCTGGAGCAATTTTATCTAAGATTGGATATAGAAAAGGAATTGTTTTAGGATTAGTGGTTATGGCTATAGGCTGTTTGTTTTTTTATCCCGCAGCAGAATACAGAAACTTTACTATTTTCTTAGTTGGGTATTTTACACTCGCTGGTGGTATTACCGTTTTACAAGTAGCTGCGAACCCTTATGTTGCTTTATTAGGATCTGAAGAGGGCGCTTCTAGTAGATTAAATTTATCACAGGCTTTTAATTCTCTTGGAACAACCATAGCTCCTGTTGTAGGCGCTTTATTTTTATTGAGTGATTCTGTGAAGACTTCAGAAGAAATTAATGTATTAACTGCAATAGAGAAAGCAGATTATTATGCTGCAGAAGCAGCGACAGTTCAAACACCATTCCTACTTATAGCCTCATTTATTGGAGTATTGGCAATTGTATTTGCATTTATAAAATTGCCAAAAGTAATGCAAGAAAGCCCTAAAGGAGGGTATTTATCCTTATTAAGGAATAAGTTGATGCTGATGGGAGCTTTAGGTATTTTTGTGTATGTAGGAGCAGAGGTTGCTATTGGTAGTTTTTTAGTAAACTATTTTAATGATATGAATTTAGCAGTTATTGTAGCCGATAATGAAATGATGATGCGAATTGCAAATAGCATAGCAAGTACGTTCAATAAAACTTTTTCAAATTCAGATCCTAAATCTTTATTAGGGATTTTTATTATTTTCTATTGGGGTGGTGCCATGATTGGTCGTTTTATTGGCGCTTATTTAACAAAAATAATACCAGCAGGTAGAGTGTTAAGTATTTTTGCGTTGTTAGCCATTGTAATGATAGCTGTTTCCATTACTACACAAGGATTACTATCTATGTGGTCTATTTTGGCTGTTGGATTATTTAATTCTATTATGTTTCCAACAATTTTTACCTTAACCTTAGAAGGTTTAGGAGATTTAAAAGCCCAAGCATCAGGTATATTGTGTATGGCTATAGTAGGTGGTGCTATTATTCCTTTTGTATTTGGAGGTCTGATTGATAATTTTGGATTCAAAACTGCCTTTATTTTAACCCTATTTTGTTATGGATATATATTGTATTATGGAAAGCTAAAGTCCACATAGTTAAAAAACGTATTTAAAAACAAAAAACCCGAAACTAATTCAGTTCGGGTTTTTTAATTGTTGACGTGAGTGATTTATTTTCTTTTGGCTTGTTGTTCTTGAGCCTGCTTCATTGCACTGTCTAAACGTTGTCTAAACTTGCTCTTTTGTTTCTCTGGTTTTTTCTTGTTTTCCTCTATTTGAGCATGAATTTTATCCTCATCAATTACATAGTTTTTAATTACTAACATAATTGTAATCGTAAGAAGGTTAGAAACAAAATAGTATAAACTTAAACTACTAGCATAATTGTTAAAGAAAAATAACATCATAATAGGAGAGAAGTAGATCATATACTTCATCATTTTACCCATATCTGGCATTCCTTCCTGTGCAGGTGCTTGCATATTTGCTTGCTGGCTCTGGTTCATTTTCATGTAAAAGAAGATTGCAATTGAAGCTAATATTGGAAATAAACTAACATGGTCTCCATATAATGGTATGGGAAAAGGTAAGTTAAAAATAGTATCATAGGATGATAAATCGTCAGCCCATAAAAAGCTTTTGCCTCTTAATGCTATATTGGAAGGAAAAAATTTAAATAATGCAAAGAATACAGGCATTTGTAGTAGTGCAGGGATACAACCAGACAACATACTTACACCAGCTTTTCGTTGAACCGCCATAGTTTCCTGTTGACGTTTCATAGCATTTTCTTTCCCAGGATATTTTTCATTTAATGCATTTAATTCTGGACGAATTACTTTCATTTTTGCGCTTGAAACATAGGATTTGTATACAAGCGGGGACATGATAATTCTAACTACAATGGTTAACAAAATAATAATAAGACCATAATTTCCTATAAAACCCTCTAGCATTCCAAATATTGGAATGAAGATCCAACGGTTTATGGTTCCAAAAATACCCCAACCTAGATCAGCAGTTTCATTTAGATTAGTCCCTTCATACTTTGATAATTTTGTATAATCAGATGGCCCATAATACCACTTCATATTATAGTTTAATTCACCATTAGTTAATTCTAAAGGAGTTTTTAAACTATATCTCTTAGTAAATACACTATCAATTTGCTCGTCTTTTACTAAATCTTGAGATGTTAAATCTGCATTGTTAAATGGAGTATCTGATACTAATATAGAAGAGAAAAAATGTTGTTTATAAGAAACCCAATCTACATCATTGACCACATCATTATCTTCACTAGCTAAATAGTCTACCTCGTCTTCAGATTTGTAATAATAATATGAGTACATAGTGTTTTCTGTACTTAAACTCTTCTCATGACGATATCCTTTTAGAGACCAATCTAAGTTGATGGTGTTAGAAGAATTAATTACAGAATTTAATCCTTGTGATCTTACAGCAAAGTTTACCATATAATCCTCGGTCATTTCATATCTATATTCTAAAAACTGATTGTCTGAGACCTTCAATTTCATTGAGAGCACCTGAGATGTACCATTATTTGAAAATGTTGGCTCAAAAAATAAATCTTTAGTGTTTAATATTCTATTGTCTGTGGTTCCAAAATTTATATTAAAGCTCGCATTATTGTCTTTAATCATGTGTAAAGGCAATGAATCATAGGTTTGAAACCCTTTTATAAGTGCTTCAGTTATTTGCCCTCCCTTATTGTTTATTTTAAGAAGTAATACCTCATTTTCTAATGTGGT
Source organism: Flavobacteriaceae bacterium (assembly GCA_965657365.1). Taxonomy (GTDB): domain Bacteria; phylum Bacteroidota; class Bacteroidia; order Flavobacteriales; family Flavobacteriaceae; genus Polaribacter. Next base: position 3,953 of record CBFHOD010000058.1, read on the forward strand.
AGTTCCTTCGGAACTGTTAACTACACTATAAGCAAAAGCACCTAATTGATTCTGAATTTCAACTTGTTTAAGAGAGTCATTTATAACGGGTGGCAAACTAGTTGCATTATTTTGAGATGCTATAGCGTCAGAATTAACTATTTGTTCAGTCGTAGTTTCTGTATTTGGAGTAATCTCTGGTTGTGAAGAATTCATCCACCAAAGTAGAATTCCACCAATAAGAATCATTCCAATAAATGAATTAACATCAAATTTTTTTTCTTCCATATTTTAAAAATGTCAAGTTGTCATTTTTGCTTTCTATATATTTTAAAAAGCGATGACAAATGTAGTAAAATACCTCCTTATTACAGGAATATCAATATTATAATTAATTATTATACATAGTGCAAACAGTATTCCGTTATTTAGAATGTTGTAAACTAGCTTTTACAAAATCAACAAATAATGGATGGGGGTTTAATACTGTACTTTTATATTCTGGATGGTATTGTACACCTACAAACCATGGATGATTGGAAATTTCAACGATTTCAACCAATTTAGTTTTCGGATTTACTCCAGTTGTTTTCATACCGTTGGCTCTCAATTGCTCTAAATATTCATTATTAAATTCATAACGATGTCTGTGACGTTCACTGATCATTGTTTTATTGTAGGCTTTAAATACATTAGATTCTTTGGAAATTTCGCAATCCCAAGCTCCTAATCGCATAGTACCTCCTTTTTTTGTGACATCTTTTTGGTCTTCCATTAGGTTAATTACAGGATGAGTACAGTTTTCATCCATTTCAGTTGAACTTGCCTCTTGATACCCAAGAACATTTCTGGAAAACTCCACGACCGCCATTTGCATTCCCAAGCAAATTCCAAAAAAAGGAATATTATTTTCTCTTGCATACTGTACTGCTTTAATTTTTCCTTCAATACCTCGATCACCAAAACCAGGAGCTACTAAAATACCATTCAAGCCTTTAAGGTGTTCAGCAATATTACCCGATGTCAGATCTTCAGAATGAATCCATCGAACGTTTACTTTAGTTTCATTTGAAGCACTTGCATGATTTAGTGCTTCTGAGATTGATTTGTAAGAATCCTGTAATTCTACATATTTACCTATTAAACCTATTTCTACACTAGATTTTGGATTTTTATATTTATCTAAGAAATTATTCCAAGCCGTTAATTGTGGTTGTTTTTCAGAACAAAGTTGTAGTTTATTTAAGACAACAGTATCTAGTCCTTCTTCAAACATTAAATTAGGGACATCGTATATTGTTGATGCATCTATAGATTGAATTACATCCTCTGTCTTTACATTACAAAATAATGCAAGTTTTCTTTTAATATCATCAGAAATTTCATGTTCTGTTCTACAAACCAATACATCAGGGTTTATTCCACTCTGCATTAATGTTTTCACAGAGTGCTGTGTTGGTTTAGTTTTAAGCTCACCAGCTGCAGCTAGATAAGGAATCAACGTTAAATGAATAACAATTGCATTTTCTTTTCCAAGTTCCCATAATAATTGGCGAACAGATTCTACATATGGTAATGATTCAATATCTCCAACTGTTCCCCCTATCTCTGTAATGACAATATCAAAATCTCCAGTGTTGCCTAAGATTTTTATGCGATGTTTAATTTCATCGGTGATATGTGGAATTACTTGAACAGTCTTACCTAAAAATTCTCCTTTCCTTTCTTTTTCAATAACAGATTGGTAAATTCTTCCTGTGGTTACGTTATTAGCTTGTGAAGTAGGAATATTTAAAAATCGTTCATAATGGCCCAAGTCTAAATCTGTTTCGGCTCCATCATCAGTAACATAGCATTCACCATGTTCATATGGATTTAAAGTCCCTGGGTCTATATTTATGTAGGGATCTAATTTTTGTATGGTCACAGAAAATCCTCGTACTTGTAAGAGTTTTGCTAGAGATGCAGCGATGATTCCTTTTCCAAGCGAAGAAGTTACGCCTCCTGTTACGAAAACGTATTTGGTATTGCTCATGTTTTTCTTAGGTTTGAGCAAAAGTACTAACTCTTGTTTTTCTCACAAACAAAAACACTAAAAAATAAGTAACAAAATGGTATAATTATGAAGATTAAAATTATTTTTAATTTTTTTAGACTTAGTATTTGTCAAAAATAAAAACAGTTGTATATTTGCGCACGCTTTTAGCGAGGCGAAAATCGTTAATGAATAATCAAAAATAATAATACTTTTAAAAATATAGACAATGCCGAAAAGAACGTTTCAGCCATCAAAGAGAAAGAGAAGAAACAAACATGGTTTCATGGAAAGAATGGCTTCTGCTAATGGTAGAAAAGTATTAGCTCGTAGAAGAGCCAAGGGAAGAAAAAAACTATCTGTTTCATCAGAATCTAGACCAAAAAAATAATGATTAACAATATGTTAATAATATAGGTGTTGCTTTTTTAAGTAACACCTTTTTTTATACCTTCTATAAAAGTATTTTTACAAACAGAAAAAAACACAAAAACAGAATCATGCCAAAAAAAGAGAATTTAAAATCTATTTTAATCATCGGTTCAGGTCCAATTGTAATTGGTCAAGCTTGTGAGTTTGATTATTCAGGATCACAATCTCTTAGATCTTTAAGGGAAGATGGAATTGAAACGATATTAATAAATTCTAATCCGGCAACTATCATGACCGATCCTTCAATGGCTGATCATGTATATTTATTGCCATTGACAACCAAGTCTATTTTAAAAATACTCAATGAACACCCTCAAATTGATGCTGTATTACCAACTATGGGAGGTCAAACAGCATTAAATCTTTGTATAGAAGCAGATGAGAAAGGTATATGGGAAGATTATCAAGTTAAATTAATAGGCGTAGATATTGACGCCATAAATATTACAGAAGATCGAGAGAAATTTAGAGAATTAATGCTCAAGATAGGTGTTGGAATGGCTCCTCAAGCTACAGCTACTTCTTTTCTTAAGGGAAAGGAAATTGCTCAAGAATTCGGTTTTCCATTGTGTATTAGAGCTTCATATACACTTGGAGGTGCTGGAGCTGCAATTGTTTATGAAGAGGAAGATTTTGATAAGTTATTACGAAGAGGACTTGAAATTTCACCCATTCATGAGGTAATGATTGACAAAGCAATGATGGGGTGGAAAGAATATGAATTAGAATTATTAAGAGATAAGAACGATAATGTAGTTATTATCTGTTCAATTGAAAATATGGATCCTATGGGGATTCACACTGGAGATTCTATTACAGTGGCACCTGCTATGACCCTTTCTGATAAAACGTATCAGAAAATGCGAGATATGTCTATTAAAATGATGCGAAGTATCGGAGATTTTGAAGGGGGTTGTAATGTTCAATTTGCCGTATCTCCAGATGAAAAAGAGGAGATTATTGCCATAGAAATTAATCCACGTGTTTCACGCTCTTCTGCTTTAGCAAGTAAAGCTACGGGTTATCCAATCGCAAAAATAGCTACTAAACTAGCTATAGGGTATACTTTAGATGAATTAGATAATCAAATTACTAAATCTACATCAGCTTTATTTGAACCTACTTTAGATTATGTTATTGTAAAAATACCACGATGGAATTTTGATAAATTTGAAGGATCTGATAGAACTTTAGGGCTTCAAATGAAAGCTGTTGGAGAAGTAATGGGGATCGGTAGATCTTTTCAAGAAGCACTTCACAAAGCAACACAATCTTTGGAAATCAAAAGAAATGGGTTAGGTGCTGACGGAAAAGGATATAAAGATTACAATCAAATTATAGACAAGTTAACCAATGCTTCTTGGGATCGTGTTTTCGTTATTTATGATGCCATAGCTCTAGGAATTCCATTAAGTCAAATTTATGAAATCACAAAAATTGATATGTGGTATCTTAAACAGTATGAAGAGTTATTTCAGCTTGAAAAAGAAATATCTACCTACACTATAGACACTTTAAATAAAGAATTATTATTGGAAGCTAAGCAAAAGGGATATGGAGACCGTCAGATTGCACATATGTTAGGTTGTTTGGAGAGTCAAGTATACAAAAAAAGAGAAGAACTTAACGTTCAAAGAGTATACAAATTAGTAGATACTTGTGCAGCAGAATTTACAGCCAAAACCCCTTATTATTATTCTACTTTTGAGAATGCTTTTGAAACAGCTTCTGGTGAAGTATATGTTCACAATGAAAGTATTGTTACTGATAAAAAGAAAATAGTTGTTTTAGGATCTGGTCCTAATAGGATAGGGCAAGGAATAGAGTTTGATTACTGTTGTGTTCACGGGGTTTTAGCGGCTGCAGAATGCGGCTATGAAACCATTATGATAAACTGTAATCCAGAAACTGTTTCAACAGATTTTGATACAGCTGATAAATTATATTTTGAACCTGTTTTTTGGGAACATATTTATGATATTATTAGACACGAAAAACCTGAGGGAGTTATTGTTCAGTTGGGAGGTCAAACAGCTCTTAAATTAGCTGAAAAACTTACTAAATATGGTGTTAAGATTATAGGAACTAGTTTTGAATCTTTAGACTTGGCAGAGGACAGAGGAAGTTTCTCTACTTTGTTAAAAGAAAATAACATTCCTTTTCCAGAATTTGGTGTTGCAGAATCTGCAGATCAAGCCCTAGCTTTAGCAGATGAATTAGATTTTCCAATCTTAGTCAGACCTTCCTACGTATTAGGGGGGCAAGGAATGAAAATAGTAATTAACAAAGAAGATTTAGTAGAGCATGTAGTAGATCTATTACGCAAAATACCAAATAATAAACTACTTTTAGATCATTATTTAGATGGTGCTATAGAAGCTGAAGCAGATGCCATTTGTGATGCTGACGGGAATGTATATATCATTGGTATTATGGAACATATAGAGCCTTGTGGTGTTCATTCTGGAGATTCAAATGCAACTTTACCTGCTTTTAATCTAGGAGATCTGGTGATGCAGCAAATTATAGATCATACCAATACGATTGCTACAAAACTAAATACTGTTGGATTAATTAATATACAATTTGCAATAAAAGATGATATAGTTTATATCATTGAAGCAAATCCACGTGCCTCAAGAACAGTTCCTTTTATTGCAAAAGCCTATAAAGAGCCATATGTAAACTATGCAACCAAAGTAATGTTAGGAGAGAAAAAAGTAACGGATTTTAATTTTAACCCTCAATTGGATGGATATGCAATTAAACAACCTGTTTTTTCATTTAACAAGTTTCCAAATGTAGATAAAACTTTAGGGCCAGAAATGAAAAGTACAGGAGAAAGTATTTTATTTATTGATAGTTTAAAAGATGATAAATTTTACGATCTATACTCAAAACGTAAGATGTATTTAAGCAAATAAGTATGATTACATCACCAATAAAAAAAAGCAACCTTAGGGTTGCTTTTTTTTTAATGATTTAAGTTTTTTAGAAGTATATCAAAATTGAATATTTAATAATTCTCCACTTATTTGCAACATCAATAACTCTGCTATTTTTGCAGCATATTTTGCTTGATTCCTATTCAATTCTGAATTGATAAAATTTAATTGAGCTTGTCTAAATTCAATAGATGTGGCTTGACCAAGTTTATATTTTTCCTGTGTTCTACTAAAATTATTCTTGGAGGTAAGAATATTGTTTTCTTGAACTTGGAAAATTGCTAATTTATTTTGATAATCATCCCAGGCATTATTGAAATTACGTTCAATATCTATAATCATAGCTTCTTTCTCTAATGCCTTATTTTCTAAATCTATTTTTGCATTAGTAACTCGAGTAGCTGTAGCACCACCATCAAATAAATTCCAACTTAAATTAAGACCGCCAGAAAGACCAGTATTGGTTGATACGGCTACAAAAGAAGCAGCATTGTTATTTCCTTTATTCCATCCATAAGCCCCTGTTAATCCTATGCTTGGCAAGTATCCAGATTTGTTAGCTTTGATAATAAATTCATTAATCATCAAATTTTTATCTAGCTGTAACAGCGTAACATTATTTGATTTCATTTTATTAATTAGGTCATTTTGATCTACATCTAATTTAAAATCAATAGAGGTTTCTACATTAAATTCTGTGCTAATTACATTTCCTAAAACTACATTTAAATCACGTTTTGTATTTACCAATTGTTGTTTTGCATTAATAAGGTTAATACTGTCATTATTCACATCAACCTGTGCATTTAATACATCTAACATTGTCCCTTGTCCATATTCAAATTGATAATTGGCTCTTTTAATTCTATCCTTTGAAACGGTAAGCGTTCTTTCTAGAACATCTACAGTCTCTGATACCTGAGCTACGTTATAATAAACTGCATATAATTGAGCTATGGTATTTTCAATTGTCTCTCTAGCCTGTAATTCAGATAGTTTATAAGTCTCTTTTAACCTCTTATAGTTGTAATACCTTCCTAACCCATCAAATAGTGTGTAATTTAAATTTATAGAAGCGTTGTATCTAGAACTTTTAGCGCCATTTAATTGTGTAGTTTCTCCATTTGCAAATTCTGCTTCAATATTATCTTTATTAAAAGTAGCACCTGATGAGCTTGTAACAGTTGGCAGGTAGCCAGAATTTAAAATACTAGCATTATTCTTTGCAATTTTTTTAGTGTTGGAAATAATTTTAATTCCATAATTGTTTTCTAGGGCTAATTCAATAGCTTCAGACACTGTTACTATTTTTTGAGCAGAAACAGCGCTCACATAAAACGATAAAAAAACTATGATTATTTTTCTAATTTTCATTTGATTAATTTATTCTCTAGTGACACGTTCTACCTCTTCTTTACTGATTTTATTTCCAGTCTGAAGCCATTTTAAAGTTGTTTTTACATTATTGCTAAAAGAAAGGAATATTGGTAAAACAATAAGGGTTAATACAGTAGCAAAACCAATACCGTATGCAATAGATATAGCCATAGGTATTAGAAATTGTGCTTGCCTACTTTCTTCAAAAATTAGAGGTGCTAATCCGGCTACAGTGGTTATTGAAGTAAGAAAAATAGCTCTAAATCTTGCACGACCTGCCTCGTACAGAGCATTATCAAAAGATAATCCTTCTCTCAAGTTATTATTAAATTTCCCAATTAATACTAAACCATCATTTACCATAATACCAATCAAAGCAATGATACCAAGCATCGATAAAATATTTACTGGATAATCATGAATCCAGTGCCCCCAGGCAACAGCAGGTAAACTGAAAGGAATTAAAAACAATAACAATAAAGGTTGGCTGTAACTTCTAAATGTGAATGCGATTACAATATAAATTAACAAAAGAGCAGATAGCCCAATTGGGGTTAATGAATCTGTAAGTTTAGATTGTTCTCTGTTCTGCCCTTCATAAGATGGAGTTACAGTGGGATACTTTGCTAGGATTTCTGGCATAATATCATTTTTTATTTCATCCATGATATCTGTTGAACTTGTTTTCTTTGGATCTTTAATGTCTGCTGAAACTTGAATTTCTCGCCTACTCTCGAGATGATTAATAGCAACATCTCCACGCTTTATCTCATAGCTAGCAATTTCTTTGAGAGGAACACGATTTCCGTTTGGAACTAGGATACGCATGTCATCTAAATTTTTGATGGATGATCTTCTTTCTCTGTCATATCTAATCCATACTCGAATTTCATCTTGTCCTCGCTGAAACCGTTGAGCTTGAGATCCAAAAAACCCAGCTCGAACTTGACTCATGACCGTTCTTAAATTTAAGCCCAAAGCATAGGCTTTTTCGTTAAGTTTTAATTGTATTTCCTTAATTCCTGAGGGATCATTATCGGTAACATCTTTTAAAGCGGTATTGTCTTGTAGACGTTTTTTTAATTCAGATTTTACTGCTTTAAGTTCAGTGATATTGTTTCCTAAGAATGATACAGAAACAGGTCTACCTCCAAAATTACCACCACTTCCAAATACTAAACTCTCTATCCCAAAAATAGGTCCAACAAGTTCTTCTATTCTATTTGTAACTAGTGAAGAAGTAATCTCATTCGGACGTTCCTCGCCTGGAAGCAAGTTAATGGTTAACGATGCAGCAGAGGAACCTGGTCCAATTTTTTTGATAAAATTTTTCACCAAATGATTTTCTTGATTTTCCCCCAAATAT